>NZ_JBEXYD010000017.1:0-130254 GCF_040630735.1 Kitasatospora sp. NPDC005748
GTCGCGCAGTGCCTGGCGGCCCTCCAGTCGGCTGCCGTCCCGCCGCAGAACGAGGACGTCCTCGGCGTAGGTGGCGACGAAGGCGTCGATGTCGTGGCTGTTGTAGGCGGTGAGCTGCTGCTCGACCACGTCCTGCGGGCTGGTCATGCGGGGGCGTCCTGTCGGGTTCGAGCGGGGTTCGGGGCACAGCCGAGGCACGGCCGGGTCAGTTCTTCACGACGAAGACGATTCCGACGACGACCGCGATGACGATACCGGCGATGACCCCGACCGCCATGGGGCCCACCCGGTAGCGGAGTTGCTTCGACGGATGGACGCGGATGCTCGGATCCGTGCTCAGCTCACACCAGTTGACGATGCGCCGGAAGTCCACCCGGAAGTCGGGGGAGGGGTAGATGTCGCTGTGCTGGAGCCCGGGCAATGAGCGGCGCCGGCCGTTCGTGAGGCGGATCCGGGGCACGAGCGAGTTCCCGTACTGGTTGTCGGTCTCGCGGACGTCGATCCAGCGGATCTCGTGCCAGGGATAGGTGCGGCCGCGACCGAGGCCCCAGCAGATGGTGATGCCGGAGGCGTCCACGGTGGTCCAGGACCGGAGCACGACGGAGGTGGCGAGGCCGACCAGCACCAGGGTCCCGCCGAGCACCCAGCCGAAGCCCGCCGGGCCGAGACGGTAGGCGGCGAAGACTCCCTCGACGGCCAACACCACACAGAGGACGCCGAGATGAAGCCACGACGGGCGATACCGGTCTTCCCCCCGGAAGCTCAGTTCGATCACCGTTCGCACACTACGCCCCGGGCCCGGTGGAGAGGGAGGGAGCCCGGGGCGGGCCCGGGTGTCAGACGTCGAACTCGCCGTTGCGGATCCCGGCGAGGAGGTCACGCCACTCGTCGGTGGTGAGTTGGGCGACGGCGGAGGGCTGGAGGCTGCTGCGGAGGTAGACAGTGTCGGGGGTTACGGCCACCTCGGGGCAGCTCGCGCCGTCCCCACAGACCTCGGGCCGCTTCCAGTGAAGTGCTTCCATCGCTCTATATCTCTTTCTTGATGAGCCTGATGAGGTCACGCGACTGCTTCTCGGTCAGGGAGCGCTCCGCCATCGTTTCAATGATGTGCAGATAGTTTTCGAGCTGACGCTGCTCATGGAGGAAGACTGGCCCACCAACTGCGTCCAACTGGACCGTGTCGAGACGGGGCACGGATCCACTGGCGTGGATGATGCCTTGACCGGAGCCCTTGAACCCGTGGGAACTGAAGCTGACTACGCGAAGCGACACGTGTGGCAGTTCGGAGTAGTCGAGCAGTCTGTCCAACTGCCGCCTGGCGCTGTCGCGGCCTCCGAACAACATCCGAAGCGCGGCTTCATGCACGACGGCCGAATATGGTCGGGCGCCCTCGGCCATCAGGAACGCGGATCGCTGGACTCGGTTCTCGACTCGGGCTTCAAGGAGGCGAGGTGCAAGCGGCGGATAGACATCACTGAAGATGGCTCTCCCGTATTCCTCGGTCTGCATGGCACCGGGGACATGGCTCACCTGGTAGGTGCGCATCTCTTTGGCGAAGAACTCCATCTCGGAGATGTCCAGGAAGCCAGTTGGTACCGCACCGCGGTACTCCTCCCACCAGCCCTTGTGACGTTCCTCGGCCATGTCTGCGAGGGCGTCGACGTAGGCGGTGTCACTCTCCTCGAAGTCGGAGGCCAGGATGCGCACCCTCTCCGGCGTGACCGGGTAGTGCGCCTTCTCGATTTGAGTGATCTTCGTGCGGTCAAGCCCGAGCAGAGCGGCAGCCTGAGCAGTTGTGCGGCCTGCGGCGTCGCGCATCTTCCGCAGTTCGATACCTACCCGCTCCTGCCTGATCGTCGGGGTTGTTCGTGGTGGCATGCCCTCAGCATCCACCTCGATCCACTGGCTGGTCCAGCCATCCATCGATCGAGTGAAGAGAAGGGCAGAAGTGTGGGCACATGTGCCCCGAATGGTTTACGTTCTGTGATGCACCGCTCACCGGATGGCGTGTCAGTAACGCCAACCCCTAGGGCAGTTGGTACCTGCTGCCCGGGCACCGAAGAGCATCCGTAGGTGGTCCTTCCAGTGCCGCTGCGGACTTGCTCACGGCGGAACCCTCACCGGTGTGCCCCATCTACACCGCAGGGAGACTCCCCGTGTGTAACCGCAACTCCCCTTCCCTCACCCTCGCCCGCGAGGGCCTCCGCAGCGCCATGGCGCGGAGCGGCTGGCACCCCGAGGTCATCGCCGACGCCGAACTCGCGCTCGCCGAACTCATCGTGAACGCCTGGCGGCACGGCCGGACGTCCTCGCCGGTCGTCCTGGTGTTCATCAACGACACCACGCTGCGGGTCTCCGTGAACGACGACAGCTGCGAGCTGCCGGAGCAGCGCCACCCCTCCGACCTCGCCGAGTGCGGGCGCGGCCTCCAGCTCATCGAGGGCCTCACCCACCGGTGGGGCGCCGAGCCCTGCAAGCGCGGCAAGGCCGTCTGGTTCGAGCTGGACGCCGTCGCGTGAACGTCGTCCACCTGCCCGTTCCCCCGCGGCCTCACGAGGCCGCCACCACCACCGTCCCCTACCTCGCCGTCGAACCCTCCCCGGACGCCGCCGTCCAGCTCCGGCTGGCCGTCGACGACCCCGTCGGTGCGGATCCCGACGAGCAGCTCGTCTTCCGTCTCACCACCCGGCAGGCCGAGGACCTCATGCACGGCCTCGCCTGGCGGCTGGGCTGGCGCTGCGGCAGGCCCCTCGGCGCCATCTCGACGAGTCCGCCGTGCTCGGACTCCTGAGCCTGATCGTCCTGTCCGCCGTCGTCGGCGCGGTCTGCCAGGCGAGGAGCGACGCCCTGCGCCGCGACGCCGCCGACCGCGCCGGGGCGGTCCGGCGGCCGGTCAGCGCAGGCGCGACGAGGAGAGGATCGACGCCAGGTGGGCGACGACCATCCCCCAGGTGATCACCGCGATCGCGGCCAGCGCGATCCGGGTCGGCCCGAGGTTGCCGACCGCCGCGTCCGCCACCGCCGTGGCCAGCAGCACCAGCGAGGCCTCGATGCCGTTGGTCACCCGGTGGATCTTGAAGATGGAGGCGAACCGTCGCGCGGTGGCGATGCCCTGCGAGCGCGGCTGGGTCGACTCCTCGTCGGCGGGCGCCAGCCCGCTGCGGGCCCGGGCCACGTCGACCAGGTCGGTGGAGGCCTTCAGCAGGACGACGCCCAGCGCCGTCGCCAGGCCGACCGAGATCCACAGGTCGGACCCGCCCCGGGCGGCCCGGATGCCCGCACCGATCATCAGCGCGGCATCGGCCAGGTAGGCGCCGAGCCGGTCGACGTACACGCCCGCCGTGCTGAACTGTCGCTTCCAGCGGGCCACCTCGCCGTCGACGCAGTCGAACAGCAGGAACCCCTGGAACAGCAGGGCGGCCAGGATCGCGCCCGTCAGTCCGGGGATCACCAGGGCGGCCCCGGCGCCGACGCCGCAGACCACCATCACCCAGGTCAGGGTGTTCGGCGAGACGGACGTCCGCACCAGCCGCCGCGTCGTCCGCAGCGAGATCCGGCGCATGTAGAGGCGGCCCGCCCAGTGCTCACCGTTGCGGCTCTGCATCTTGGCCTGCGGCTGGCAGACCTCCCGCATCTCGGCCAACGTCGGGGCTGCGACCTTCACGAATTCCTCCACCTTGTCCGGCCGGACTCAGAAACGATCAAAGGCTACGGCCTGCCGTGGCCACGGTCCGGGGCGGGTCTCCGAGTGGCGCCGCCGAGCCGGCACGGAGGCGCGAGGGCACGGGGTCAGCCCGCGAAGGTCAGTGCGGCGGCCGCGACGAACAGCACCTGCAGAGCGGTGCGGGGGCCGATCGGGGTGACGCCGGGGAGTCGGCGGCGGGCGGCCGAGACGTTCGCCGGGAACATCGCGATCATCATGAGGATCAGGCCCGCGGACGCCAGCCTGGTCGTCGCCGGGACGAGGACCAGGACGGCGCCGGCCAGCTCCAGCAGGCCGGTCAGCGTGATCAGCAGCTCCGGCCGGGGCAGGCCCGGCGGGACCATGGCGACGAGTCCGCTCCGCAGGCGCGGGAGGAAGTGCGCGGACGCGGTGAGCAGGAACATCGCGGCCAGTCCGACCCGCAGGGCGGGGTGCCAGCCGTCGAGCACGTCCACACCGGCCAGTCCGGCCAGGCGGGCGGCCAGGAATCCGGCGACAAGAGCGATCAGGGGTGCCATCTCGGCCTCCGAAGGTGCGGGTGGTGCCCTGCGTGCAGGGCATCTTGACACCATCAAGTTAGGTGCGGCCGCGCCATCTTGTCAATGGAAAGTTATGATCGGGGCATGTCTGCCCAGCCCTATCACCACGGTGACCTGAGGAATGCCCTGCTCGCCGCCGCCGCCGCGGCCATCGAACAGAACGGGCCCGCCGCGCTGAGCCTGCGCGAGCTGGCCCGCCGGGCCGGCGTCTCCCACGCCGCCCCCGCCCACCACTTCGGCGACAAGGCGGGACTGCTCACCGCACTCGCCGCCCAGGGGTACGAACTCCTCGCCGACGCGGTACGCGCTGCCGGGCCGGACCTGGCCGGGGCGGGGATCGCCTACGTCCGGTTCGCCGTCGGGCACCGCGCCCACTTCACGGTCATGTTCGAGCCCGGCCTCTACCACCCGGACGACCCGCACCTGTCCGCCGCCCGGGCCCGCGCCGACGAGGCCCTCGCCGCCGCGCTCGCGGCGTCCGCCCCGCAGCACGCGCGGGAGCGCGAGCTCAAACTGGCGGCCTGGTCGATCGTCCACGGCTTCGCCCAGCTGTGGAACAGCGGGAGCCTGCCCGACCGCGCCGGGGAGGACCCGGCGACGATCGCCCGCGCGGTGATCGGCAACCTGCTGCGCGCCTGACCCGCCCGGCGGCGGGGGCCCCGCCGCCGGACCGTACGGCGCGCGCCGGTCAGATCAGCGCCACCGCCGGCACCGGCGCGGTCCCGCCCCGGTGCAGCCAGCCGCGTTCGGCGGCCGACCAGGCGGACGTCGTCAGCAGGTAGAGCGCGGCAGCCAGCGGCACCAGCGCCGCGAACAGCACGGTGCCGAACGACAGGTACGGCATGACCGCCATCAGTCCGGCCTGCCCGGGCTGCCCCGGCTGCGCCGGCTGCTTCGGAGCGGCCGCCTGCGCACGGCGGGCCCGGCGGAAGTTGACGTACCCCACGGCGGCCAGCCCGGCGTACAGCGCGCCGAACACCACCCACTGCGCGGCGCTCTGCGCGCTGCCCGCGTGCAGGCCGAGCGGGACGCCGAAGAGGGTGTGGCCGAGCAGGTCGTTCGGGGTGGTGAACAGCCGGTACATCACCGAGAAGAACGGGATCTGGATCAGCATCGGCAGGCACCCGGCGAACGGCGAGGCCTTCTCCTCCCGGTACAGCTCGGCGAGCGCGGCCTGGAGCTTCTCCGGCTTGCCCTTGTGCTTGCGGTTCAGCTCGGCGACCTTCGGCGCGAGCCGGGCCCGCGACTTCTCGCCGCGCGCGGCCGCCCGCGCCAGCGGGTGCAGGGCGAGCCGGACGCAGACGGTGAACAGGACGATCGCCAGCGCGGTGGGCACCAGCTGGGCGAGGGAGGCGACGACGTCGTGGGCCAGGCCGACGGCCGGGTCGAGCACTGCGAAAACGGACATGGTGGAGCGAGCCCTCCGGGGTCTCAGCGTCTCAGGACATGAGTGATCGGCGGAGGGCGGCCGCGTGGACGGCGGTGGAGAAAGGGGTGGTTACGCGGCCGCCGGGGCCGCGCCCGGGGCCCTGGGGCGTCGCCTGCCCCGGGCGTCGGGATCGCGCTGCGGGAGGAAGGCCGTCCGGAGCGCCCGACGCCGCAGCGTCCCGTCCCGGACGGCGGCCGGCGCCCGCGCGCCCAGCAACCGGGCCGCGGCCAGCGTGCCCGCGACGGCGCCGGCCAGCAGCACCACGGCCGCGGCGGCGGCCACCGAGGTCAGCGTCCCACCGTCGGTGAGCGCCTCCCCGGTCAGCACCCGGAGCAGGCCGAGCAGCATCGCGACGAATCCCACGGTGAGCTCCTCTCCTGCCAAGTGCCGAGTGCCGAGTGCCGGGCACCGACTGCCGGGCGTACCGGCTGACGAACCGACTGGTGTGCCGACGGACGCGCCGTGCTCGGCGGTACCGGGTCCGGGCGTTGTCGACGATGGTACGACGCCCGGCGCTCCCGGGGGAGCGCGCGCTCACGGCGGGCGGCCCCGGCGCTCCCGCGCACCGTAGCCAGCGGTGCTACCCGGGGCTACCTTGGAAGGATGAAGACGATTACCCAGCGGGAGTTCCGGAACAACTCCGCCGCGGTGATGGACGCGGTGGAGGCGGGCGAGACCTTCCACATCACCAGGAACGGGGTCGAGGTCGCGGAGCTGCGGCCGGTCGCGGAGCGGCGGCGCCTCACGGCCGAGGAACTGGTGGCGCGGCACGTGAAGCTGCCGCGGGTGGACTACCAGCAGATGCGCAAGGAGGCCGAGGAGTACTTCGGCCCCGAGGAGCTGGTGGGGGACGACGGCGACGACCCCTTCGAGCGGCGGCGTGGCTGAGCGGCGCAGGGCGCCCCGGCGCCGCCCGGCCGGGGTACTGGACACCTGCGTCTACATCGACCTGGCGCTGCTCAACCCGGCCGAGCTGCCGGCCGTGCCGGAGCTGACCGCGATCACCTTCGCCGAGCTCCAGCAGGGCGTCTCGATGGCTCGGGACGCGGTCAGCCGGGCGTCGCGGCTGGAGGTGCTGGGCGCGGCGATGGCCGAC
Source organism: Kitasatospora sp. NPDC005748 (assembly GCF_040630735.1). Taxonomy (NCBI): domain Bacteria; kingdom Bacillati; phylum Actinomycetota; class Actinomycetes; order Kitasatosporales; family Streptomycetaceae; genus Kitasatospora; species Kitasatospora sp. NPDC005748. The sequence continues at coordinate 6,768 of NZ_JBEXYD010000017.1, forward strand.
TTCGACCCGCTGCCCTTCGACGCGGCCGCCGCCGCCCGGTACGGGACGCTGGTCACGCTGACCATCGCCGCCGGGCGCCAGCCGCGTCCGCGCCGGATCGACCTGATGATCGCGGCCGTCGCCTCCGCGCACGGGCTGCCGCTGTACACGCGCAACGTGGCGGACTTCCGGGGCCTCGGCGCGGCCGTCGAGGTCATCGGGATCTGACCGGATCCGACTCGGTCCGGCCGACTCCAGCCGGGGCCGACCAGGTCCGACCGGCCGCGCCGCGCCCCCGGAAGGGGTCAGCCGAGCCGGACGGTCGTGCCGGTGGCGGCCGAGGTGCGGGCGGCCTCCAGGACGGTCAGGGTGGCCACGGCGTCGAGCGGGTCGACCGGCGGCGCAGTGCCCGGGTCGGCCAGGGCGGCGGCGACGCCCGCGTAGAAGGCGGGGTAGTCGCCCAGGTCGGTCGGGACGGTGGTCGCGTCCTCGTCGGTGCCGACGGTGCCGTACCGGGAGGGCTGGTCGGCGCCCCACGGCGCCCCGGCGCGGCCGGTGCCGTCCGGGCGCTGACCGGCGCGGAGGTCCTCCTCCTGCGGGTCCATGCCGAACTTCACGTATCCGGCGGTGTCGCCGAGCACCCGCAGCCGGGGCCCGACGAGCGGGGTGATGGCGCTGGTCCACAGGTGGGAGCGGGTGCCGGAGGCGTGGGTGAGGGCGAGGAAGGCGTCGTCGTCGACCACCGCGCCGTCCCGGCGGGTGTCGATCTCGGCGTAGACCGTCTCGACCGGGCCGAACAGGGTGAGCGCCTGGTCGACCAGGTGGCTGCCCAGGTCGTACAGCGTGCCGCCGCCCTCGGCCGGGTCGGCCAGCTCGCGCCAGCCCGCCTTGGGCTTGGGGCGGAACCGCTCGAACCTGGACTCGAAGCGGTGGACCCGGCCCAGCGCGCCCTCGCGGACCAGCCGGGCGGCGGTGAGGAAGTCGCCGTCCCAGCGCCGGTTCTGGAAGACGGAGAGCAGGACGCCCTGCGACCGCGCCAGCGTGCAGAGCTCCCGCGCGTCGGCGGCGGTGGCGGCCAGCGGCTTGTCGACCACGGTGGCCAGCCCGGCGCGCAGCGCGGCCCGGGCGAGCGGGACGTGGGTGCGGTTGGGCGAGGCGATCACGATCAGGTCGAGCGCGTCCCGGTCGGCCAGCAGCTGCTCCGGGGTGTCCACGGCACGGGCGCCGGGGTGGTCCGTGCGCAGCTGGGCGCGGCGGTCGGGGTTGGCGGTGACCACCGCGTCCAGCCGGAGCCCGGGGGTGCTGGCGATCACCGGGGCGTGGAAGGCGGCTCCGGCCAGACCGTAGCCGATCAGGCCGACACGGAAGGGGCCGTCGTGGTCGCGGGAAGGGCGTGAGGAGGGGCTCATGCGCCTTACTCAATCACGGTGCGCCAGCACGAGGTGTCCGATTGGCCCCGGTTTCGGTGCCGTCGGTGTGACGGACGGTGAGGCGGCCGCGGTGGTTCGACCGGGACGCCCGCCGGTGGGGCGGCGGGCGTCCCGGCGGTCCGGGGGCGGGGCGGTCCGGGGTGGTCGGGGCCGGCGGGCGGGTCAGCGGGCGGTCCGGGGTGGCCGGGGCCGGCGGGCGGGTCAGCGGGCGTGGGCGCCCGGGGTGCGGCGGCGCTGACGGTGGATGACGGCGATGACGGCGCCGGCCAGGAGGAAGGCCGAGCCGATCGAGGCCAGGACGCCGAGGGAGCGGTCGGAGCCGGTCTGGGCGAGCCGCTCGTGATCGGTGGCCGGCACCGGGGCGGGCGCGGCGGCCTGCGTGGTGGGACCGGGGCCGGCCACCGCGGCGGGGCCGGCCGTGGGCGGCGGCGTGGTGGCGGAGGCGGCGGGGGTGGTGGCCGCGGCCGTCGGGGCGGCGGTCGGCGTGGCCGGAGCGGTGGTGTGGTCGTGCCCGGCGGGGTGCCCGGACGACGGAGCCGGGGCGGTGCCGCCCGGAGCGGGGGCGGGCGGCGTCGCGGGTGTCGTCGTCGGCGCGGTGCCGCTGCCGTCGAAGACCACGTCCGAACAGGAGTAGAACGCCTCCGGGCTGTCCGAGCGCTGCCAGATCGCGTAGATCAGCTGGCGTCCGGTCTTCCCCGCCGGGACCTTGCCGGGCAGCACGTAGGAACCGTCCGTCAGCTGCGGGTCGGTGACCGTGAGGAACGGCTGGGGCTCCAGGTCCGCCCAGGTCAGCGGCTTGGTCGGGGAGTAGCCGGCGTTGGTGACGAAGAGCTGGAAGGTGCCCCGGTGCGGCGCGGTGGCGCGGTAGCGGAAGGTGAAGTCCGACCCGGCCGTGAGGTTGGTGGCCGGCCAGTCGGCGCGCGGCAGGTCGAGGCCCTTGTACAGGTCCGAGCCCGCGCTGCACAGCCGGCCGTCCGGGATCAGCTCGCGGTGGCGCCCGGCGGCGTCCCCGATCCGCAGGCTCATCCAGTCGTAGAGGGCGGCCGTGCCCCCGGCGGCCACGGCGGCCCGGCAGGCCGCCGACTTCGGGTGCTCGGCGCCCTCCAGGTAGCAGCCCTCGATCCGGCTGAGCGGATTCTGCATCGAGCCGTGCGCGGCGGCGGCTCCGCCACCGACCCCGACGGTGAGGCCGGCGGCGGCGAGGGTGAGGACGGCGGCGGGGAGGCGGTGGCGCACGGGCATGGTGAGGGGACTCCTTCGCGGGAGCGGGGTGAGGGTGGTGCCGTTCACGCTAGCCGGGCGGCGGGGGCCTGCTGAGGGGCGCTCAGAGAGGTTAGGGGCGGCTTAAGGAGCCGTTGAGGCGGGAGAGCCGCAGGACGGTCCCGGAGCCCGTCCGGAGCCGGTCCCGGCCCGGGGCCCGGTGCGGGTCCCGGTGCGGGCTCCGGTGCGGGTCCCGGCGCGGTCGTCCGGACCTGGGCGTTCCGGTGGGCGGGACGTACTGCCGTCGGGCTGGTGTGCGGATTAGGCTGTGCCCCGTTGGGGCAGCCAGCAGTACCCCCGGCGGTCCGGTGTCCCGAGGTGGGTCCGGCCGGTGGGAGGCGCAACGGTGACGGCGGTGCGCCGCAGATTTGGTACGACCATCGCAAGACGTTGCAACTTCGGGAGACACGCACGTGGCAGAGCGCAAGCCCATCGAGTCCTGGCTGACCGACATGGACGGGGTCCTCATCCACGAGGGCACGCCGATCCCCGGCGCGGAGGAGTTCCTGCGCCGGCTGCGGGAGTCCGGCAAGCCCTTCCTGGTGCTCACCAACAACTCGATCTACACCCCGCGCGACCTCAGCGCGCGCCTGGCCGGCATGGGCCTGGAGGTGCCGGAGGAGTGCATCTGGACCTCCGCCCTGGCCACCGCGAAGTTCCTCAAGGGCCAGCGCCCCGGCGGCACCGCCTACGTGATCGGCGAGGCCGGCCTGACCACCGCGCTGTACCAGGCGGGCTACGTGCTGACCGACAACAACCCGGACTACGTCGTCCTCGGCGAGACCCGCACCTACAGCTTCGAGGCGCTCACCAAGGCGATCCGCCTGATCAACCAGGGTGCCCGCTTCATCTGCACCAACCCCGACGAGACCGGCCCGTCCACCGAGGGCGTGCTGCCGGCCACCGGCTCGGTCGCGGCGCTGATCACCAAGGCGACGGGCGTCGAGCCCTACTTCGTCGGCAAGCCCAACCCGCTGATGATGCGCGAGGCGCTGAACAGCGCCGGAGCCCACTCGGAGACCGCCGTGATGATCGGCGACCGGATGGACACCGACATCGTGGCGGGCATGGAGGCCGGCATGGAGACCATCCTGGTGCTCACCGGCCTCACCGCCGCCGCCGACGTGGAGCGGTTCCCGTACCGGCCGACCCGGGTCGTCCAGTCGATCGCGGACCTGGTCGACCTGGTCTAGCCTCTGCTCTGATGACGCGGGCCCCGCCCGGCCGATGGCCGGGCGGGGCCCGTCCGTTTGCGTGCGCCTGTTGCGTATGCGGAGGAGGGGGCGGGATGAGTACGGCGGGGGAGTCCATCGACGAGAAGCGGGTGACCTGGGCGGAGCTCTACTTCGACCTGGTCTTCGTCTTCGCGGTCACGCAGGTCTCCGGCCTGCTGCACCACCACCACGACTGGGGCGGCGTCGCGCGGGCGCTGGTGGTGTTCGTCCCGGTGTACTGGTGCTGGGTGGGCACCACCGTGCAGGCCAACATCCGCGACGTGGACACCCCGAGGGACCGCCTCGGGATCCTCGCCGTCGGCCTGGCCGGCCTCTTCATGGCGCTGGCCGTGCCCGGCGCCTACGAGGGCCGGGGCGTGCTGCTCGGCGCCGGCTACTGGGCGGCCCGGGTGCTGCTGCTGATGCTGCTGATCCGCGTCCCGGGCGTCTGGCGCGGACCGTACGGGGTGGGCGTGCTGGTCAGCGGGCCGCTGCTGTTCGTGGGCGGGCTGCTCCCGGAGGGGCCGCGGCTGGTGCTCTGGACGCTGGGCGCGCTCTGCGACCTGTCCGGCCCGGTGCTGTTCCGCAACCGGCTGGCCAAGGTGGCGTACCACCCGCAGCACATGCCGGAGCGGTTCGCGCTGTTCCTGCTGGTGGCGCTCGGCGAGTCGATCGTCGGGATCGGCGCCACGGCCGCCGCCGTCCGCCTCGACGCGGCCGAACTGGCCGCGGTGGCGGCGGCGTTCACCATCTCCGCCGGGCTCTGGTGGCAGTACTTCGTCTACGCGGCGGACGCCATGCGGCATGCCGTGACCGTCGCGGACTCCCGCCGGGACGTCATCCGCCGGGTGTTCCAGTACGGCCACCTCGCGCTGGTGGCCGGGGTGATCGCGGTCGCGGTCGGCTTCGGCGAGACGGTGGCCGACCCGCGGCGGGCCCTCGGGGCGGGCTCGGTGGCGCTGCTGTACGGGGGCTGCGGGCTGTACCTGCTGACCTTCGGCTACACCCGGTGGATGATGTTCCGCGCGGTGTCGACCACCCGGATCGTGGCGGCGGCGGTGGTGTTCGCCCTGGTGCCGGTGATGGTGCGGCTGCCGGCGCTCGTCGTCCTGGTGGTGCTGGCGGTGCTGGTGGTGGCGCTGAACGTGGTCGAGCACGTCCGGGTGGCGCGGGCCGCCGCTGCCGCCGCCCCCGCGGTCGGTGACGGGCCGCCCGGTGTCGAGCCGGTGGGTGCGGGCGCCGCGGCGGAGTGAGTTGTCGGTGGAGCTGTGTAGCGTTCGGTGTGGAAGAGGGCGGGCGGCGCAAGCGGCGCGGTACGCCGGAGGTCGGGGCGGTGCGGCGGTGAGCGGCCGTCCGGTGGGAGGTTGATGTCGTGACGGACACGGTCGAGGCAGGCGTGGTCGAGGCAGCCGGGGTCGAAGCAGCCGGGGTCGAAGCAGGGGCGGTCGGCGGGCTGGAGCTGCCGGAGTCCTGGCGCGAGGTGCTGGGCGCCGAGGCGGAGCAGCCGTACTTCGCCGCGCTGGCGGCCTTCGTGGCGGCGGAGCGCGCGGAGCACCAGGTCTTCCCGCCGAGCGGGCAGGAGTTCTCGGCGCTGGAGGCCACGCCCTACGAGAAGGTCCGGGTGCTCGTCCTCGGCCAGGACCCGTACCACGACGACGGCCAGGCGCACGGCATGAGCTTCTCGGTGCTCCCGGGCACCCGGACGCCCCCGTCGCTGCGCAACATCTTCAAGGAGCTGAACGCCGACCTGGGCATCCCCGCCCCGGACAACGGCTACCTGATGCACTGGGCCGAGCAGGGCGTCCTGCTGCTCAACGCGGTGCTCACGGTGCGCGCGCACGAGGCCAACTCGCACAAGGCCAAGGGCTGGGAGAAGTTCACCGACGCGGTGATCAAGGCGGTGAGCGCGCGCGACGAGCCGGTGGTCTTCGTGCTCTGGGGCAACTACGCCAAGAAGAAGCTGCCGCTGATCGACACCACCAAGCACGTCGTGGTCCAGGGCGCCCACCCGTCGCCGCTCTCCGCCAAGCTGTTCTTCGGCAGCCGCCCCTTCTCGCAGATCAACGAGGCGCTGGCCGGCTTCGGCGTCGACCCGATCGACTGGCAGGTGCCGAACCTGAAGCAGGACTGACCGCACGGCGGGCCGGGCGTCGCGCCGGCCCGCCGTCACCGGCCGTTCACCGGCGTCGGCCGGAGGCCGGTACCCGGTGTGCGAAGCTGGGTGCCGACCTGGTCGCCGGACCGGGTCTGGGAGGGGCGGTACGTGCGCCGGGTAGGGCGAGGGGCGGGGTTCCGGCTGGCCGTGGGGGCGGCGCTGCTGGGGCTGACGGCAGGGGTGGCGGGCTGCGGCGGCGGGAGTTCGGCCGACCCGCCGGGGAGTGCGGGCACGGGGTCCGCCGCGGCGCCCGCGCCCACCGGTTCCACCACGGCGAGCGCCGGCGCCGGGCCCGTCCAGCTGCCGGGTCAGACGTTCTACGTGTCCGACCGGACGTCCGCGGCCCGGCAGTTGGCCGCGCTGCGCGGTCAGGGCCGGACGGCCGAGGCCGACACCCTCGCCGGGATCGCCTCCCAGCCCTCCTCGCAGTGGCTCGTCGACCAGGCCGCCCCGGGCAGCGTCGAGCAACTGAGCCGCCTGGCCGCCGAGGTGGACCGCACCCCGGTCTTCGTCGCGTACAACATCCCGCACCGGGACTGCGGCCAGTACTCGGCCGGCGGCGCGGCCGACGCCGCCGCCTACCGCTCCTGGATCACCGGCGTCGCCGAGGCGATCGGCGACCGCAAGGCCTGGGTGGTGCTGGAGCCGGACGCCGTCGCGCACACCCTGGACGGCTGCGGGGTCAAGGGCGATACCGCCGCCGAGCGGTACGGCCTGCTGGCCTTCGCCGTACAGGAGTTGAAGAAGCGTCCGCAGGTCCGGGTCTACCTGGACGCGGGGAACCCCGGCTGGGCCCAGGACCCGTCGGCGATGGCCGGGGCGCTGAGCAAGTCCGGCGTCGCCGTGGCGGACGGCTTCGCCGTGAACGTCTCCAATTTCTACAGCACCGACCGCGACGCGGCGTACGGCGCCGAACTCTCCACCGCGCTGGGCGGGAAGCACTTCGTCATCGACACCAGCCGCAACGGCAACGGCCCGCTGAGCAGCGAGGCCTGGTGCAACCCGCCCGGCCGCGCGCTGGGCGAGCCGCCCACCGCCGCCACCGGCCGGCCCGGGGTGGACGCGTACCTGTGGATCAAGAACCCGGGTGAGTCGGACGGCGAGTGCGGCCGCGGCGAGCCCCGGGCGGGCGAGTTCTGGCTGCCGTACGCCTTGGGGCTGGTGCGCGGGGGCGGGTAGCCGGGCGGCCGCGCCGGGTGTTCGGGTGCGAGGGGCGCTCGGGCGCGTCGGGTGGTCGGGGCGCCCGGGGATCAGGCGGTCACCTGGATCCAGCGCGCGACCGAGGGGGTGCCGGCCCGGTCCGTCACGAACAGCATGTACCAGCCGGGCGGCAGCAGATCGGGGTTGCCGGGCAGGGTGAGGGCGACCCCGCCGGCCGAGCGCGCGCCGACGTCCAGGGCCACCGAGCGCTGCTCGACGTCGGTCGCGTGGGTGACCGAACTCGGCCGGACCAGCTTGGCGGTGGCGATGCCCGCCGGGTCCGGGGTGCCCACCGTGAGCGTGGTGCCGAGCTTCGCGCCGGCCGGGGCGTCGGTCACCCGCGGCCGCGCGCCGTGGAACAGGTACGGCGGGGTGTAGATCTCGATCCGCTGCTCGAAGGTGCCCGGTTCGGTGTCGGCCCTGTCCGCGAAGAGCGGGTCGGAGCCGAGGACCACCACCCGGCCGTCGGGCAGCAGCAGCGCCTCCGAGTGGTAGTCGCGTCCGACGGTCGGCTCGGCCGCGGCGCTGAAGGTGTTGGTGTCCGGGTGGTAGACCTGCGATTCGAGCAGGTCGCTGCGGTGCTTGCCGCGGTAGTCGCGGGAGCCGCCGGTGGTGAACACGGTGTCGTTCGGCAGGATCACGCTGTTGAGGTAGCGGGTGCCGCCGGCGGGCAGGTCCGGCCCGGGGGTGAAGGCGGGCTTCGGGGCGGAGAGGTCGGCGATGTCGGTGCGCGCGGTGGAGAGCGGTGACTCGCCGACGCCCCCGCCGCCGAGCACCATCACCTTCTGCGCCTGGGCGGGCGGCAGCAGGACGGAGGACGAGGTCTCGGTGAGCGCGGGGTCGCGCAGTCCCGGGACGGGCTGGAAGCTGTTGTCCCGCAAGTCCCAGAGCCCCGGGTCGCGGCCCTGGTCCGCCGGGCCGTAGCCCGCGTTGGAGCCGGAGTAGAAGAGCTTGCCGGAGGCGGTCAGGAAGATCGACGGGTAGGTCGGGAAGTAGCGGTCGGGCGCCTTCGACCAGGTCTTGCGGGCCGGGTCGTAGATCTCGTTGTCGTTGCCGCCGAGGATCTGCCCGGTGTCGTCCAGCCCGGAGACGGTGACCACCCGCCCGTCGCCCAGCCCGGTGAGCGTCGGGTACCAGCGGGCGTACGCCATGTCGGTGACCTGCTCGTACAGCTCGGTGTCCGGGTTGAACTCGAAGGCGGAGCGGATGCCCTGGAAGTCCTGCTTCTCCAGGGTCAGCCGGTCGGCCATGCCGTAGAGGTTGCGGGCGTCGGCGCCGTCCAGGCCCTTGATCGCGTACTGGGCGGGGGAGTCCTCGACGGACCCGGTGCCCGCCGCCACCGCCTCCACGAACACGTGCTGCTCGCCGGCCTTCACCACCGTCCGGTCGCCGGCGCCGGTCTTCGTCGCGGCCGGGACGGTCACCTCGGCGGTGGACAGGTAGGTGTGGCCGCCGGGGCCGGTGAACACCGTGCCCTCGGGGAAGGTGCGGGCCGCGTCCGGGTTCTCGTTGCGCACCCGCATGGTGCCGGCCGCCTTCTTCACGGCGCCGTCCAGCGCCTCGTAGCGCAGGGTGCCGCCGGCCACCAGCAGCCGGCCGTCGGGCAGCGCGGTGTGGCCGCCGCAGAACATGTCCGCCGGGGTCGGGATCCGCCGGTAGGTGTTGGCGGCGGGGTCCCAGAGCAGGCTCTTGAAGGAGCCCGCGTCGAAGCTGCGCCGGCTGTTCCCGGAGCCGGCGATGATCAGCACCTTGCCGGTGCGCAACAGGCTGGCGTGGACGGCGTTGATCCGGAACTCGGCGGGGAGGACGACGGTCTGCCAGTGGCCGTACTCGGCCTTGTAGGCCGGGCGGTTGATCACGTACTGGTGGTACTGCTCGTGGGCGAAGCCGAGGACGGCCGGCGCGTTCATCCCGGCCACGGTCAGGGCGACCGTGCTGCCGAGGGCGAAGCGCCTGGTCCGGCCGGCGTTGCGGATCCTCACGGTGGGTGGTCCCTCCTGCTGCGGCGCGACGACGGGCTGGTTCGACGGGCTGGTTCGACGGACCGGGGCTGAGCGGCCGGGTGTCAGCGGCCGGTGGCGGCGGGCGCCGTGGCCTCGGTGCTCTGCGTGCCGGGGGCGGCCCCGGCACGCTCCCCGGCCCGGGGCTGCCGCGGGACCCTCGGGGCGGCGGCGCCGGTGACCGTGAGCGTGGAGATCGGCCGGGCCCGCCTGCGGCGTACCGCGTCGGCGGCCAGCACGAGCATCGGCAGCAGGCTCAGCAGCAGCGCCAGGCAGGCCCAGGTGCGCATGGCGAGGTGGTCGTGGCCGGTGAAGAACGAGGCCGTGACCGCCCCGCCGAACACCAGCGCCCAGAACAGGTGGACGCGGAACGTCGCCACCCGGTCGGGGCTGGCCGAGTGGCCCTTCGGCGTCACCACGAACCGGCTGCGCCGGCGGAGCAGGGCCTGGAGGAGCGAGGCCGCGTAGATCGGCCCGCACAGCGCCGACATCACCATGCCCGCCACCCCGGACGACCCGGCCGGCTCGTGCGGGCTGACGTTGTGCTTGCGGTTCCAGGTGTAGAGCAGCACCTGGAGGGCGGCGGCGTCGCTGTAGAGCATCATCCAGATCTCCGAGGAGACGTGGACCCCCGAGGCCCCGAAGCCCAGGTAGAGCACGCTCGACACCCCGCCGAACAGCCAGGTCAGCGCCGCCATCGGGTAGAAGCAGACCATCAGCGTGTAGTTGAGCAGCCGGCCGGGCGTCAGCCGCCAGGCGGCCCGCCAGTACTGGGTCAGGAGCGTTTCGTAGGTGCCCCGGCTCCAGCGGAGCTGCTGGGAGAAGAAGTCCGTCCAGGAGGAGGGGCCCTCGCCGACCGCCAGGACGTCCGGGGTGTAGACCGACCGCCAGCGCGCCCCGGTGGCCGGGTTGCGGCGGCGGTGGAACTCCAGCCCGGTCGCCATGTCCTCGGTGATCGAGTCGGACAGCCCGCCGATCGACCGCAGCGCGCCGATCCGCACCGCGTTGTTGGTGCCGACGAACATCGGCGCGCCGTAACGGTTGCCCGCCCGCTGGATCAGCGCGTGGAACAGGAACTGCTGGCTCTCGGAGAACCGGGTGACCGCCGAACCCGAGCTGCGGTAGTTCCCGTACACCTGCGGGCCGACCACGAACGCCACGTCCTCGTCCCGGAAGTACCCCAGCATCCGCTCGCCGAACTCGGGGAGCGGGACGTGGTCGGTGTCCACCGAGAGCCAGAAGTCGTAGGCGGCGCCGTGGGCCTGGAGCCAGCTGTTGTAGTTGCCGTGCTTGCTCCCGGCGCGGAACCGCCCCTCGGGCCGGTTCCACGGCCCGATCCCGCGCCGGCTGAAGTGCCGCACGCCCAGGTGGGCGCAGAGCGCGCGCATCGCGGGATCGTTCCCCTCGTCGAGCAGCCAGACGTCGTACGGTCCGTCGTGCCGGACGGCGAGCGCGGCGACCAGTGTGGTGCGCACCAGCTCCGGCGGCTCCTTGCCCGGTACGCAGGTGGTGAGGAACGCGACCCGGGTGCCCGGTTCGGGCGTGACCGGCACGGGGTCGCGGGCGACCAGCGTGGCGTGGGTGTTGGAGACGACGTTGACCAGGCGGAACAGCTCGACGACCGCGATGATCGTGACCATCGCCTTGTCGGCGATCAGCAGCCAGGCGTGCGTCTCGCCCGGCCGGACCGGCCAGTGGCCTGGGAGCAGCAGCCAGACCAGCAGCACCGACTCGACCGCCGGGGCGGCCAGCAGGAGCAGCGCGGCCCGGATCCGGTGCGGCTCCCGGCGCAGCAGGCTCCGGTAGCGGACGCGGTAGGGGCCGGGGGCGTCGCCGTCGTCGCCCGGGGTGGTGGCCGGACCGGCGAGCCGGCTGAAGTGGGCGTAGTCGTACGGGGCTTCGGGGACGGCCAGGGAAGCACCGGGCGCGCTCTCCTCGCGCGGGCGCCGCGAGAACTGCTTGACCAACTGTGGCTCCCCCCGTGGCCGGCCGCTCGGGCCGGCTCGATCGTGCGTGCTCCGACCGGAGGTGTGCGATCCGATGCCCAGTGGCTGTGCCTGGGCGTCCTGGAAGGCCGCTCCCCCCGGAGCCTGGCCTTCGAAGCGGGGCGCCGCCCGGGCGACTGCGGTGTCGCCGGGCGGATCCCGGGCGGCTCCCGGGCGGCATCGGTGAAACGTGTACGACCGATCATCGCGCGCGGTCGTCCGGCCACTTCGAAGGCGGGGTCCCGGCGCGCTCTCCGGACTCCCTTCCGGGTGCGCGGGACCTTCTGGCTGCCCCAACTCTCCCGGAGGGTTGACGTGATCGCAACCAGTCCTCGAAACGATCATCGCGCCGGGGTGAGGATATGACGATTCCCGGCCATGCGGCCCGAGTTGGTGTGATGAGGGGATGATTCCTGCCTCGCGTACGCGGGCCGGTCTGACGGAGGAGCGGAGGCCGGACCGCCGTACGGGTGGTCCGGCCTCCGTGCGGGTCCCTCGGTCAGGACGGCGGCAGCAGGGCCGTGCCGGTCGCGGCGCGGACCTCGTCGAACGAGACGCCCGGCGCCGTCTCGACCAGGCGCAGCCCGCCGGGCGTGACGTCGACGACGGCCAGGTCGGTGACGATCCGGTTGACGACACCCCGCCCGGTGGCCGGGAGCGAGAGCTCCTCGACGATCTTCGGCGAACCGTCCCGGGCGGTGTGCTCCATGACCACGATCAGCCGGCGGGCGCCGTGCACGAGATCCATCGCCCCGCCCATGCCCTTGACCATCTTGCCCGGGATCATCCAGTTGGCGAGATCGCCGGCGGCCGAGACCTGCATCGCGCCGAGCACCGAGACGTCGATCCGACCGGACCGGACCATGCCGAAGGAGAACGCCGAATCGAAGTACGAGGCGCCGGCGGTGACGGTCACGGTCTCCTTGCCCGCGTTGATCAGATCGGGGTCCTCGGTGCCCTCCAGGGGGTACGGGCCGACGCCGAGGACGCCGTTCTCCGAATGCAGCACCACCCGCACGCCCGGGGGGAGGTGACCGGGGATCAGGGTCGGCAGGCCGATCCCCAGGTTCACGTACTGGCCGTCCCGGAGCTCCCGCGCGGCCCGCGCGGCGAGCGCGTTCCGGGCCTCGGCAGCGCTCCGGGCGTCCGCGTCGGAAGCGCTCCGGGCGTCCGGGGCGTTCCGGGATTCGGGCGCCCGGCCCGGGGCGGCGACGGACCGCGGGGCGGCGGCGAAGGTCTCGGCGGTCATCGGCTCAGGCCTCCTGGAGCGCGGTGCGGACGGTGCGGCGCTCGACGCGGCGGTCGGCGGGATCGGCGAGGACCAGGCGGTCGACGTACACCCCGGGCAGGTGGACGGCGTCCGGCTCCAGCACGCCCGGTTCGACGATCCGGTCGGCCTCGACCAGCGTGGTCCGGCCGGCCGTGGCGCAGAGCGGGTTGAAGTTGCGGGCGGCGGCGTGGAACACGCAGTTGCCGTGCCGGTCCGCGACCTCGGCGCGGACCAGCGCGAAGTCGGCGGTGACGGCCTCCTCCAGCAGGTAGCGGCGCCCGCCGAACTCCCTGACCTCCTTCGGCGGCGAGGCCAGCGCCACCGAACCGTCCGCGCCGTAGCGCCAGGGCAGCCCGCCCTCCTCGACCTGGGTGCCGACCCCGGCCGGGGTGAAGAACGCGGGGATGCCCGCGCCCCCGGCGCGCAGCCGTTCGGCGAGGGTGCCCTGCGGGGTCAGCTCCACCTCCAGCTCGCCGGAGAGGTACTGCCGGGCGAACTCCTTGTTCTCCCCGACGTAGGAGGAGGTCATCCGGGCGATCCGGCCGGCCCGCAGCAGCAGGCCGAGCCCCCAGTCGTCCACCCCGCAGTTGTTGGAGACGACGTGCAGGCCGGTGGCGCGGGTGGCGGCCAGGGCGCCGATCAGGGTGCTGGGGATGCCGCAGAGGCCGAAGCCGCCGACGGCCAGCACCGCTCCGTCGGGGATGTCCCCGACCGCTTCGGCGGCGGAGTCCAGGACCTTGTCCACAGGGTCACCTCGTGAGGGGGAGGGGGAGGAGGAACGCCCCACCACCGTCCCCGAGCGCGGGGCACGGCGACCATGTCGCCCGGCCCCACGCCGGTGCGCGGACACATGGCCGGCGCCCACACCCCGCACGCCCGCGCCCGGGGGTCCGCTTACCGCGCCCGCGCCCCGGGCGTCCGCTTACCGCGCCTCAGGAGTCGGTCACCCGGCGGCGCCGAGGAAGGTCCCCCACCCGCCGGCCGGGGCCTGCCCGACGTTCAGCGAACGCAGCTTGCGGATGGTGGACTGGTCCTGGACCTCCAGCCATTCGACCAGCTGGCGGAAGGAGACCAGCCGGACCTCCGGCTTGCCGGCGATGGTCTTGAGCGTCTCCTCGACGGCGTCCATGTAGATCCCGCCGTTCCACTGCTCGAAGTGGTTGCCGATGAAGAAGGGCGCGCGGTTGCCGTTGTAGGCCCGGTCGAACCCGGCCAGGTAGGAGTCCCGGGCCTGGGAGCGCCAGTCGTCGTACTTCGCCGGGTCGCCCTTGGTGCTGCCGGCCGACTGGTTGGCGAGGATGTTGTAGTCCATCGAGAGCACCTGGAACGAGTGCCCGGGGAACGGGATGCTCTGCAGCGGGAAGTCCCAGACCTTGCCGTCCTGCACCTTCTGCGGCCATATCTGGAGGCCGCCGGAGGAGCTGGCGTCGTACTTCCACCCGAGGGCGGCCGCGGTCGGCAGCAGGGCCTTCTGCCCCTCCAGGCACGGGGTCCGCCCGCCGATGAGCTCCTTCTTGTAGTCGAAGGGGAGCGGGTCGACGTCGGTGAAGCCGGTGTTGGTGCGCCACTGGGTCACGAAGGAGACCGCCTGGTCGATCTCGCTCTGCCAGTCCTCGGGCGTCCACTTGTTGACGCCGTTGCCGTCCGAACGGGTCGAGCAGAAGTGCCCGTTGAAGTGGGTGCCGATCTCGTGGCCGGCCAGCCAGGCCTGGCTGATCAGCTTGATCGTGCTCTTCACCGCGCCGTCCGAGAGGTACGGGATGTCGGACGCGCCGACCGAGTGCTTCGGCGGGTGGTACAGCTCGGCCTTGCCCTTGGGGAGGGTGTAGATCCCGGAGAGGAAGAAGGTCATGGCGGCCTTGTGTTCCTCGGCCAGCTTGAGGAAGCGGGGGAACTGGTTGTCGTCGGTGCCGCCGGCGCCGTCCCAGGAGAAGACCACGAACTGCGGCGGCCGCTCACCGGGCTTGAGCTTCTCCGGCTTGGGCTGGTTCGGCTGGGGGCCGGTGTCGGACGTGGAGCCGTCCCCGATCGGCGTGCCCTTGGCGCCCCCCTTGGTCGGCGTACCGGTCACCGCCGGCCCGCCGGTGCCGGTGCCGGTTCCGGCGCCGCCGGGGGCGGAGGAACTCGATCCTGAACCCGATCCGCTGCTGGAACACGCCGCCGCCGCCCCGAGCGCGACGGTCGCGGCGGTGGCGCTGAGCACGGTCCTGCGCGAGATGCTGGTCATGGTCTCCCCTGGGTGCCGCCGGCCGGGTCGAAGGGCGCCAGTGGGCCGCACCGGTCATATCGGGTAATTGATATGTAATACGCCGTTAGCATGGCATGTGGACGCGGAAGGCATCAAGGAAGAAGAAGTCCCCGAGGTCCAACAACAGCCAACACGCCTACCCGGCATCGACCGGCTGCAACGGCCGGCCTTCTGTTGCGGTCCTGTGACGTTTTGCACGCTCTTGGGGGATCGGCTCCCGGCGGGGCCGGGCGGGCGGTCCTCCGCGCGCTGTACCGGAACCGCGAACTCCGGTACGCCGCGGGGCCGGCGCCGCAGGGGCGGAGGCCGGAGTGAGAGTTGGGGCGGAGGCTGCACGGGCGCGGCACCGCGCGTCGACGACGCTGCGGTGCCGTAGGAGCCCTCGACGCGGTTCCGCGCCCACGCCGGTGCGGCGCGGCGTCAGGTGATGACGAGCCGGCGGTTGCGCCGCACGATCCGGGCGATCGCGGTGCTGATCACGGTCGCGGCGGCGCAGGAGACCGCGAGGCTCAGCCAGGCGGTGTCGAACCAGTGGCTGTTGAGCCAGCCCAGCGTGACGATGTAGGCGGCCCAGACCAGGGCGGCCAGGGCAGACCAGCGCAGGAAGCGGTGCGGCTCGGCGGGGGAGTGCCCGATGGCCAGGTCCAGCACGGTCCGGCCGGCCGGCACGAACCGGGCGACCACCACCATGGCGGCCGCGGCCCCGGTGGTGCGCCCGTCCAGCGCCTGCTGGACCCGGGCCACGCTGGCCGCCAGCTGCGGCCGGTGTTCGAGCCGTCGCTGCAGCGAGGGGGCGCCCCGGCGGGCCAGCCGGAGCAGCAGGAGGTCTCCCAGGAAGGAGGCGATCGCCACCCCGAACCCCAGTACCACCGGAGCGCCGTCTATCTGGGCCGTCTTGAGCACGGCCAGGATGACCAGCGTCCCGCTGGGGATGAAGGGGAGAAAGGCGTCGCCGAGTACGGCGCAGAGAGCCAGGGCGCAGATCCATGAGGATCCGATCACCGTCGCGATGTCCAAGTCAGGTACTCCCTCCAGGCTGCCCGGGGGAGCAGATGGCTGCAGGGGACAACGCTAGCGCCTCGACTTTTCATGCCATGAAGCACCCCGGCTGTGCTCGGCCTCACACGACGCGAGCCCCTGGAGCGGGGTGCCGTTCCAGGGGCTCGCGGGGATCGATCGGTGCTGGTCCAGCCCGACGACCTTGCAGGTGGGAGTGGATCCCGTTGGGTGATCCGCTCTGCGTCCTAGCCTGCCGGACGCCGCCCGCCCGTCGCGAGCCCTGCGGCTGGCGACTTCCCGCGCTGGCGTGAAGTCGCCACACGTGTTCGCGCGCTGGCTCTGAGTCAGCCGAACGGTCGGTAGGCGGGTGGTCGCACGGTGGAGCCGGGGAGCGGGAACACCCGGCCCGGCGGCGTGGTTGACCCCCCTTGGCAGTGGCGGGGCCGCGGACGAGGTGCGCGGCCGTTCCAGACGCCACACGGACACCGGCAGGACGGCCAGGAGGGCGGACGGCATGACCACCGACGACCAGCAGGAGCGCGGGCCCGGACCGCGGAGCCACGCGGCGATCCGGGGCACCGCCCGGGGCTCGGCGCCCGCGCCGCTCTCCATCCTGGACCTGGCCACCGTGGGCGCCGGCTACACCCCGGCCGAGGCGCTGGCCTCGACCACGGCCCTGGCCCGCAGCGCCGAGGAGTGGGGCTACCACCGGTTCTGGGTCGCCGAGCACCACGGCATGCCGGGCGTCGCCAGCTCGACGCCCGCCGTCCTGCTCGCCCACCTCGGGGCCCACACCACGACGCTGCGGCTCGGGTCCGGGGGCGTGATGCTGCCCAACCACGCGCCACTGGGGATCGCGGAGCAGTTCGGCCTCCTGGAGGCGCTGCACCCCGGCCGGATCGACCTCGGGCTCGGCCGCGCCCCCGGCACCGACCCCGCGACCGCCCGGGCGCTGCGGCGCGGCCTCGCCGAGGGGGCCGACGACTTCCCCCAGCAGCTCTCCGAGCTGACCCACTTCCTCGACGGCGACTTCCCGGACGGCCACCCCTACGCCCGGCTCGCGGCCGTTCCCCGGAGTGCCGGCCGGCCGCCGATCTGGCTGCTCGGCTCCTCCGGCTTCAGCGCCCAGCTGGCCGGCCGGCTCGGTCTGCCGTTCGCCTTCGCCCACCACTTCAGCAGCACCAACACCATCCCGGCCCTCGACCTCTACCGGTCGTCCTTCCGCCCCTCGGCCGTGCTCGCCGAGCCGTACGCGCTGATCGGGGTGAACGCGGTCGCGGCCGACGACCGGGAGGCCGCCCGCAGGCTCGCGCGCTCCTCGGCGCTCGGCATGCTGCGCCTGCGCCGGGGGAACCCGGGCCCGATCCCCACCCCCGAGGAGGCGGAGAGCTACCCGTACAGCCCGGTGGAGGCCGACTTCGTGGACGACTGGCTGGGCAACGTCGTCCTCGGCTCGCCGGGCGAGGTCGCCGACGGGCTGGAGTCGCTGCGCAAGCGGACGGGGGTGGACGAACTGATGGTCACCTCGCACATCCACGGCCACGAGGCCAGGCACCGCTCGTACGGGCTGATCGCCCGGGCCTACGGGCTCACCGGCGAGGCGGCCGCCGGCGCCTGAGCCCGCCGGCGGGTCCGGTTCCCGGCCCGGCCGGCCCCCGACCAGGGGCGCGGCCGGGCCGTCGTCATGACGTGGCCGGCCGCGGGCGGCGCTCGCGGAGTATCGCGGCGACGTGCTCCGCCTCCCCGGGCTTGGCGAAGTACCAGCCCTGCGCGGTGTCGCAGCCGGTGAGTCGCAGCCGTTCGGCCTGCGCCGCGCTCTCGATCCCCTCGGCGGTCACGGTCAGCCCGAGCGTGTGGGCCAACTGCACCATGGCGCCGACGATCTGCTCGTCGGCGTCGCTCCGGCGGGAGCCGGCCCCGGGGAGGCCGGTGCGGCCGGCCGGGTCCGGGTCGCGGAAGCCCTCGATGAAGGTGCCGTCCAGTTTCAGGACGTGCACCGGCAGCCGGGAGAGGTAGGCGAGGTTGGAGTAGCCGGTGCCGAAGTCGTCGATGGCGATCCGGACGCCCATGTCGGCGAGGGCCTGCAGGGACTGCAGCGGCCGCCCGCCGGGGCCGAGCAACGCGCTCTCGGTGATCTCCAGTTGCAGGAGCCGGGCCGGCAGGCCGGAGCTCTCCAGGGCCCGGGCCACGTCGGCGACCACGTCGGAGTCCCAGATCTGACGGGCGGCCAGGTTGACGCTCACGAAGGTCTCGTTGTCCGGGAACTCCGTGAGCCAGCGCCGGGCTTGGCGGCAGGACTCCTCCAGCACCCAGGTGCCCAGCGGCACGATCGCGCCGGACTCCTCGGCGAGCGGGATGAAGCGGTCGGGCGAGAGCGTCCCGTAGCGCGGGTGGCGCCAGCGGACCAGGGCCTCGGCACCGTGCACGGCGCCGTCGGCGAGGCCGACGAGCGGCTGGTACTCGACGGTGAACTCGCCGCGCTCCAGGGCCGGACGGAGCGCGGTGGCGAGCAGCTGACGGGTCAGCTGGTGGGCGCCCCGGTCCGGGTCGTAGAGGGTCCAGCGGGCCCGGCCGTCGGCCTTCGACCAGTACAGCGTGGAGTCGGCGTCCTTGACCAGGTCGGCGGGCGTGGTCTCGTGCACCGACCGTTCGACGACGCCGACGCTGGCGGTGACCGCCAGCCGGTGCCCGGACACGTCGAAGGGGCGTTCCAGCGCTTCGAGGAGCCGGGTGGCCAGTTCGGTGAGCTGCTCGCTGCCCCGGCTGTCGGCCACCAGGACGGCGAACTCGTCGCCGCCCATCCGGGCGACCAGGTGGGAGCTGTGGTCGGAGACGCCGTGCCGGAGCCGGGCGGCGACCGCGATCAGCAGCTGGTCGCCGATGTGGTGGCCGAGGGTCTCGTTGATCGCGGCGAAGCCGTCGAGGTCCAGGTAGCAGACCCCGACCCGGCGGCCGTCCGGCCGGTCCGCCGCCGTCTCCGCGGTCTCCGGCGCGGTCGCGGTGATCCCGGCCGTGAGGCAGGCCGCGTCGAGCCGGTCGAAGAAGAAGGTCCGGTTGGGGAGCCGGGTCAGCGGGTCGTGCAGCGCCTGGTACTCCAGGCGGTCGCCGAGCCGGCGCTGTTCGGTGATGTCCTCGACCATGGCGAGCGTGTACTGCGGGTTGCCGGCGCCGTCCCGGATCAGGGAGATGGTCACCTTGCTCCACACCGTGCGGCCCTCGCGGTGCTTGAGCTGCTTCTCCACCCGGACGCGTTCGCGGTCGCCGCGGACCAGCTCGGGGAAGAGCCGGTCGGGCATGCCCTCCGGGTCGATGATGTCGTGGATGTGGGTGCGGACCAGGTCGACGACCCCGCAGCCGACCAGGGTGGCGAAGGCCGGGTTGACCTCGATGATGCGGTCGTCGGGGTCGAGCAGCGCCATGCCGATCCCGGCGTCGCAGAAGGCGGCCCGGAACCGGGACTCGCTGGCGCTCAGCGCGGCCAGCAGGCGGTCGGTGCTCCCGGGCGTGGGAGCGGGACCGGCCGGGTCGGCGGGCCGGTGCGTTCCGTCGGCGAGCGGGGCCGAGCAGGTGGGACAGCGGGCGGCGCCCGCCGCATCGTCGGCCCCCGGCCCCCGTCCTGACCCCGCGTCGGACGCGCCGTCCGACGGGGCACCGGGTGCCCCGTCGGTGCCCCGGGCCGGGCGGAGGTTCGGAAAGGTGAGGTGGTGGTGCTGGTGCGGTTGTTCGTGCCGCACGCTTGGGTGTGCGTCGGCCCCCTCGTTCTGGCCCGGCACGGCATGCTCCCGTCCGCTGCTGACGCTTGATGCTGGTCAGGCCGGTCGCCTGGAACTGCGGCGGCCGGCTCCCGCGCCCTGTCGAGGTCCTCACGGTCCGGTGCGCAACGCTCGCTGTGGAGCGTTCGCGTGGGGGATCCGCGTGAAGAACAGGGCGCTGCGGCCGATCATAGGACGCGGCGGCAACACGCGGTGACCGCCGCCAGGGTGATTTGCCTGCTTTCACGGCATCTGAGGTGGTACATGCAGACGCCCCCGGTACACATCACATGATGTGCGCCAGGGGCGTGTGCTCCACAAGTGCGCCCCGGGCGCTTGTCGAGCGCTGGGAGCGCGCTGCCGGGGAGCGGCGGGCGGCGGTGCGTCAGGCCAGCGTGGCCGTCAGGGTGATGGTCGTCCCGGTCAGGGCCTGGCTCACCGGGCAGTTCGCCTTGGCGTCCTCGGCGGCCTTCACGAAGCCCGCCTCGTCGAGGCCGGGCACCTCGCCGACGACGGTCAGGTGGATGCCGGTGATGCCGGTGCCGGGCTGGAAGGTGACGTCCGCCTTGGTCTGCAGCTTGGTGGGCGGGTTGCCCGCGCCGGTGAGGCCGTGCGAAAGGGCCATCGAGAAGCACGCGGAGTGCGCGCCCGCGATGAGCTCCTCCGGGCTGGTCTTGCCGTTCGGCGTCTCGGCGCGCGCCGGCCAGGAAACCGGGAACTCGCCGATGCCGGACGAGTCGAAGGTCACCAGACCCTTGCCGTCGAGCAGGCTGCCGTCCCATTCGGTGTGCGCGGTGCGAGTGGTTGCCACGATCGGTACCTCCATTACTGGGGGACTGCCGTCCCGTCACTTCCGGTCATGCCGCGCACCAGCCTACGGGCAGGCCGGGGGGCGATCACGGGTAACGCTCCAGGGCGCCGCACCCGGCGGCGGCCGGTCCGGCCGCCGGCCGGCAACGGCCCTGGCCGGGCGGCCGATCCGCGGTCCGGCCACCGGTCCGGCCGGCGTCCGGATCGTGGACGGCTGAGCCGAATGGTGCGGATGCGCGGCGAGCGCCCTGTTAGATTTGCCCGGGCCCGAGCCCCGGCCGACGGACGGTCGGGTGCCCACCCCCAGAGAGCCGCGGAGCCGCCCCGATGACGGATCACCCCACGACCCCCGAGACCGGACCGTCCGACGGGATCGACGACGCCGTCCGGGCCGAGCTGACCAGCCTGCGCGAGAGCATCGACAACATCGACGCCGCGGTGGTCCACATGCTGGCGGAGCGGTTCAAGGCGACCCAGCGGGTCGGCCGGCTCAAGGCCGAGCACAAGCTGCCCCCGGCCGATCCGGCGCGGGAGCGCGACCAGATCCGCCGCCTGCGGGAGCTGGCGGCCGGCGCCCACCTGGACCCGGTGTTCGCGGAGAAGTTCCTCACCTTCATCATCGCCGAGGTCATCCGCCACCACGAGGCCATCGCCCGCGCCTGACCGCACCGGCCCGCGCTTCCTCGCGTTCCTTCGTGTCCCTCCGCTCCTCCCCGCGTTCCGGCGCCCGCGCCGGCCCCGGCGGGACGGGTCCGCGATGTCTGGCACGGGTAAAAGCGCGATTTCGCGTGGCTTCCCGGGTGGCGTAGCGTGCAGGTTCCCCCAGCCGGAGAGGTGGAGCAGCGACGATGGCGGTGAACCTGCCCGAAACGCACGGCGATGCCGGGAGCGCTCAGGCCCCGGCCGCCGGCCCCGGACGCGGCGCCGACGGTGCTCCCGGTGGCCGGGCGGAAGCCCGCCGGGCGCGGTCGCGCAAGGCGTCGAGGGGCGGCAAGGGGCCCAGGAGCCCGAAGGCCCGCCGGTCGGGGCGCCGCCCGCGGCCCTGGTGGATCGAGATCCCGGTGATGGCCGCGGTCGGGCTGCTGGTCGCGCTGCTGATCAAGACCTGCCTGTTCCAGGTGTTCATGATCCCGTCCGGGTCCATGGAGAACACCCTGCGGATCGGCGACCGGGTCGGCGTGAACAAGCTCGCTCCGCTCACCGGCTGGGAGCCGGAGCCCGGCCAGCCGGTGGTGTTCAAGGACCCGGGCGACTGGCTGCCGCCCCAGCCGACCGACGGGAACCCGGTCACCCGGGCCGTGGGCTCGGTGCTGGGCTTCGTCGGCCTGGTGCCGCCGAAGGACGACAACTACCTGGTCAAGCGGGTCATCGCGACCGGCGGCCAGACCGTGCAGTGCTCCGGCACCACGCTGACGGTCGACGGGGCGAAGGTGGACGAGCCCTACCTCCACCCCGGCGACGACTCCTGCGCGGGGCTGGACTTCGGTCCGGTGACCGTGCCCCAGGGGTACGTCTGGGTGGAGGGCGACCACCGGAGCGACTCCGCCGACTCGCGCTACCACCAGCGGGGCCCGGGCGGCGGCGCCGTACCGGTGGACAACGTGGTCGGGCCGGTGTCGGCCGTCGTGTGGCCGCTCAGTCACCTCGACTGGTTCGGCTGGGTCGGCCGCTGACCACGGCGGTTCCCCGCTCCCCGTCGTCCGGGGCCCCGGCGGTCCGCGCCGGGCGCTCGCCGGGCGCGGTAGCCCCCGCCTCCGCCCCCGTCAGGTCGTCCGTCGGTGCCGCGACCTCCACCGGTGCCGCGGCGGGGGACGGCTTGCTCGCCTGGGCCGCGAACGCGCCTGCCAGCACCAGCAGGCCGCCGGCCGTCTGGGGCAGGCCCAGGTGCTCGCCGAGCAGGACCCAGGCCAGCACGGTGGCGACGACCGCCTCCAGGTTGGCCACCACCCCGGCGACCGGCGGCGACAGGTGCCGGACGGAGACCACCCCGGTCAGGTAGGCGAGCACGGTCGCGACCAGGACCATCCAGGCGGCCGGGAGCAGTGCGGGCAGCGAGTGCCCGTTCATCACGACCTGCCCGCCGAGCAGCCCCCAGTCGGCCTCCCAGGGGCGGGTGAGGACGGTGAGCACGACCGCGCCGATCAGCAGCCCGAAGGCACTGACGGCGATCGGGTCGACCGGGCGGTCGCCCCGGCTGCCGGCGTCGGCCAGCACGAAGTAGCCGACCTGGCAGCAGGCCGCCCCGAGGGCGAAGAGCACGCCCAGCGCGTCGAAGCCCAGGCCGTTCCAGACCTCCACCACGCAGGCCAGACCGGCCACGGCCACCCCGGCGCCGACGGCGGCGCCCCGGCTGATCGGCTTGCGCTGGACGAACTTCACGTAGCCGATGAGCAGCGGCGGTCCGAGGTACTCGATCAACAGGGCGACGCCGACCGGGATCCGGGAGATCGCCGCGAAGTAGCAGGCCTGGACGCCGGCGACGGCGAGCAGCCCGAAGCCGATCAGCAGGCCGGGCCGGCGGAGCACGGCGGCCCGGTGGCGGTAGGCCAGCGGGAGCAGGACCACGGCGGCGCCGGTCACCCGGAGCCAGACCACGTGCAGCGGTGAGAGTCCCGCCTCGATCAGCGGCTTGGCGGCGGTGCCGGAGCCGCCGAAGGCGAACGCGGAGACCAGGGCGAGGGAGAGGCCGAGAGTTCTGCCCGGAGCGTGGCCGGTCAGGGGCTTTGAGCTGTGCACCGAGGCATTGTGACAGTCATACCGCCGATTCGGTAAGGCGCCATTTCGTCATTTGGTCCTGCACTGAACTGTGCGCAGTGGCGGGGTCCGCCACGGTGGCCGCCCTGCCGCGGGAACGCGGAACGGGCCCGGAGCGGAGCCGGGTGGCTCCGCTCCGGGCCCGTCGGACGACGACGCCCGCGGCCGGCTACTGCCCGGTGCCCGCGCCGGCCCCCGCCGGCGACCCCGCGCCCGTGCCCGAACCGGACCCCGTGCCCGTCCCCGTGCCGCCCGAAGGCTGGGGCGCGGTGGTCGGCCCGGTGGTCGGGGCCGTGGTGGGCCCGGTGGTCGGCTGCGGCGACCGGGTGGGCCGGCCGGTCGGCTGGGAGGTCGGCTGCTGGGTCGGCTGCTGAGTCGGTGCGGTGGTCGCGCCACCGGACCGCGAGCCGTCCTGGTCCGTACCGGCGGAGCCGCCCGGGCCGCCCGGCGTGCCGGTCGGGCCGGAGCCGTTGCCCGCGCCGCCGGACGTCCCGCCGGTCGCGCCGCTCCCGGGCGTGGCCGACGGCGAGGCCGACCCGGACGGCGACGGCGAGCTGTCGGCGGTGCCGGCCGTGCCGCCGCCGCCCGACCAGTCCTTGCCCGAGGGCTCGGCGAAGTCGGTGACCGGCTGCCCCTTGAGCGCGGCCTTCATGTAGCTCGTCCAGATCTGCGCGGGGTACTGGCCGCCCGCCGCGCCGTCGATCCCGCCGGTACCGCTGAGGCTGACCTGGGCGCCGCTGCCCGGGTCCTGGCCGAACAGCGCCACCGAGGTCACCAGCTCGGGGGTGTACCCGACGAACCAGACCGACTTCTGGTCGTCCGTCGTCCCGGTCTTGCCGGCGACCGGGCGGCCCAGCGACTTCGCCCGCCAGCCGGTGCCGCCCGGGTCGCTGACGACGCCCTCCAGCATCGAGGTCACCTGGCGCGCGGTCTCCTCGCCGACCGCCTGGGTGGTCTTGTGGGCCGGCAGCGCGAGCGCCTCGCCCTCGCGGTCCACCGACTGCACCAGCCACGGGGTGATCTGCTTGCCGCCGTTGTCCAGCGTGGCGTACACGCCGGCCATGTCGAGCACGCTCGGGGTGGCGGCGCCGAGCGGGATGGACGGCACCGGGTCGAGCCCGGGGGTGTTGCTGGGCAGGCCGAGCGCGACGGCGGTGTCGCGGACCTTCTGCAGGCCGGTGTCCTGGGCGAGCTGGGCGAACACCGAGTTCACCGACCAGTCGGTGGCCTGCTGCAGGGTGACCTGGCCGTAGCTCTTGTCGCCCTCGTTCGGCGGCGCGTACGGGGTGCCCTTGCCGCCGCGGACCTTGCGCCCGCTGGTGCCGTCGTAGACGGTGCGCGGGGTGACGGTCTGGCCGGACTGGGTCTTGGCGCCGTTCTCCAGGGCCGCCGCCAGGGCGATCGCCTTGAAGGTGGACCCGGCCTGGTAGTCCCGGCGGGTGGCGTTGTCCACGTAGTGCTTGGTGTAGTCGACGCCGCCGTAGAGGGCGACCACGGCACCGGTCCTCGGGTCGACGGAGACGGCGCCGGCCTGGGCGTTCGCGTCCTTCTTCCGCTTGTCCGGGTCGAGGGTGTCGTGCAGCTGCGCCTGGACCGAGTCCTGGAGGGCCTGCTGGCGCGCCGGGTCGACGCTCAGCTTGATGGTGTAGCCGCCCTTGGCCAGCTCGGACTCGGTGATGACGTTGTTGGCGGTGAGGTACTCGGTCGCCGCGTTGACCAGGTAGCCGGCCTGACCGGAGAGGCCGAGCTGGGCCTGCGGGCCCTTGACGTCGGGGAAGGCGGTGGCGGCCCGCTCCTCGGCGGAGAGCCAGCCCTCCTTCACCATGCCGTCCAGGACGTAGTTCCAGCGGTTGACCGCGTTCTGCTTGCCGGCCGGGGTGGCGGTGGCCACGTCGTAGGCGCTCGGGGCGTTCAGCAGGGCGGCCAGGTAGGCGCCCTGCGCCGGGTCGAGCGCGGCGGCGTCGACACCGAAGTACTGCTGGGCGGCGGCCTGGATCCCGTAGGCGCCGCGCCCGTAGTACGAGGTGTTGAGGTAGCCGGACAGGACGGCGTCCTTGGTCTCGGTGGCGTCCACCTTGATCGCTATGAAGAGTTCCTTCACCTTCCGGGTGACGGACTGCTTCTGGTTCAGGTAGGTGTTCTTCACGTACTGCTGGGTGATCGTCGAGCCGCCCTGGGTGCCCTCGCCCTTGGCCGTGTTGACGGCGGCGCGGACCAGACCGGACACGTTGACGGCGCCCTCGTGGTAGAAGTTGCGGTCCTCGGCGGCCAGCGCGGCGTGCTGGGCGGCGGGGGAGACCTTGTCCAGGCCCACGTTCTGCCGGTTGGTCTGGCCGGTCCGGGCGACCACCGAGCCGTCCTGGTAGAGCCAGGTGTTGCTCTGGGCGGTCGCGGCGGCGTGCGCGTCCGGCACCTTCACCAGGGCGATGCCCAGGGCGAACAGGCCGACGCCGAGCAGCAGCGCGGCCGCGAGGCCGAGCAGGCTCATCCGCCAGGTCGGGATCAGCCGGCGCCAGCCGGTGCGCTTCGGGCGGCGCGGCCTGCGGCCGCCGGCCGGACCCTCCGGCGAGCGCTTCAGGCGCTCCACCGGGCGGAGCCCGAGGGACGGCGTGCGTCGGCCGCTCCGGGTGTTTGGGGACAAAGCGGCAGCCTTTCCTGCGGGCGAACCGTGCGGCCAGCACAAAACGGGAATGTCGACGGTTGGGGACGTTTGCCCCCGTTTCCGGTGTACAGCCCAGGACGTGCCGAGCGGGCCGGTTGGCTCCGCCGAAGCGGCAAGCGAGACCGACATCACACGCAAAACGGACGTCGAAGGGCAAAAAATCAGGGAGCCTCTCGCGACTGCGAGAGGCTCCCCAAGTGTCTGTGCGCCGCCAGGGACTCGAACCCCGGACCCGCTGATTAAGAGTCAGCTGCTCTAACCAACTGAGCTAGCGGCGCCTGCTGACCTGGAGAACAATACACGGTCCGGGCGGGTGCCCCGAACCACCGGGGGCGAAGGACCCGTCCACCCCCGGCACGGCGCCCGTTTCCGCCCGGTTGGGGCGGATTTTGTGCCCGGCTAGGCTGGGAACGTGCCCAGCTCCCACCCCGGCCGCCGGGGGACACGGCTCGCCCTCGCCGCCCTCGCCGCGCTGCCGCTCCGGTCGGCGGGCGAGGGGGTGGAACCGCGATGACCGGACCGGAGGCCCGCGGCTCCGCGATGTTCCTGCGGGTCGACGGGACGCCCCTGCACGTGCGCACCGAGGGCGGCGGACCGGTCTGCCTGCTCACCGGGGGGCTGGGCAGCAGCTGGTTCGACTGGGACCTCGTGGTGCCTTTCCTCACCCCCTACCGGACGGTGGTCCGCTTCGACCGGCCCGGGTACGGGCTGAGCGCCTCCGAGCCCGCCAGCCGGCCCGCCCCGACGGCGGCGGGGGAGGCGGCCCGCATCCGGGGCGTGCTGGACGCGCTCGGACTGCGCGAGCCGTGCACGGTGGCGGGCCACTCGCTGGCGGGGTTCCACGTCGAGGCCTTCGCGCGGCTCCACCCGGGCCGGACGGCCGGACTGGTCCTGCTGGACGGCAGCGTCGAGCCGGACCCGCGGCCGCTGCCGGCCCCGGGGCTGCGCGACCTGGCGGCCCGCGCGGTCGCGGGCGCGGCCACGGCCGTCGCGGCGCCGTACCTGCTCGGGCCCACCGTGCGCGGGCTGGTCGCCCGGGCGACCACCGTCCGCCACGAGGACCTCGCCCCGGCGCCGCTGGTCCGGCACTGCTACCGGACCGGGCGCGCCCTGCGCGCCCTGCTCCGGGAGAACGCGTGCTACCTCGACATGGCCGCCGAACTGGACGAACTGCGGGGCATCGCACCGCTGCCGCCCGGACTGCCGGTCACCGTGCTCGCCGCCGACGACGGGTGCCGCGGCAGCCGCACCCGGGCCCGGCTGGCCGAGCAGCGCGGTCTCGCCGCGCTGCTCGGGGGCGACTTCCGCAGCACGGCCCCGGCCGGGCACCTGCTGATGTTCGACCGCCCGGACGCGGTGGCCTCGGCGATCCTGGACACCCGCTGAGCCCCGCGCCGGAGCCTCCCGGCGCAGGCCCCGGAAACGCCTCAGGCCGCCCACCGGAGTGGACGGCCTGAGACCTTGCCATGTGCGCCGCCAGGGACTCGAACCCCGGACCCGCTGATTAAGAGTCAGCTGCTCTAACCAACTGAGCTAGCGGCGCCTGCTGACCCGCACGACATTACACGGAGTCCGGCCGATCTGCCGAATCGAGACGATCCGGTCACGCCCGGTGACGGTCGGCGCCGCCGGGTGCCACTACTCCGGGTAGTGGCAGGCCGCCTGGTGGTCCAGGTCCGGCCCGGGGCCGGTCAGCGGCGGGGCCTCGGCCTCGCAGCGCTTCCGCGCCGCGGCTTCGAGCCCGGCGTAGACGGGGCAGCGGGTGCGGAACGGGCAGCCGGTGCGCCGCGCGGTCGGCGAGGGCGGGTCGCCGGCCAGCAGGATGCGGCTGCGGGCCCGCTCGGCGGCCGGGTCCGGCAGTGGCACGGCGGAGAGCAGCGCCCGGGTGTACGGGTGCCGGGGCCGCTCGAAGACGGCGGAGACCTCGCCCTGTTCGACGGTCCGCCCGAGGTACATCACGCTCACCCGGTCCGCGAGGTGCCGGATCACCGACAGGTCGTGCGAGACGAAGAGGTAGGACAGGCCCAGCTCGGCCTTGAGCGACTGGAGCAGGTTGAGCACCCCGGCCTGGATGGAGACGTCCAGCGCGGAGACCGGTTCGTCCAGCACCAGCAGCTTCGGCCGGACGGCCAGGGCCCGGGCGATCGAGATCCGCTGGCGCTGTCCGCCGGAGAACTGGTGCGGGTAGCGGACGGCGTGCGCCGGATCCAGGCCGACCTGCCGCAGCAGTCCGGGCACCCGGCGGCCGATCTCCGCACGGTCGGTGCCCTGGGCCCGCAGCGGTTCGGCGACGATGTCACCGATCGGCATCCGGGGGTCGAGGCTGGCCATCGGGTCCTGGAAGACGATCTGCAGGTGGGACCGCATCCGGTGGGCGGCCGAGCGGGAGAGCCCGGCGGTGTCCTGCCCGAGTAGCTCGATCCGGCCCGACTCCGGCTTCGCGAGCCGCAGCAGTTCGAACAGGGTGGTGGACTTCCCGGAGCCGGACTCGCCGACCAGGCCGAGCGTCTCGCCCTGCCGGATGTCCAGCTCGACCCCGTCCACGGCGTAGACCTCGCCGATCCGGCGCTTGAAGACGGTGCCCTTGAGCAGCGGGAACGTCTTGGTGAGGCCGCTGACGGAGAGCACCGCCGGGCGCTCCCCGCGCGGCCCGGACACGGCGGCCGCGGCCGGTGGCACCGGGGGCAGGGGGTAGACCTCGGCGGGCGCGGGCCGGCGTTCGGCCAGTTCCCCGGCCCGCACGCAGGCGGCCAGGTGCGCCTCCTCGGCACTCCCGCCGGACGCCGCCGGTCCGCCCAGGTCCGGTTCCGCCGTCCGGCACCGCTCCTCGACCAGCGGGCAGCGCGCGGCGAACGGGCAGCCGGGCGGCAGTTCGGCCATCGGCGCGGGGGCGCCGGGGATCGGCACCAGCGGTCCGCCCCGGCCGTCCAGCCTCGGCACCGCGCCGATCAGGCCCAGCGTGTAGGGGTGGCGGGGCGCGGCGAAGAGTTCGTCCACGCCGGCCGTCTCGACCACCCGGCCCGCGTACATCACGGCGACCCGGTCGGCCATCCCGGCGATCACTCCGAGGTCGTGGCTGACCAGGACGAGCGCGGCGCCGGTCTCGCGCTGGGCGGTGCGCAGGACGTCGAGCACCTGGGCCTGGATGGTGACGTCCAGGGCGGTGGTGGGCTCGTCGGCGAGCAGGATGTCGGGGTCGTTGGCGATGGCCATGGCGATCATCGCGCGCTGGCGCATCCCGCCGGAGAACTCGTGCGGGAAGCTGTCCAGCGCGCGGTCCGGGGCCGGGATGCCGACCAGGTCGAGCAGTTCGGCGGCCCGTTCGCGGGCGGCCTGCTTGTCGAGGCGCTGGTGGATCCGGAGCGCCTCGACGATCTGGTCGCCGATCCGGTAGACGGGCGTGAAGGCGGAGAGCGGGTCCTGGAAGACCATGGCGACCCGGCTGCCGCGGATGGCGGCGAGCTCACGTCCTGGCAGGCCGACCAGCTCCCTGCCGTCCAGGGCCACCGAGCCCCGGACCCGGGCGGTGCCCGGCAGCAGTCCGAGCACGGCCAGGGCGGTCACGGACTTGCCGGAGCCGGACTCGCCGACGATGCCCAGGGTCTCGCCTCGGCGCAGGCTGAGGTCGACGCCGCGGACGGCGGGGACGGTGGCGCCGCGCGGTCCGGTGAAGTCGACCCGCAGGTCGCGGACGGCCAGCAGCGGGGTCTCGACGGTGGTGGTCACGTTCTTCCGCGCTTCCTACGAGTCCTACGAGGGGTCCGGGCGACCTCGGTGGTCGGGTCGAGGGCGTCGCGCAACCCGTCCCCGATCAGGTTGACGGCCAGGACGAAGAGCACCAGCAGCCCGGCGGCGAAGTAGAACAGCCAGGGGAACACCGGGGCGTCGCTGGTCCCGGCGGCGAGCAGGGTGCCGAGCGAGACGTCGGGGGCCTTCACGCCGAAGCCGAAGTAGGAGAGCGCGGTCTCGCTCATCACGGCGCCGCCGACCGCGATGGTGGCGTCGATGATGAGGAAGGAGGCGACGTTCGGCAGGACGTGCCGGGTGATGACGCGCAGCGGCCGTACCCCCATGAACTGTGCGGCGCGGACGAATTCGCGCTCGCGCAGCGAGATGGTCATCGAGCGGACCACCCGGGCGGTGATCATCCAGTTGAAGAGGGCGAGCAGCAGCACGAAGGCGAGCCAGCCGGTGCCCTTCAGCCGGGGCGAGATGATCGTGATGATCAGGAAGCTGGGGAAGACCAGCATCAGGTCGACCAGGAACATCAGCACCCGGTCGGTCCAGCCGCCGAAGTACCCGGCGCAGGCACCGACCAGGGAGGCCAGCACGGTCGAGAAGAGCGCCACCAGCAGGCCGATCACCAGGGACTTCTGCAGTCCGCGGACGGTCTGCGCGAAGACGTCCTGGCCGACCCCGTTGGTGCCGAACCAGTGGCTGCCGGAGGGGGGTTGGCGCAGGGCGGTGTAGTCGGGGGTGGCGTAGTCCCAGGGGGTGAGGTACTGGCCGCCGAAGGCGAGCGCGAACAGCAGCAGGACGACGACGGTGCCGGCCACCGCCCAGCGGGCGGCGAGCAGCCGGGCCAGGACGAGCCGGCCGCGGCCGGCCGCCGCGGGGGCGCCGACGGGCGGGGCGGCGACGCCCGGTGCGGCCGCGACGGCGGGTAGGTCGAGCGCGCCCGGGGCGCCCGCGACGAGCGGCAGCACGGGTGCGGCCGGTGCGGCGGGTGCGGCGGGCGGAGCGGGTACGGCGGAACCGGTGGACCGGGCGGGCTCGGCGGGCTCGGCGGGTTCCGTGGTGACGGCGGTCATGGCGGCTCTCCTCCGGTCAGGACCGCACGCGCGGGTCGAGGGCGGCGTGCAGGGTGTCGGCGAGGAAGCCGGAGGCGAGCACCACCACCGCGGCGAACAGGTTCACGGCGACGACCGAGTTGACGTCCTGTTCGTTGATGGACTGGATGAACCACTCGCCCATCCCGTGCCAGCCGAAGATGGTCTCGGTGAAGGCGGCGCCGGTGAAGATGCCCAGGAAGCTGTAGGCGAACATCGTCGACATCGGGATCACCGCCGTCCGCAGCCCGTGCTTGACCAGGGCGCGGCCGCGGGTGAGGCCCTTGGCCTCGGCGGTGCGCAGGTAGTCGGAGCCGAGCACGTCGAGCATGGTGCCGCGCTGGTAGCGGCTGTAGGTGGCGAGGCCGCCGAGCGCCAGCGAGAGGGTGGGCAGCAGCAGGTGCAGCGCCCAGTCGCCGAGGTGGGCGCCGATCCCGCCGGCCAGCCCGGGGGTCTCGTAGCCGGTGAAGGGGATCACCTCGTGGCCGGCGACGTCCTTGGCGGCGATGGCGCCGTTCTTGAGGAAGAGCGCGACCAGGAAGACCGGGGTGGAGAGCATCACGAAGGAGAAGACGGTGAGCAGCCGGTCGGATATCCGGTACTGGCGCACCGCGCTCCAGGCCCCGGCGGCCACGCCCAGGGCCATCCCGAGCAGGCTGCCGATGAGCAGCAGGCGCAGTGACACCCAGATCCGCCGGCCGAAGTCGTCCGCCACCGGGGTGTCGTGGATGGTGCGCCCGAGGTCCCCGTGGAGCAGGTCGCCGGCCCAGCGGCCGAAGCGCTCGACGACGGGGGTGCGGTCGTTCAGGTTGAGGTCGGTGAGCTGGCGCTCGACCGAGGCGGCGGCCGGTCGCGGCACCTTGGCCTCGAAGTAGGCGCGCGGCTGGAGGGCGGCGGCGGACAGCGCGTACGCCAGGAACACGGCGGCTATCAGCAGCACCGCGTAGTAGCTGAGCCGCTTCGCCAGGTAGCGGAGCATCAGCGGCCGCCCGGGGTGGGGGCGGGGCCGACGCGTGGGGTGGGCATCGGTGGGTGGCCTTCGGTCGGTGGCCCTGGTGGAGCCGTCGGGGAATGTCCAGGTCAGGAGTGTTGCACCGGCTCAAGGCCGGGGTGTTGCGGCAGTGTTGCCGTCCGTTTCGTTTGGATCAGGTGTGAACTCCGCCCCCTGGTACTCGTGCTGATCGGCTGTTACGTTCGCTCCGCCGGCACCGACTTGGCTGCCCACGCTCAAGCTTCGCCACACCTCGCGACGCTCAACCCTCACCAACCTGATGGATTTCACCCGGGGGGAACCCTCATGGACGCTTCCACCACGCCCGTACGCCGTGCCGGCCGGGCCGCCGTGCTCGCCCTGGCCGTCGCGCTGGCCGCCACCGCGTGCAGTTCGGGCGGCGGCGGGTCGGCCGACAAGGTGGCCAAGAGCGAGCCCCCGAGACAGGGCGCGATCGACGTCAACGCCAAGTCGCCGGACCAGCTGCGCGACGGCGGGGAGGTCCGGTTCCCGCTCTACCAGTGGATCACCCAGTGGAACCCGTTCCAGGTGGACGGCCGCTACGGGGACGCGGTCGAGATCATGCGGGCCCTGGAGCCGAACCTCTTCACCACGGACGAGACCGGCACCTTCAAGCCGGCCCCCGACTACCTGGTGGACGCCAAGGTCACCTCGACCTCGCCGCAGGTCGTCACCTACAAGCTGAACCCGAAGGCCAAGTGGTCGGACGGCAAGCCGCTCGGCTACCTGGACTTCAAGGCGGACTGGGAGGCCAGCGGGGGCAAGAAGGACGGCTACAACATCGCCGACTCCTCCGGCTACGAGCTGATCTCCGGGATCGAGCAGGGCGCCGACGCCTCCGAGGTCAAGGTGAGCTTCTCGGAGCCGTACGCGGACTGGCAGAACCTGTTCCGCCCGCTGATCCCGGCAGCCGGGATCAGCACGGCCGACGACTTCAACAAGGGCTGGGTCGAGAGGATCCCGATCACCGCCGGCGCGTTGAAGATCGGTACGGCGGACAAGACCGCGCAGACCATCACGCTGGTCCCGGACCCGGCCTGGTGGGGGAACAAGCCCAAGGTCGAGAAGATCACCTTCCGGGTGATGTCCCAGTCGGCGACCACCCAGGCGTTCCTGAACAACGAGATCGACTTCGCCACGGCGGGCACCGCCACCGCGTACGGGCAGCTCAAGGACGCCAAGGACGCGGTGATCCGGACCGCCAGCCCGTGGGACGAGGTGCACATCTCGTTCGGCGGCGGCGGCCCGCTGGCGGACCAGAAGGTGCGCCAGGCGCTCGGCAAGGCACTGGACCGCCCCTCGCTGATCAAGATCGCCAACAACGGCGTGCCGGTGGAGTTCAAGCCGCTGGGCAACCACATCTTCATGCCCAACCAGGCCGGCTACCAGGACAACTCGGGCGAATGGGCCAAGTTCGACCTGGCCGCTGCCAAGAAGGCGCTGGACGAGGCGGGCTGGAAGGAGGCCGGCAGCGGGCAGCCGCGCACCAAGGACGGCCAGCCGCTGACCCTGCACTGGGTGCTCACCGACGCCGCTCCGCAGGCCCAGCTCGACCTGGCCACCGCGGCCCAGTCGATGTGGCTGGCGGCGGGTGTGAAGGTCGAGCTCGACAAGGTCCCGAGCAACGACTTCTTCACCAAGTACGTCAACCCGGGCAAGTTCTCCATCGCCAGCTGGCGCAACACCGACTCGTTCCCGCTCTCCAGCAGCCTCGGCAACTTCCGCCTGCCGCAGGGCGACAACGTCTTCGGCAACTACTCCAAGCTCGGCACGCCCGAGATCGACGGGCTGCTCAAGAAGGCGGCCGGCACCATCGACCCGGTGGAGGCCGCGAAGCTGTACAACCAGGCGGACGCCAAGATCTGGGAGCTCGGCCACACCGTCGAGCTGTACCAGCGGCCGACGGTCGTCGCGAGCCGCAAGGGCCTGGCGAACTACGGCGCGTTCGGCCTGGCGAGCGTCGACTACACCACGGTGGGCTGGGAGAAGTAGCGGCCGCCACCGCGGCGGTGGTGGCGCCGGCGGCACGGCGGGCGTCGACGGCACGGCGGGCGCTGGCGAGCAGCGCGGTGATCACGAGGCCGGTGGCGCGGACACGGGTGGAACGGCTCTGCCGCCCCCGCTGTCCTGCCACCGGTCTTGACCTTCCGCGATGCCCGCAGGCACCCGTGTCGTGGGGTCCGTCCGGACCCGCGCGCCTCCAACCGAGGAAAATCTAGCGGGGAGATCCGGGTGGCCGGGCCGTCCGGCGGGGGCGCGCCGGAAACCCGTCGTGCTGTCACCCGGTTCGCGCACCGCGTCGTCAACTCTCGCTGACGGCACGGCAGAACGGACCTGGGTGCCCGGAGCGGCGCGGTGCGGGAGCGGCGTGCGGGCGTACCGGGCGCGGGTCGACGTGGCGCGCCCGGGGGGTCCGAGCGGTCTCCCACGCGGGCGTGGGGGCGCTCCGGCCGGGCGCGGGGCGGCCGCGCCGGTGCGTGCGCCGGGCCCGGGCCGCTGCCAGGATGCGGCGGGTACAGCCCGCCCGCCCCGAAGCCCGGAGACCCGTCCATGACCAGCGATCCCGCCGCAGCACCCCGCCCGCACCACGTCGACTCGCGTCCGGTGCGCCGGATGGTCCCGCGCAGCCGGAACGAGCCGCACCGGGTCGCCACCCCGCTGGAGCTCTTCTTCGACCTCTGCTTCGTGGTCGCGGTCGGCCAGGCCGGTCGGGAGCTCGCCCACGACCTGGCCGCCGGCCACTACGGGGACGGCCTGCGGGGGTACGTCTTCGCCTTCTTCGCGATCTGGTGGGCCTGGATGAACTTCACCTGGTTCGCCTCCGCCTACGACTGCGACGACGTCCCCTACCGGGTCACCACGCTGGTCCAGATCGCCGGGGTGCTGATCCTCGCCGCCGGGGTGCCCCGGATGTTCGCCGAGCAGGACCTGGTGCTGTCGGTCGTCGGCTACGTGGTGATGCGGCTGGCGATGGTCACCCAGTGGCTGCGCGCGGCGGCCGGCGAGGAGGGGCAGGCCCGCGGGGTGGCACTGCGCTACGCGGCCGGCATCACGCTCTGCCAGCTCGCCTGGGTGGTGATGCTGCTGCTGCCGCACGACGCCCGGGCGTACGTGATCCCGATCGGCATCGCGGCCGAGCTGTCCGTGCCGGTGATCGCCGAACTGCGGCTCCGGACCAGCTGGCACCCGCACCACATCGCGGAGCGGTACGGCCTGTTCACCCTGATCGTGCTCGGCGAGACGGTGGCGGCGGCGACCGTGGCGGTGCAGTCGGCGGTGGACGAGCACGAGGGGCTGGCCCGGCTGCTGCCGGTGGCCGGCGGCGGTCTGCTGATCTGCTTCTCGGCCTGGTGGATCTACTTCGCCCGGCCGGTCCACGACCACCTGCGCACCAACCGGCAGGCCTTCTCCTGGGGCTACGGCCACTACCTGGTGTTCGGCTCGGCGGCGGCGATCGGCTCGGGTCTGGAGGTCGCGGTGGAGTCGGCGGTGCACAAGGCGCACGTCTCGGAGACGGTCGCCACCGCGACGGTGACCGTGCCCACCGCGATCTACCTGTTCACCGTCTGGCTGCTGCACTCGCGGCACACCAAGAGCGGGGTGGAGCAGGCCATGCTGCCCGCCGCCTCGGCGGCGGTGCTGGCGTGCACGGCGGCGGGCGGCTCCGGCGTCCTGGTGGCGGGCCTGGTGACCGCGGCCACGGTGGCGGTGGGCGTCGTGCTGCACGCGCGCAGCGACGCCCGGGCCGCCGCCGGCGCGGCCTGAGGCTCCGGCCGGCCGGGGGCGGCCGCGGCCGGGTGCCCGGCGGGGTGTCCGCCGGGGTGCCCGGGGGAGTCGCCGTGCGGGCCGCCGGCGGAGTGGCCGGCGGAGTGGCCGGTGGACTGCCCGTGGGAGTGGCCGACCAACTGCTGGAGCGCCTGGCCGTGCCGGGACAGCCAGCCGAGGTAGGTCGGACTGACCCGGGCCAGGTCCAGGTAGGCGGCCCGCAGCTCCCCGTAGAGCGCGTCCAGGGCCGGCGGGCTGAGCGCCCGCGGCCGCCAGGTGAGCAGCAGCCGGACGGCCAGCGGGTCACCGTGCACCGGCCGGACGACGGTGCCGGGCCCGGGGGCCGAGGTCGGCTGGCAGGGGCGGACGGCCTCGCCGGAGGCGACCAGCTCGGCGGCGGTCGCGTTGTCGCGCACCTGCACCACGCGGGGGTTGAGCCCGGCCTCGCTGAACACCCGGCGCATCGCGGCGTACTCGTGGTCGGCCGTCGGGTCGACCATCCAGGTGTCCTCGGCGAGGTCGGCCAGGTGGACCACCGGCCGGGCGGCGGCCGGATGGCCCGCGGCGAGCGCGACGAACTGCGGCTCCCGGGCCATCAGGACGCGGTGCTCGGTGTCCGCCGGGACCTTCAGCGGGAAGCCCTCGCTCTCGTGCACGAAGGCGACGTCCAACTGGTCGGCGGAGACCATCCGCAGCAGGGCGTTGGCGGAGATGTCGATGTGGATGGTGGTGTCGGTCTCCGGCAGCCGGTCGTGCACCCGGCGCAGCCAGGCCGCCACCGCCCTGCTGCCCACGCTGCCGATCCGCAGCCGCCGGGCGCGCTCGCCGCTGGCGGTCTCACGGGCCTCCTGGCGGGCGGCGGCGACCAGCGCGGCCATCTCGGCGATCACCGGGCGGGCCCGGGACAGCACCGAGTGTCCGAGCGCGGTGGGCCGGCTGCCGGTCTGCTCGCGGGTGAACAGCGTGCCACCGACGGCCCGTTCGATGCGGTGCAGCTGTGTGGTGAGGGAGGGCTGGGTCATGCCGAGCTGGAGCGCAGCCTTGCGGAGGCTGCCGCTGTCGGCAATCGCGCACAGCACCCGGAGGTGTCTCACGTCGAGCTCCACGTCGGGAGCATAACGGTCAATTCGGGGTGACGCCAGGGACATGACAGGTCGTCCGTCCGAACGCCCCCCGCTCCGCGGGTGATTGCCCGGTGCTATCGCCGGTTGACATCATCCGCCGCGCGGCCGCGCTGACCCAAGCTCTGGGGACAGCAAGCATTCATCCGATGCCCGCGACCGGCCCCCACCGGCCGCGGCGCACCCCACCATCGGAGCCCCCACATGCACCGCATTCCGCGGACGTTCTCCGCTGCCCTGGGCCTGGCGCTCGCCGCCGGCCTCGCCGCCCTGCCCGGCACCGCGACCGCCGCCCCCGCGACCGGCGCGGCCCAGCACTACACCGCCGCCGCCTCGGCGCACCCGGGCACCGGGAAGGCCGACAACCAGGCGTTCTACGAGGCCGTGATGAAGTCGGCGCGGGCGAAGCAGGCGGCCACGCCGTACCTGAAGGCCGTCGTGGTGACCTACGACGCGAGCAACGCGCCGTCCTTCGCCTCCGAGATATCCCGGAGCGCCCAGATCTGGAACGGCTCGGTCGCCAACGTCCGCCTCCAGTCCGGCGCGAACGCCGACTTCTCGTACTACGAGGGCGACGACCCGAGCAACGGCTCCTACGCCAGCACCGACGGCCACGGGTCCGGCTACATCTTCCTCGACTACACCCAGAACCAGGAGTACGACTCCACCCGGGTCACGGCGCACGAGACCGGCCACGTGCTGGGCCTGCCGGACCACTACTCGGGCCCGTGCAGCGAGCTGATGTCCGGCGGCGGCCCGGGCCCCTCCTGCACCAACCCGTACCCGAACAGCACCGAGCGCAGCCGGGTCAACTCCCTGTGGCGCAACGGTCTGAGCGCCACCACGCGCTGACCGGTCCGCGGGCCCCCGCGCCCCGCCGGTCCCTCCCGCCCCACCTCGTCGGGCCGCTCCACCGCCCCACGGTGGAGCGCTCCGCCCGCCCCACCGCTCCGCCCGCTCCACCGTTCATCAGTTCACCCGTTCACCCGTTCGCCGTGGCCCACCCCCAGCGGCCCCGGCACCCGCGAACAGGAGCCCCCACATGAACCGCATCTCCCGCACGCTCTCCGCGGCCGTCGGCCTGGTGCTCGCCGCCGGCCTGGCCGCCCTGCCCACCACCGCCGTCGCCGCGCCCGCCCCGGCGGTCCAGGGCTACACGGCCACCACCGCCTACGCCGGCTCGGCCGCCGAAGACGCGAACAACCAGGCGTTCTACGAGGCCGTGATGAAGTCCGCGCTGGCCAAGCAGGCGGCCACGCCGTACCTGAAGGCCGTCGTGGTGACCTACGACGCCAGCAGCGCGCCGACCTTCCGCAACCAGATATCGCAGAGCGCCCAGATCTGGAACGGCTCGGTCACCAACGTGCAGCTGCGCTCCGGGACCAACGCCGACTTCCGCTACTACGAGGGCAACGACTCGCGCGGGTCCTACGCCAGCACCAACGGGCACGGCCAGGGCTACATCTTCCTGGACTACGCCCAGAACCGTCAGTACAACTCCACCCGGGTCACCGCGCACGAGACCGGCCACGTGCTCGGCCTGCCGGACCACTACTCGGGCCCGTGCAGCGAGCTGATGTCCGGCGGCGGCCCGGGCACCTCCTGCACCAACCCCTACCCGAACAGCACCGAGCGCAGCCGGGTCAACTCGCTCTGGCTCCGGGGCTGACCCCTCGGCCGGTCCCCGGTCGGACCGCGTGACCGCGTGACCGCGTGAACCGCCGACAGGGCCCGGCCGCTCCCCCCGAGCGGCCGGGCCCTGTCGGTGCCACGTGCGAGCATGCCGACGAGGACCAGTCCACCGACCGCGAGGTACCGCCGCCATGCCGCTCTCCGTCCCCGACCGCCTGGCCGACCTGCCGTACGCCCACCTGCTGCGCCCGCACTCCGGCCCAATGCGCAGCGACGAGCGCTACGACACCGTCCACTTCGACGGCGGCGAGTACACCGACCAGTCCGCCGGCGGCGCCACCTTCCTGGAGTGCGCCTTCACCGGAGTCGCGCTGAGCGGGGTCAGGCTGCGCCGGGCCCGCTTCAACGAGGTCTGGGCCCAGGCCGGCCGCTGGGTGGCCTGCGACCTCAGCGACACCGAGTGGCAGGACAGCGCCGTCACCGGCGGGGTGCTGGCGGGGGTGGCCGCGCACGGTTCGGCGCTGCGCCGGACGGTCTTCCGCGGCTGCAAGCTGGAGGCGGTCAACCTGCGCGCCGCCGTCCTGCGCGACGTCGTCTTCGAGGACTGCCTGCTGCGCGACGTGGACTTCGGCGACGCCAAGCTGACCGAGGTCTCCTTCCCGGGCTCCACCCTGGAGGAGGTCCGGTTCCGCGGCGCCAAGCTGACCAAGGTGGACCTTCGCGGCGCCGTCCGGTTGGGCCTGCCCGACGGCCACCAGGGCCTGCAGGGCGCCGTCATCAGCTCTCCGCAGCTCCTCGAACTGGCACCGCTGTTCGCCCAGGCCCTGGGGATCACGGTGAAGGACTGACCCGGGGCGGTGAGCCCGCCGTTCAGACCGGCGTCGCCCGGTGACGACCAGGCGAACAGTCCGCCAACCCTGCCCCGGCCCTCTGGTGGGGCGGTCCGGGCGGCGGGAGGATGCTGCGCGATCGAGCCCCAACTTGTGTGCACAACATCGCCAGTGAAGGGACGGGCTGGGCTGATGGCCGAGCTGAGTCGTAGAAAGTTCGTCGCGTTGTCCGGAGCCGCCGCGGCAGGCCTGGCCGTGGCCGGGACCACCGGTGCGGGGGCGGCGCCGGGCGCGCCCGCCGCGGCGCCGTCGGCGGCGCTGTCGCAGACCGGCACCATCGCGGACGCGAAGCACATCGTCATCCTGATGCAGGAGAACCGCAGCTTCGACCACTACTTCGGGATGCTGCGCGGCGTGCGCGGCTTCGCCGACCGCAGCGCGATCCAGATCGCCAACGGGTACAGCGTCTTCAACCAGCCCAACGGGCTCGGGCGGCAGTACCCGTGGCAGTTCAGCGCCACCAAGCCGGCCGGCGGCGCCGACCCCGAGCGCCTGGCCCAGTGCAACGGCGACCTGGCTCATGGCTGGTCCGACCAGCACCGGGCGTGGAACGGCGGCAAGATGGACTCCTGGGTCGCCGCCAAGGGCAACGTCCGCACGCTCGGGTTCCTCACCCGCCAGGACATCCCGTTCCACTACGCGCTCGCCGAGAACTGGACCATCTGCGACGCCTACTTCTGTTCCGTCCTCAGCGCCACCGGCCCCAACCGCACCTACCACTGGTCCGGTCAGATCGACCCGGACGGCGCGGCGGGCGGCCCGGCGAACGACGGCGGTGACGAGAAGGGCCTGCGCTGGCAGACCTACGCCGAGGCGCTGGAGGGCGCCGGCGTGAGCTGGAAGGTCTACCAGAACGCGGCCGACAACTACGGCGACAACGCCCTGGCCTACTTCACGGCGTTCAGCTCCGCCCCGGCCGGCAGCCCGCTCGCGGTCAAGGGCATGGGCTCCGTCCCCAAGGCGACCGGCCGGACCCCGGACGACATCGTCGCCGCGCTCAGGGCCGACGCGCTGAACGGCACGCTCCCGCAGGTCTCCTGGATCGTCCCCGACCAGGGCTCCTCCGAGCACCCCTACTCGACCCCCCAGGACGGCGCGCACTTCGTCCACAACGTGATCGACGCCCTGGCCGCCGCCCCGGACGTCTTCAACTCCACCGTCCTCTTCCTCAACTACGACGAGAACGACGGCTTCTTCGACCACGTCCCGCCGCCCGCCGCGCCGGCCGGCACCCCGGGCGAGTTCTACGGCGGGACCAACATCGGCCTCGGCTTCCGCGTCCCGATGATCGCCATCTCGCCCTGGACCCGCGGCGGCTGGGTCAACTCCGAGGTCTTCGACCACACCTCGGTGCTGCGCTTCCTGGAGAAGTGGACGGCCGCCATCGGCAAGCCGGCCACCTGCCCCAACATCACCGACTGGCGCCGCCGGGTCTGCGGCGACCTCACCAGCGCCTTCGACTTCGCCAACCCGGTCTACGGCCTGCCCGCCCTGCCGAACACCGACGCGGTGATCGGCATGTCGAGCTGCGGACCGCTGCCCAACCCGGCGCCGGTCGACAACAAGCTGCCCACCCAGGAGCCCGGCACCCGTCCGGCCCGCGCCCTGCCGTACCAGCCGAACGCCAACCTGGACCGCCTGGAGTTCGGCTCCGCCGGGGCGATCAAGGTCTGGCTGAAGATGGCCAACGAGGGCGCGGTCGCCCAGAAGTCGGCGCACTTCGCGGCCTACGCCAACGCCTACCGCAGCGGCGGGCCCTGGCAGTACACCGTCGACCCGGGCGGCAACCAGAGCGACTTCTTCAACTGCGGCACCGGCTTCGGCGGCGGCCCGTACGACCTCTCGGTGGTCGGCCCCAACCGCTTCCTGCGCCGCTTCAGGGGCGATGCCACCAAGGCGGGCAAGAACGCGGCGGTCACCGCCTCGTACGCGGTCGAGCCGGGTACCGGGAAGCCGGCGCTCTACCTCAAGCTCGCCAACACCGGCACCACGGCGCTGACCTTCACCGTCACCTCGAACAACTACCGCACGGACGGCCCCTGGACGTACCAGGTGCCGGCCGGCGGCAGCGTGAGCGACTTCTTCAACGTGGTCGCCTACACCAACGGCTGGTACGACTTCACCGTCACGGTGACCGCGGACAGCTCCTGGTCGCAGCGGTTCACCGGCCATCTGGAGACCGGTACGGCCAGCGTCAGCGGCTGATCCCCGGGCGCTGGATCCAGCCACCGGATCCGGCCGCCGCCGGACTCGGCGGCCCCCGGGAGGGCGACAGTGGGTGATCCCCCGGGGGCCGTCCGCACGCGGGCTCCCGGGGGCCGGGGCCGGGCGGCCCGCAGCGGATGCGCCCGCCGGACACCGGTGTGAGAGTGGGGGCAGCCCGGAAGTCGTCCGGAGGAGGAGTCATGGGCATCTTCGACAGGTTCCGCCACAAGGCGCACGACGCCGCCGGGGAGGCCAGGTCCTCCTCACTCGGCGGGAGCCACGAACAGGACACCACCGCGATGACGGACCCCGCCCAGCGGGCCGCGCTCGCCCACGACGAGGCCGCCGACGCGTTCGGCGCCGAGACCGAACGGGCCCGCCGGGTCGGCGAGGCCCGGCAGACCCCCCGGGTCACCGAACGGGAGGCCGAGGAGCGGGCCCGCGAGGACATGACGGCCGAGGGCGATCCCTGGGACTGACGCCGACCGCTGATCGCCGACCGCTGATCGGAACGCCGTAGGGACGCGCCCGCCGGGCGCGTCCCTACGGCGTTCCCGGGCCCCGGTCAGTGCCCGCGCGGCGGCAGCGGCGGCCGCCGCAGGTTCGGCCGCGGGGTGTCGTCCGGTGGCGGGACGGCGGCCGGCGCGTCCTCCAGCAGGTCCAGCGCCAGCCGGACGGCCGTGACCAGCTCGGGGTGCTGCCCCCGGGCCCAGTCCTGCGGGGTGCGCAGCACGTGCACGTCCGGCTCCACGCCGTGGTTCTCCACCGACCAGCCGAGCCCGCCGGTGAACCAGGAGGCGTTCTTCGGCACCGAGATCTGCGTCCCGTCGCCGAGCGTGTGCCGCCCGGTCATGCCGACCACCCCGCCCCAGGTGCGGTTGCCGACCACCGGGCCGAGCCGCAGCAGCTTGATCGCGGCGATGATGACGTCGCCGTCCGAGCTGGTGGCCTCGTCGGCCAGGGCCACGATCGGTCCGCGCGGTGCGTTGCGCGGCCAGCGCACCGGCTGGCGCCCCCGGCTGAAGTCCCAGGCCAGCACCGGCCGGGTGAGCTTCTCCAGGACCAGCTCGGAGACGTTGCCGCCGGCGTTGCCGCGGACGTCCAGGACCAGCGCGGGCTTGTCCAGCTCCCGGCGGAGGTCCCGGTTGAACTGGGCCCAGCCCGAGCCGCCGAGGTCCGGGATGTGCAGGTAGCCGCACCGGCCGTCGCTGAACTCCCGGACCAGGGAGCGGCGCTTGGCCACCCAGTCCTGGTAGCGGATGGGCCGCTCGTCGGTCAGCGGGGTGACGGTGATCCGGCGGATCCCGGTGCCCCGGCCGTCCCGGCCCTCCCGGCCGCGCAGGGTCAGCTCGACGCTGGTGCCGCCGGTGCCGGCCAGCAGCGGGGCCGGACCGCGCACCCGGTCCACCGGGCGACCCGCCACCGCCAGCAGCTCGTCGCCGTCCCGGACGCCCTGGGAGGCCAGCGGGGCCCGGGCACGCGGGTCGGAGGACTCGCCGGGCAGGATGCGGTCGACCAGCCAGCGGCCGTCGGCGCAGTGGCGGGCGTTGGCGCCGAGCAGGCCGAGCGGCTGCTGGACCGGTGAGGGCCCCTCGCCGCGCCGGGACGGCGTGACGTACGCGTGCGAGGTGCCCAGCTCGCCGAGCAGTTCGCGGAGCAGGTCGGCGAAGTCGTCCGGCCCGGCGATCCGCTCCAGCAGCGGCTCGTACTGGGCGACCAGCGCGGGCCAGTCCAGTCCGGACATCCCGGCGTCCCAGAACTGGTCCCGGACGATCCGCGCCGCCTCGTGGTACGCCTGGCGCCACTCGGCGGCCGGACGCACGGTGTGGGTGATCCGCCGCAGGTCCACCGTGGTGCCGGCGGACGGCGCGGTGACCGGGACGATCCGCAGGGTGCCGGCCGAGTAGACCGCGACCGAGCCGCCGTCGCCCGAGACGGCGTAGCCGTCCAGCTTGT
Organism: Kitasatospora sp. NPDC005748; assembly: GCF_040630735.1. Classification (NCBI taxonomy): domain Bacteria; kingdom Bacillati; phylum Actinomycetota; class Actinomycetes; order Kitasatosporales; family Streptomycetaceae; genus Kitasatospora; species Kitasatospora sp. NPDC005748. The sequence continues at coordinate 49,896 of NZ_JBEXYD010000017.1, forward strand.
CGGCCAGCGTGCTGCGGGTGCCCCGGGCCAGGTCGAAGTACTCCAGCGAGGGGCGGCCGGAGGTGTCGTCCGGGTTGGTGAAGGTCTGCCCGAGGGTGCCGGAGATCGGCCAGCGCAGCCAGACCAGCCCGCCCCGCACGGCGTCGGTCGCCGAGTACTTGGAGGCGATCACCGGGAACGGCAGCAGCCGCTCGCCGATGCCCTGCGGGTCCACGTGCACGGTGCCGTCGCCGCCGCCGTCGCCGCGCGGGCCGCCGTCCTCGGCGGGGGCGGCGAACGGGGACGGGGTGTGGGCGGTGAGCGGGACGAGGTAGGGGCGGCAGCCGAGCGGGAAGGAGAGGTCGCCGGTGTGCACGTCGTGCACCGGGTCGAAGCCGCGCCAGGACAGGAAGGCCAGGTAGCGGCCGTCCCGGGTGAACACCGGCTGCTCGTCCTCGAAGCGGCCGTCGGTGATCTCGGTGATCGGCGCGGGCACGTCGGTGCGGGTCAGCCGGATCCGGCGTAGGGAGCGGCCCGCGACCGGCTGGGACCAGGCGATCCAGTGCGAGTCGGGGGAGAAGCGGGCACCGCCGACCGGCCCGTGCTCGGAGGCGGCCAGTTCGCGGACGGCGCCGTCCGCGGTGGCGACCAGCAGCAGCCGTCCGTCGGAGGCGGCGGCGGCCAGGTGGGTGCCGTCGGGGGAGGCGGTGAGCTCCAGGACGCGGCCGAGCCGGCCGGCGGCGAGCACCCGGTGCCGGTGCGTCCCCGTGCCGTCCGTCGCCGGGCCCGCGCCGTCCGCCGCCATGTGCGCGCCGTCCGCCGCCGTGTGCGCGCCGTCCGCCGCCGGGCCCGCGCCGTCCGCCGCCGGGCCCGCGCCGTCCGCCGCCGTCCCCGGATCGTCGCCCCCGTGCCCGGTGGCGTCGTGGCCGGGCAGCGGGACGATCTCGACCGCGTCCTCGCCCTGCGCGTCGGTGATCCAGCCCGCCTCACCGGTGTGCCCGAGCAGGACCGGCAGCCGGGTGCGCACGCCCGGGGTGTCGGCGAGCGCCCGGGCCGGGCCGTCCCGGTGGGTGAGCCAGTACTGGCTGCCCCGCACGGTGATCAGCCCGGCGCGGCCGGTGTGGTCGCAGGCCAGGTCCTTGACGTGGGAGGCGGCGCTCACCTGGTACGGCCGCCGGCCGGCCCGGGCGCCGCCCAGCGGCACCCGCAGCCGGTGCGGCGCGGGCGCGTCCAGGCCCTCCAGCACCCAGAGGTCGCCGGCGTGCTGGTAGACGATCCGGGTGCCGTCGGTGGCGGCCTCGCGGGCGTAGTAGGAGGCGTGGTCGGTGTGCCGGCGCAGGTCGGTGCCGTCGGGGCGGCAGGAGTAGAGGTTGCCGATGCCCTCGTGGTCGGAGAGGAAGGCGATCCGGTCGCCGACCGGCATGGGCGAGGCGAGGTGCCCCCGATGACCGGCCAGGACCTGCTCGCCGTCCACCCAGAGCCGGCCGGTGGCGCCGCCCCGGTAGCGCTTCCAGGCGGCCGGCTCGTGCGGCGCCGAGCCGGTGAGCAGCACGGTGTGCGCCCGGCTCAGCTGGGCGTCGCCGACCGGCCCCCAGGGCATCCGGCGGCCGGGGGAGCCGTCCGGCGGCAGCGCGTGCGCCCAGGTGTAGTGGCCGAAGGGCTCGTGGTAGGAGGTGACGGCGAGGAGTTCGCCGTCCGGCAGCCAGCCGCGCAGCCGGGTGTCCTGGCTGCCCCAGTAGCTGAGCCGGACGGCCTCGCCGCCCTCGACCGGCGCGGTCCAGATCTCGGGGGTCGGGCTCTGCCAGGCGGTCCAGGCCAGGGTGCGCCCGTCGGGGGAGATCCGGGGGTGGCTGACCCTGGTCCGGTCGCAGCTGACCCGCCAGGCACGGCCGACGGTGCCGCCGGGGGAGAGCGGGGCGATCCAGACGTCGTCCTCGGCGGTGAACGCCAGCAGGCCCCCGCGCAGGTGCGGGTAGCGGAGATAGCCGGGTGCCGTCATCTCTCCATGGTTCGACGGGGTGTTACGCGCGGCAACCGGACGCGCCGCGCGGCAGGGTCCGACCGGTCTGGACCATTGACACCGCACGGCCGAATCCACTTCAGTGGTCTAGTCCAACTAGGGTGCGCGGTCGGGCCGAACCCCCACTGGCACGTACCTTCGCCGTGCCCTCGGACGTCCCCCACGATCCGCGCCCCCGCAGGAGTCCCCGCATGCGCAGAACACCTGTAGCCGCACCCGTCCCGCCCCGCCGGCGCCCCCGCACACTGCTCGCCGCCGGCACCGCCTCGGCCGTCGCCGCGGCGACCATGGTCGGCCTGACCCTCGGCCTCGCGCCCGCCGCCTCGGCCGGGGAGTTCCTGGTCAACGGCGGTTTCGAGAGCGGGGCCAGCGGCCCCTGGAGCTGCTCCGCCGGCACCGGCAGCGTCGTCACCGGCCAGGCCCACAGCGGCAGTTACGCCCTCGCCGCGGCCGCCTCGGCCGGTGACACGGCCCGCTGCGCCCAGACCGTCACGGTCGCCCCCAACACCACCTACACGCTCAGCGCGTACCTCAAGGGCTCGTACGTCTACCTCGGCGTGGACGGCGGCACCAGCACCTGGACGCCGGGTACCGGCGGCGCCTACCAGAAGCTCAGCGTCAGCTTCACCACGTCCGCGACCCAGACCAGCGCCACCGTGTACACCCACGGCTGGTACGGCCAGGGCACCTACTACGCGGACGACGTCTCGCTGGACGGCCCGGGTACGCCCAGCCCGACGCCCACCGTGACGCCCACGGTCACGCCCACCGTCACCCCCACGGTGACCCCGACCGTCACGCCCACCGTGACCCCGACGGTCACCCCGACCGTGACGCCCACCGGCACGCCCACCGGGCCGGCCGGCAGCCACGCCCTGGTCGGCTACCTGCACGCCAGCTTCGCCAACGGCGCCGGCTACACCAAGGTCGCCGACGTCCCGGACTCCTGGGACTTCATCAACCTCTCCTTCGGCGAGCCGACCTCCGTCACCTCCGGCGACATCCGGTTCAACCGCTGCCCGGTCACCGAGTGCCCGGGGGTGGAGTCCGACGCGGACTTCAAGGCCGCGATCGCCGCCAAGCGGGCCAAGGGCAAGAAGGTGCTGATCTCGATCGGCGGCCAGAACGGCCAGGTCCAGCTCACCACCACGGCCGCCCGCGACGCCTTCGTCAGCTCGGTCTCGGCGATCATCGACAAGTGGGGGCTGGACGGCCTCGACATCGACTTCGAGGGCCACTCGCTCTCGCTGAACACCGGCGACACCGACTTCAAGAACCCGACCAGCCCGGTCGTCGTCAACCTGATCTCCGCCGTGAAGACGCTGAAGGCCAAGTACGGCCCGAACTTCGTCCTCACCATGGCCCCGGAGACCTTCTTCGTCCAACTCGGCTACCAGTACTACGGGTCCGGCCCGTGGGGCGGCCAGGACCCGCGCGCCGGCGCCTACCTGCCGGTGATCCACGCCCTGCGCGACGACCTCACCCTGCTGCACGTCCAGGACTACAACTCCGGCTCGATCATGGGCCTGGACAACCAGTACCACTCGATGGGCGGCGCCGACTTCCACGTCGCGATGACCGACATGCTGCTCAAGGGCTTCCCGGTGGCGGGCAACACCAACAACGTGTTCCCGGCGTTGCCCGCGAGCAAGGTCGCCATCGGCATGCCGGCCACCACCAACGCGGGCAACGGCTACGTCGCCCCCGCCGAGGTCAACAAGGCGCTGGACTGCCTCACCAAGGCCACCAACTGCGGCAGCTACGTCCCCAAGGCCGGCCCCCAGCCGAACCTGCGCGGCCTGATGACCTGGTCGATCAACTGGGACCAGTTCGGCGGCCGTGAGTTCTCCAAGAACTTCGACAGCTACTTCCGCCGCTGACCGACCGCCGCTGGCCGACCACCGCTGACCGACCGCCCCCGCCGGGCGCCGGACGGGATCGCCCCCGTCCGGCGCCCGGCGCCACGAGGTCCGGCTTCAGGGACCCGGAAACGCCGGAAGGCCCCTCGCTCTCACGAGGGGCCTTCCGGCTGTCTGTGCGCCGCCAGGGACTCGAACCCCGGACCCGCTGATTAAGAGTCAGCTGCTCTAACCAACTGAGCTAGCGGCGCCTGCTGACGCGGAGAACATTACCTGGTCAGCAGCCGAAACTCACAATCGGGGGGCCGAACGCCCCGCGCCCCGGCCCGCCGCCGGGGGCCGGGGCGCGGTGTCCGGGGAGCGGGGGCGCGCCGGGATCACGGGGTGAGCACCACCTTGCCCCGGACGTGGCCGGTGCCGACCATCCGGTGCGCCTCGGCCGCGCGCTCCAGCGGGAAGGTGTCGGCGATCTCCAGCCGCAGACCGCCCGCCTCCCAGAGTTCGACCAGCTCGGCCAGCCGGGCCGCCGTCCGCGGCCCCCGCAGCATGCGCAGGCCGAGCCGCGCGGCGGTCGGGAAGTCCACGATGGTGCCGATCCGGTCCCGGTCGGAGACCAGCTCCACGGAGGCCTCCAGGGCGCCGCGCCCGGCCGCGTCGAAGGCCGCGTCCACCCCCTGCGGCGCCACCGCCCGCACCCGCTCGACCAGCCCCTCCCCGTACCCGACCGGGATCGCGCCCAGCTCGCGCAGATAGGCGTGGTTGCGTTCGCTCGCGGTGCCGACCACGGTGGCGCCCCAGGCGCGGGCGAGCTGGACGGCGACCGTGCCGACTCCGCCCGAGGCGCCGTGGACCAGGACGGTGTCGCCCCGGCCGACCCCCAGCAGGGTCAGCGCGACATGGGCGGTCTGCCCGGAGGCGGACAGCGAGCCCGCCTGCTCCCACGGCATCCCGGCCGGCTTGGGGACCAGCTGGGAGCCGTCGACGGTGACGAACTCGGCGTGGCTGTTCAGCGGCCGGAAGCCCAGCACCTGGTCGCCGACCGCCCAGCCCCGGCTGTCGGGGCCGAGCTGGTCGACCACCCCGGCGAACTCGTTGCCCGGGACGGCCGGCAGCTCGACCCGCACGCCCGGTGGCGCCCAGCCCTCCCGGACGGCGAGGTCGGCGGGCTGCACCCCGGCCGCGTAGACGCGGACCCGCACCTCGCCCGGTCCGGCGGCGGGGGTGGGTACCTCGGTCACCCGCAGTACCTCTGGGCCGCCGAACCGGGGGACGGTCACAGCCTTCATCTGGAGCTCCTGCCTCGTGGTCTGCGCTCTCGGTCCTGCCTGCGCCCCGATCATCGAAGGTGAAGCGGACTTGAGGTCAAGGGCCCTCCGGCGTGTTGCGTCAACTGAGCGCATTGTCGGATTTATCCTCGACGGCGGCCCGAGTCGCGCCCGGCCGCCCCCGTCGTCCGCCACCTGCCCGTCGCCACCCGCTCCGCCAGCCACCCTCCGCCACCCGCTCCCCGTCACCCGCTCTCCGCCACCGATCCGCCGTCGAGAGGAACCTCCCCGTGGGCCAGCTGCCCCTGCTCTTCGTGGTGCTGCTCGCCTCCGTCGTGACCATGCCGCTCGCCCGGCGGACGGGCGTGCCGCAGCCCGTGCTGATGACCCTGCTGGGCATCGTCATGGCGCTGGTCCCGCAGATCCCGGACGTCACCCTCGACCCGGACCTGATCCTCCCGCTGGTCCTGCCGCCGCTGATCTTCGCCGTCGCCCGGCGCTCCTCGGTCCGCTACTTCCGGGCCAACATCCGCTCCATCCTGCTGCTCGCGGTCGCGCTGGTGGTGGTCACCACCACCGCGGTCGCCGGCACCGTGCACGCCCTGCTTCCCGCGCTGCCGGTCGCGGCCGCCGTCGCGGTCGGCGCGCTGGTCTCCCCGCCGGACCCGGTCGCCGCCGTCGCGGTGGCCGGCAGCATCGGCCTGCCGCGCCGGCTGGTGTCGATCCTGGAGAGCGAGGGCCTGTTCAACGACGTCACCGCGATCGTCATCTACTCGCTGGCCATCGACGCGGTGGTCAGCGGCGACTTCTCGCCCGGCCACGCGGTGCTGCGCTTCGTGCTCTCGGCCGTCCTCGCCGTCATCATCGGCGTCGGCCTCGGCTGGCTCAACGCCAAGCTCGCCTCCTTCCTGGAGGACCCCACCCAGCAGGTCGCGCTCAACCTGCTGGTGCCGTTCGCCGCCTACACCCTGGCCGAGGAGATCCACGGCTCCGGTGTGCTCGCCGTCGTGGTCTGCGCGCTCTACCTGGCGGAACGTGCCGCGGAGGCCGACGCCGTCTCCTACCGGCTGGTCGGCAACGCCTTCTGGGAGATCGTCGAGATCCTGATCACCGGAGTCGCCTTCGGCCTGATCGGCCTGGAGCTGGCCACCGTCCTGAAGGAGGCCGGCACCGGCTGGACGAGCATGCTCGGCGACGCGGCCGCCGTCATCGCCGTCGTGGTCGTGACCCGGCTGCTCTGGCTGCTGCCGGCCGGCTGGCTCTCCCGGAAGCTGCGGGCCGACGTGGAGGAGGACACCCCGATCAGCTGGCAGGAGAGCGTGGTGCTCTGGTGGTCCGGGATGCGCGGGGTGGCCACCGTCGCGCTCGCCCTGGCCGTCCCGCTGACCGTCGACTCCGGCGAGGGCTTCCCCGAACGCGGCCGGCTGGTCTTCATCGCCTTCAGCGTCGTCCTCTTCACCCTGCTGGTCCAGGGGCTCACCCTGCCGTGGCTGGCCAAGCGGCTGCACCTGGACATCGACCAGGACAAGCACGAGCAGGCGGTGCGCGAGCTCTGGTGGCGGGCCGCCCGGGCCGGGCTCGAACGGCTCGGCGAACTGGAGGAGCAGGACAAGCTGCCCGCCGAGGTCGCCGACCGCCTGCGGGACCGTCAGCACGACCGGCTGGCCCGGCTCTGCCCGGAGAAGTACGCCGAGGAGGAGGCCAGTGAGGCCAAGCTGCGGCTGAGCCAGTGGCGCGCCGCGTACAGCGTCGAGCAGGAGATGATCGCCGCCTCCCGGCGCGAGATGCTGGCCGCCCGCAGCGAGCTCGGCGCCGACCCGGAGCTGGTCGACCGGGTGCTGCGCGGGCTCGACCTCCGCTCCGAACGGAAGTGACGCGCCGTCCGGGGGCGCCGGCGGCGCCCGCGCAGCCGGCCCGGGGGCACCCCGGCGGCGGCCCGCCGGGCCGGTGGCCGCCGGGCCACGGAGCGTCCCCGAACGGAATGTGCGCAGGTGGTCCCGACGTTGCATAGGCTGGCCCCGGGCAGGCCGTCAACGGAGTCGGCGCACCATCAGTACCCGCACGACCTCGCGAAAACCCTCCCGCCTGGCCCTGCCGGTATCTGCACCCAGATGAAACGAGGAGCCACCGATGTCGGAGACCCGTGCCGACTCCCGTACCCCCCTGGACCGCACCCCGCAGTGGGCCGCCCTCGGCAAGCACCGCGCGGAGCTGGGCGAGACGCACCTGCGCGAGCTGTTCGCCGCCGACCCGGAGCGCGGCCGCCGCTACACCCTCCGGGTCGGCGACCTGCACGTGGACTACGCCAAGCAGCTGGTCACGGACGAGACGCTGACCCTGCTGCGCGAGCTCGCCGAGGCCACCGGCGTCGCCCGGCTGCGGGACGCCATGTTCCGCGGCGAGAAGATCAACAACACCGAGCACCGCGCCGTCCTGCACACCGCGCTGCGCGCCCCGCGCGGCGCCGTCGTCGAGGTGGACGGCGAGAACGTGGTGCCCGCCGTGCACGCCGTCCTCGACAAGATGGCGGCCTTCGCCGAGCAGGTCCGCGGCGGCGACTGGCGCGGCCACACCGGCAAGCGGATCCGCACGGTCGTCAACATCGGCATCGGCGGCTCCGACCTCGGCCCCGCGATGGCCTACGAGGCGCTGCGCTCCTTCGCCGACCGCGACCTCGACGTCCGCTTCGTCTCCAACGTGGACGGCGCCGACCTGCACGAGGCCGTCCGCGACCTCGACCCGGCGGAGACGCTCTTCATCGTCGCCTCCAAGACCTTCACCACCATCGAGACCATCACCAACGCGGTCTCCGCCCGCGGCTGGCTGCTCGCGGGCCTGGACGCCGGCACCGAGGCGGTGGCGAAGCACTTCGTCGCCCTCTCCACCAACGCCGAGGGCGTCGCGGACTTCGGCATCGACACCGCCAACATGTTCGAGTTCTGGGACTGGGTGGGCGGCCGCTACTCCTACGACTCGGCGATCGGCCTCTCGCTGATGATCGCCATCGGCCCGGACGCCTTCCGCGAGATGCTGGACGGCTTCCACCTGGTCGACGAGCACTTCCGCACCGCTCCCGCCGAGGAGAACGGCCCGCTGCTGCTCGGCCTGCTCGGCGTCTGGTACGGGGCCTTCTTCGACGCCCAGGCGCACGCGGTGCTGCCGTACTCGCACTACCTGTCGAAGTTCACCGCCTACCTCCAGCAGCTGGACATGGAGTCCAACGGCAAGTCGGTGGACCGCGAGGGCAACCCGGTGAGCTGGCAGACCGGCCCGGTGGTCTGGGGCACGCCCGGCACCAACGGCCAGCACGCCTACTACCAGCTGCTGCACCAGGGCACCAAGGTCATCCCGGCCGACTTCATCGGCTTCGCCCGGCCGGTCGCCGACCTGCCCGACGGCCTGGTCGCCCAGCACGACCTGCTGCTCGCCAACTTCTTCGCCCAGACCCAGGCGCTGGCCTTCGGCAAGACGCCGGAGGAGGTCGCGGCCGAGGGCGTGCCGGCCGAGCTGGTCCCGCACAAGACCTTCAAGGGCAACCACCCGACCACCACCATCCTGGCCGGGGAGCTGACCCCGTCGGTGCTCGGCCAGCTGGTCGCGCTGTACGAGCACAAGGTGTTCGTCCAGGGCGCGATCTGGAACATCGACTCCTTCGACCAGTGGGGCGTCGAGCTCGGCAAGGTGCTCGCCAAGCGGATCGAGCCGGTGCTGCTGACCGGTGAGGGCGCCGACGCGCTGGACAGCTCCACCGCGGAGCTGGTCGCGCGCTACCGCTCGCTGCGCGGCCGCTGAGCCCGCGGGGTGCCGGACGGGATCGACCCGTCCGGCACCCCGTACCTGCCCCAAGGATCGGAAAACGCCGGAAGGCCCCTCGCTCTCGCAAGGGGCCTTCCGGCTGTCTGTGCGCCGCCAGGGACTCGAACCCCGGACCCGCTGATTAAGAGTCAGCTGCTCTAACCAACTGAGCTAGCGGCGCCTGCTGACAGAGGAGACTTTAGCAGCGGCGCGCGGCCCGGCCAAAATCGAATACCCGGAGCCGGGGGCGGCCGCGCTCGGCCCACCGGCAGCGCCGGGCTCAGCCCACCGGCAGGGCCGTCGAACCGGCCCGCTCGGCCGACTCTCGGGCCGCCCGGACGCAGGCCCAGAGCACCACCGAGGCGCCCGGCAGCCACGGCTCCCGGGCCTCCGGGGCGACGATCCACCGCCCGGCACCCAGACCTGGCGAGTCCGGGCTGTGCAGCATCCGCTGCACCGGCGGGACGGTCACCGCGTCGCCGCGGCCGTGGCAGAGCAGCGGCGGGACGTCCCGGGCCCACTCCTCCCAGGCGAGCAGCCGCCGCAGCCGGGCCGCCGCCCCGGGCCGGACGAACAGCAGGGTGCGCCCCCGGTACACGGCGACCGGGCCGCAGCCGGGGCCGGAGGTCCACAGCTCGTCCAGCACCCGCCGGCCGAACAGGGACGGCATGCTGATCACGTCGAAGGCGCGCCCGCAGGGCAGCACCGAGGGCGCCCACGGGCGCGACTCCCAGAGGGCGCGCATGCTGCGGGGGTACTCGCTGGCGGAGGCGAGCCAGGCCTCCCCGGCCACCGTGACGTACTCCACCGACTGATAGGTCCAGATGTCCACGGACAGCAGAGTGGGGTGTCAGCCGGGTGTCCGGGAGGGAAAGCGTGGTTCGCCGGACAGCACGGCTGGGAGCGGCGTACCCTGCCGCGCCGCATATGCCACTGGCGAGGTTGCCGCCCCGATCGCGGCCCGCCCCCGGGAGGCGGTCAGCCCTCGTGGCGGCGGGGCTGGAGCAGGCCGCGGCCGTACTCGATCATCTTGGTCGCGTAGTCCGGCGTCCAGTCCGCCCGCTCGGCGATCTCGGCCTCGGAGAGCGCGTCGAACCGGCGGGTGTCCGCGAGCTGCGCGGCGGCGACGGCCTGGAAGTCGGTGGCCCGCTCGGCGGCCGCGCGGAAGGCCAGCGCCAGCTCGGTGGAACGGCGCAGCAGCTCGGCCGGGTCCTCTATCGACTCCAGGTCGAAGAACCGCTCCGGCTCCGGCTCGGCGAGGTTCGGCTCGAACAGCAGCTGGACCGGGCGACGGCGGCGGGCGGGCGCTTCACCGGCGCCTGCGCCCGGACCGGCCGGCACGGTCGAACGGCTCGGGTCGGACGCCTGGGCGTGGGAGTCGGGCATGGACGGACACCTCCGGGGGCTCGGTGGGGGCGGACGGCGGCGGCCGGGGAGGACGCCGCCCGGTCCTGGCCGCCGTCCATTGTCTCGCGGCGACTGCCGGTAACGGAACGGTGCGAGTCCGGGCGCTATTCCCTCCCGGCGCGCCGGGGGCGTGCACCCGGCGGGAGGCGCCGCCGACCTGCGGGAGCCGGCCACCGCCCCCGGCCGGCCCGCTCAGCGCGCCAGCCGTACCCGGTGCCCGGCGAGGTGCTGCAGCACCTGGTGGTTGGCCTCCCAGCCGTCGGGGAACTTGACCGAGACGCCCAGCTGGACGGGTTCGGTGGCCGGGTGCTCGTCCAGCAGCTCGGCGATGCCGGCCCGGGCCACCACGATGCACGCGTGCCGGTGCCGGGAGGCGAGCACGCAGAGCCGGCCCGTCTCCAGGTGGAAGGCGGTCGCGTCCGGCCGCCCGGAGAGCGGGTGCAGCACCACCGTGACGTCGTACTCCCGGCCCTGCAGCCGGTTGGCGGTGTCCACCGTGACGGCCGGGCCGGTCGTCGGGTCGACCGGGACACCGGCCTTGACCAGCGCCGCCCGGACGGCCGCCGCCTGGTCCCGGTGGGCCGTGCCGACCGCGATCCGGCCGGGGGCGAGCGGGACGGTGCCCTGCTCGGAGTGGGCTGTCAGACCGCGCTCCAGCAGCCGGCGGACGGCCGCCGCCACGGCGGCCACCGCCTGCGGATCGGTCCGGACGGTGTGCCGGGCGGGCAGCTCCAGCAGCGCCCAGCCGTGCTCGGCCGCCCGGTCGATCGCCGCGTCCAGCGCGGAGCCGTCCGGCCGCACCGAGGCGGTGAGCAGCCGGTCTCCGGGCCCGGTGCCGGACCGGAACGGCGTGTACGGGTAGAACGCGTCGGAGATCAGCGGCGCCGCGCTGGCCGGCAGCCGCCAGGAGACCGGAAGCCGGTGCGGCTCGATCTGCGGGTTGTGCGCGAGCAGCGTGACCACGGCGCTGCTCGACGGGTCGTACGACAGCCCCGCCCACTGCTCGGTGCCGACCACCGTGAACGGGTCCAGCTGGCCCGGGTCCCCCACGAACAGGGCCCGCTCGAACAGCCGGGCCACCGCGAGCAGGGCGTCCGAGCGCATCTGGTACGCCTCGTCGACGATCGCGTGCCGCCACGGCGCCTCGGTCCTCACCCACTGCCACTTGGCGGCCGTCGAGACCACCACGTCGTGCTCGGCCAGCTCCGCCACCTTGTCGGAGGGCGTGACGTTGGGGTGCCGCAGCACCTCGGGGCCGGGCCGGGAGTCCGCGGCGTGCAGCCGGCCGATCGTCAGCCCGGGCGCCTTCTCGGCCAGTCGGTCGACCAGGTCGTCCACCTGTCCGTTGGTCTGCGCGACGATCATGAGGCGCTCACCGGCCTCGACCAGCTCGCGGGCGGCCCGCACCACCAGGGTGGACTTCCCGGCGCCGGGCGGGGAGTCGACCACCACGCCGCGCGGGGCGCCGACGGCCGGGCGGACGGTGGCCTCCAGGATCCTGGCCACCGCGGCGTCGGCGGCCGCCCCGGGGGCCTGCTCGCTGTTCATCGGCGGGGTCACTCCCACTCCTCGACGGCGGTGGCGGCTGCGGCGCCGGCGGCGGCCGGCCCGGGGGTGGCGGCGGCGCCGGGCGGGCCGCCGTGCGTCCACGGCGTGTCGTCCGGCTCGGGCAGCGGCGCGGACTGGCGGACGGTCAGTTCGAACAGGGTGAAGGTGATCCGCTCGCCGGGCTCGGGCAGGCTGCCCGGCTCCGGCTCCTTCCGGCGCCCCATGCCGGACAGCACCCGCAGGGTGATGGTGCCCGCCACCGGATCGACCGCGGTGATCACCGCCTTCTGCGGGCTCGGCGCGGCGCCGGAGTCCGCGAGGGGGGAGGCCCGGACCCGGTGCGCCTCCCGGCCGAGGTCCGCGTGCGGGCGGTCGGCGGTCCGGACGGTCACCAGCGGACGCGGCTTGGGCGAGCGCCCCGAGGTGTCGTAGTCCGGCACCACCTCGGTGACCACACCCGCGAAGGCCTCGCCGGCCAGCCGGTGCTCGGCCATCGCCAGCGGGTCGTCCAGGGCCTCCTGGACGTCCAGCCGGGCCTGCTCGCGCTCGCGCTGCGCCAGCTTCCGGGCGGCCGTCACGGCGTCGTCCTGCCGGGGCTGCGGCGGCTCGCCGGCCGCCAGCCGGTCCCGGTGGCCGGTGTAGGACCAGCGGTCGCCCGTCCAGCGCTCCGCCAGGTGCCCGGCCGGCGGCAGCTCGCGGAGCAGGTCCAGGCCGTGCCACACGTCGTGCCAGGTGGGCAGCAGCACCCGGGAGAGCACCGCGCGCAGCTGCTCGACAGCCGTCCGGACCGCGGCCCGGGCCTGCTCCGCGTCGGTGCCGCCGGGCTCCTGGGCGGCGTGCGCCAGGGCGGCCGCGGCGGCGTCGTAGCGGGCGATGGCCGGGCCCAGCACCAGTTCGTCGAAGCGCGGGTCGGTGGCGGGGCCGGCGGGCGGGTGGAGCAGCTGGCCGGCCCCGTCCCGCGCGGACTCGGCCAGCTCGGCGGCCTCGGCCCCGGTCAGGCCGGCCGGCGGCGCGTGCCAGGCCAGCCGGGCGGCGAGGTGCTGGTCCTCCAGGTGGCTCTGGCCGGTCGCCCAGTGCCGGGAGAGCAGGCCGGTCATCGCCAGCAGCAGGCTGGAGCCGGGCACCTGGGCCCGGTCGGTGAGGTGGGTCAGCCAGCGGCCGAGCAGCGGCACCCGGGCCGGCGCCGGGTAGGGGCCCGGCTCGTCGTCCTCCACGGTGCGGCGGAAGCGGGTGGAGCGGCCGAGCAGGGCGAGGTGGTGCACGCCCGCGGCGTTGGGCACGATCAGCTGCGGCGCGTCGGCGCACAGCTCGCGGAAGACCTGCGTCTTCTCGCCGGTCTCCGGATCCTTCTCGGAACCCTCGATCTGCTCCACCTCGTCGGCGAAGGACTCCAGGTAGGGCAGCAGGTCGGCGGCCAGTTCGGCCAGGAAGTCGAAGCGCAGGGTGCGGTTGAGCGGCTGTGGGACGACGTGCAGCCGGGGCGCCGAGCGGTCGGTGCCCAGCAGCACGGCCAGCGGTGCGCCCGCCTCGCCGGCGGCGGTCAGCGGGACGACCACCATCGGGCGTTCGGCGAGGTGCCGGTGGCGGACGGTGGCCAGCGGCTCGGCCCGGCCGCTGCGGACGGCCTCCAGCCGGGCGAGGGTGCCGAGCAGGCTCATCGGGCGGCTCCGGCCCCGGCGAACGCCTCCGCCGGCGGCTCGGCGAGCGGCCGGCCCAGCGCCTCGGCGCGCAGCGCGGCGGCGTACGCGAGCCGGGCGGCGGCCTCGTCGTTGCCGTCGCCGCTGTCGTTGCCGTCGTGGCCGGCGTCGTGGCCAGCGTCGGCGGGGCTGGCGTCGGCGGCCGTGGTTTCGGCGTGGGCGGCCTCGGGGCGGGGGCCGGTCTCCTTGGCGGCGGCCAGTGCCTCGGTGACGGTCCGGATACTGCCCAACTCGCCGCGCACGCCCCGGCCGAGCTGCTCGACCCGGTCCTCGCAGCGGGCCCGGGCACGGCAATGGAAGCCCAGCTCACAGGTGGAGAGGCAGTCCGGGCTGTACGCGGCCGGCACCGCCTCGACCGACTCCGCCAGCTGCTCGGCCGAGCGGGCGGGGGCCCCCGTCGGATCCGACGCGAGGTCGAAGCCGGCTCCCGGCGGCAGCGCGTCCAGCAGCCGGCCGATGCCGGTCATCCGGCTGAGCTGGCGGCGGGTGGTGGCCAGCTCGCGCCGGACGTCCACGGTCACCGCGGTCGGCCGGTTGCTGAAGTCCTTCGGGCAGACCAGCAGCACGCTCAGCCGGGGGCTGCCTGGCAGCCGCTGCTCGACGTACGGGTTGCGGTCCGGCTCCCGGCCGGCCAGCGCGGCGGCCGTCTCCTGGAGCGCCAGGACGTAGACGGCGGCCTGGCGGGCGGCGGCACCGACCTTGGCCGGGTCCGCACTGCCGTCCAGCACCGGGAAGGACTTGATCTCGATCACGGTGCACCGCCCGCCGTGCACCACGACCGCGTCCGGCTCCAGGTAGGCGGTGCTGCCGGCCACGGTGAGCCGCAGCAGCGGGTGGTCCAGCAGCGTCCAGGCCTGCGGATCGGCGGCGGCCTGGGCCAGTGCGGCGGTCGTCCGCTCGGCCCGGACCGCGGGGCCGGAGCGGCGCAGCAGATCGGGCACGGCGAGCGGGGCGCCGCCGTCGGCCGGCAGGCCGAGGTGGCGGCGCAGCGGCTCCAGCAGCGCCGTGTAGTCGTCCTCCTTCAGCCGTGACTCGAAGATCACGCCGCGGGCGAGGGCGAACGGGGACTGGCCGAACGGGGCGGGCCGGCCGAGCCGGGCGGCCAGCGCCGACTTGTCGACCCCGGCGGCGTCGAGCACGGCGCGGCGGTGACAGCCCGGATTGGCGGCGAGGGCGGCGAGCGCGCGGGCGTTCAGGCTGCGCTGCGGTGCGGGACCGCGCAGGTCGGCGAGCCGCTGGGCGAGCGGCTCAAAGTGCCCGTGGGACGGGACGTTCGTCGAGACGTTCATGGTGCGGCCCAGTGTCGCACCCGGGTCCGACAATCCGGTCCGGTCCGGCCATCCGCGCCGATTCCGGGCGGTGGGCGGGCGGGTGTGCCGGTCGCCGCCCACCCGAGGGGGCGATTCGCTGCGGCGGCGCCCGGGCTCGTAGGAGGTCCGCAGGTGAGGGATCATGGAGTGCCGGTGCTCAATGGTGAGACCGACCGTTGCCACCGCCCCGCTGCGAGGAGCCACCCATGCCCGCCCGAATCGTCCTGGTCCGCCACGGCGAGACCGAGTGGTCGGCCACCGGCCGCCACACCGGCCGGACCGACATCCCGCTGACCGAGGAGGGCCGCGCGATGGCCCGGGCGCTCGGCGCCCGCCTGGCCGAGGCCCCCTGGAACGGCCTGCCGGACGCCCTCGTCTACACCAGCCCGCTCGGCCGCGCCAAGGAGACCTGCGCCCTGGCGGGGTTCGGCGACCGTGCCGTGGACCGGCCGGAGCTGCTGGAGTGGGACTACGGCCAGTACGAGGGCCGGACCGGCCCGGACATCCGCGCCACCGACCACCCCGGCTGGCTGATCTGGCGGGACGGCGTGCCCGGCGGCGAGAAGCTGTCCGAGGTCGCCGCCCGGGTGGACGGCTTCCTCGCCGGCCTCAACGACGAGCACGGCGTGCCGGACGAGGCGACCACGGTCATGCACGGCGCCGACCGCGACGTGGTGCTCTTCGCGCACGGCCACCTGCTGCGCATCCTGACCGCCCGCTGGCTCGGGCTGCCGCCCGAGTACGCCCAGCGCTTCAAGCTCGGGACGGCGGCGCTCTGCGTGCTGTCCTGGGAGTACGGCGCACCGGCGGTCGAGGTCTGGAACGACCTCAGCCACCTGGAGGGCCTGCAGCACTGACCGGCCGCCGCGCCCCGCGTCCGACGGCCGGTCAGGGGCGGGGCGCGGCCGCGGTGCCGGCGAGCGCCGGCCCCGGCCGCTCAGGCGGCCGCCGCGAGGTCGTACTCGGTCAGGAACCGGCCGACCTCCGGCACCGTCCGGTGCGGGCGCAGCCGCTCGGCGGTGTCCGCCAGCATGCTGCGGATCCGGGCCGAGCGGACCTCGCCGAACAGGGCCACGGCGGCCGTGCCGTGGCCGGCGGCGCCGGCCACGTCCCCCCGGCCGAGGCGGTCGTGCGCCAGCTCGGCGGTGTACAGCACGCGGTTGCGCACGAAGTGCGGCTCCTGGAGGGCTATGGCCAGCCCCGCCTGTTCGCTGGCCCGGTCCCAGTCGCCGAGCGCGGACCAGCACTGGGACTGCAGCCCGGCGATCTCGGCCTCGCCGAAGAAGGACATCCACTCGGGGTCGGCCTCGGAGGGGCCGCGGTCGAACAGGATGTACGCCCGGCCGAGCGCCCGTTCGCAGGCGGCCCGGTCCTGCAGCAGCGCCCAGCCGCCGGCCTCGCGCATGGCCAGCAGGGAGAGCAGCCGGTCGGAGTCCAGCTGCCGGGCGGCGGCCTGCCCGGCCTGGGCGGCGCGGAGCGCCTCGCGGGGGCGTCCGGCGTCCCGGGCGAGGAAGGCGCTGTTGCAGAACACGTGCGCCTCCAGGGCGGAGTCGCCCGCCATCCGGGCGGTGGCGAGCGCCTCGGCGTAGAGCGACCGGGCGTCCGCCAAGCGGTTCGAGTCGTGCGCCAGCCAGCCCACCGAGATCGCGAGTTCGCCGGCACCGGCCTGAAGTCTTCGCTCCGTCTCGGCGCTGTACTCGCCCTCGTTGAGCAGCACGTAGGCGGTGCGCAGCGACTGCCCGGCCAACTCGAACAGGGCGTCGGCGCCGTACACGTCGTCGGCCAGCCGGATGTCCCGGACGGCCTGCTCGACGTCGAGCACCTCCGCGGCGCCGATCCGGCGGGGCGGGGGCACCGGCCCGGGGCGGCCCGGGACGAAGCCGGTGCCCCGCTCGGGGTCGAACAGGCCCGGGGCGGCGCCGAGTCGGGCCGTCTCCTCGGCCCCGGGTGTGCCCGGGGCGGCGCGGTCGGCGGCCCAGGCCGGCCGGTCGATGCCGATCACGGTGGCCAGCGCGGCCGGGCCGCCGGCCAGGAACGTACGGCGACGCACGTCGTCGTTCTCCTCGTCGAAATGGTGCGGTCCATCGGGCCCCCGGAGTGACGCCGGGGACCTCGGCGACGCAGGTCCGTCCGGTGGGGGTGGTTCCGCGTACGGCGAGGCAGCGTACGGGAGTTGGATGGAGTGCGGCGAGCGCGGGGCGGGCAGGGGCGGGAACTGCGGGTGGAGCCGGGGTGGTGCGGAGCCCGCGCCGCCGTCCGCCGGGCGGCGGCGGACGGAGATGCGGGGGGCGAAGCCGAGGTCGGCCAGCGAGCGGTCCGGCCACATGTGCCGGAAGACCCGCTCGTAGGCGTAGTTGGGGCAGCGGATCTCGCCCGCCTCGACCCGCCCTACGTAGCGGGCGTCGCAGGAGACGTGCTCGCCGATCTCGCGGGCGGCCCGTCGTACGGCCATCGCGAACTCGCCCGGCGAACGGTCGCCGCGCAGTGCGCGCATCACGGTGTTGGGTGACGGGCGGTTCGGCTCGGCCGGTGGGGTGGCTGCCATGGTGCGCTCCGTGGTCGTGCGGGGTGCTGGTGCGAAGTGGGGCGGTTCCGGAGGGTGTCGGTCCTGGGTACGGTGGTTCGGCCCGGTGGTGGTGCCGTGCGGCCGGTCGGCCGACCGGGGCCCGCTCGGTCGCGTGGACTCCGCTCGGCCGCGGGTGGGCCCGGTGGGGTCGGCCACGGGTGGGCCCGGTGGGGCTGGATGGGCCCGGGCTCGCAACCGACAGTACCCGGAGTCACCGATTGGACACAGCGCGTTTGTGGATGATGTGCTGTCAATTGCGGTCAAACCGGGCGCTGTTGCCTGGATCTGCCATGAAATGCCATGCCTTGCTGTAAGGCGCCCCGTGGCCTCGACCGTGTCCCCGGCGTTGTCCTGTTACGTGGAAGCCCCGGTCGTCGCCCAGGCCCACCGCCCGCAGTGGCGGCCCCCGCCCCGGAGCAGCGGCACTTCCGATCGGACGAGGTGACAGGAGAGCCCGTGATGGCCATCGGAGTACCGCAGTACCACCGCCTGGTCGCCGGAGGGGTGCTGGCGGCCGCCGCCCCCGCCCTGCTGCCCGAGGCGGCCGACGACCGCGGCCCGGGCCGCGGGCCCCTGGAGGGCGGCCGGGCCCCGTGCGGCGGCGGCAGCGGGCCGGCCCGCCGGCTCGGCTCGGAGGGCGGTGTGGTGATCACCGGATGCGACACCGTCACGGTGGCGCTGCGGCACGGCCTGGAGACGGTCGACATCCTGCGGCTGCGCCGGGCCTGCGGTGCGGCGCTGCAGAGCCGCAACGGCAGCACGGTCTCCTTCTTCGTCCCGGCCGGCACCTCCGAGACGTGGCACCTGCCCGGCAGCTCGTGTACCGCCGGCGCCCTGCTCCTGCCCGCCACCGATCCGCGCTGGGTGATGCCACCGGTCGGAGCGGACTTCACCGCCCGCCCCACCGACGCCTGGGTCCTGCGTTCGGCGCTCTGCGAGGCCGCCTGCACCCTGACCGCCGGCGGCCTCGGACCGTTCTGAGACCCCTTCCGAGGCCCGTCCGGAAGGCCCGCACCGAACGGTGCCGTCCATGCTGCCCGGGCCGCGGAGACACGTCGTGCCCGTCGTCGGGCGGGGCCACCCGGACCGCTTCCGGACCGGCCACCCCCTCTCCTCCTTCCGCCGGTTCCTCGCTGAGCTGCGGAGACCTTCGGCACGACGGCGATAATGGCCGGTATGGGACGAAGCAGCAGGGCCGGCCGCGGCACGGACAAGGCCCGTACCGACAAGGCCCGTACCGACAAGGGCCGTATGGCGGCGGAGCCGCAGTCGGCGGTCACCGGCCCCGGCGGCCGCACGCACGCCCAGGGGGCGCTCACCCGTCCCGTCGACTCCGGGCTGGCCGAACTCCGCCCGGACCGTGACCGTTCCGCCGCCTGGTCGCTGCTGATCGACGGCGCCCCGCAGTCGATGGTCGACCTCGCCGACCCGACCCACCTGGGCTTCGAGTACCAGCGCCGGCTCGGCCACCTGATCGACCTGGTCGCCCCGCCCGGCCGGCCGGTCACCGTCCTGCACCTCGGCGGCGGCGCCCTCACCCTGGCCCGCTACGTCGCGGCCACCCGCCCGCGCTCCCGCCAGCAGGTCGCCGAGATCGACACCGCGCTCACCGAACTCGTCCGGACCGAACTTCCGCTGGAACGCGGCTGGCAGATCAAGGTCCGCGGCGCGGACGCCCGCAGCGTCCTGGAGCGGACCCCCGAGGGCACCGTCGACCTGGTGATCGCCGACGTCTTCTCCGGCGCCCGCGTCCCGGCCCACTGCACCACCGTCGAGTTCACCGCACTGGCCGCCCGCGCGCTCGCCCCGGGCGGCTGGTACGCCGTGAACATCGCCGACGGGTCGGCCCTGTCCTTCGCCCGCTCGCAGATCGCCACCCTCGGTGCGGTCTTCCCGGAGCTCTGCCTGGTCGCGGACCCCGCCGTGCTGCGCGGGAAGCGGTTCGGGAACCTGATCCTGGCCGCCGCGCACATGTCCCTCCCGATCGCCGAACTGAGCCGCAAGGTGGCCTCGGACGCCGCCCTCGGCCGGGTCGAACACGGCCGCGCACTGGCCGACTTCGCCGCCGGTGCGGCGCCCGCCACCGACGTCACCGCCGCCCCCTCCCCGGCCCCGCCGCCGGAGGTCTTCCGGTAGACGTCGGGGTGCGCCCGGCCTGCGCCGCCCGGCTCTCGTCCACCCGTCTCCCGCCCCGCCCCTCTCCGGGGGGTCGGCGGGAGCCTGGAGGCAGGCCCTGGACGCCTGCGCGCCTCAGCGCCCGGGCGCCCTGGGGGAGCCTTCCCCAACAGCGAGGGCGACGCCCGGGCGGCGGACCTCGTCGGGCGCCGGTCGGGCCTGGGCGCGCACGGGCCGGCTCAGTGCCCGCGCGGCAGCCCCCGGTGCTTGCACATCGCGGCACCGGTGAGCAGCAACCCGGCCGCGATGGGCGCCAGGACGGCTGTCCCGGTGCCGGAGAGGCCGTGCCCGGCGAACTCGGCGGCCGTGCCGGTCGCGACCGGGCTCTCGTGTGGCGCGGGCCGGTCGGCGACGGTGGTCCGGGCACTCTCGCCGCCGCCTGCCCCGGGGTGTCCCGCGGTCTGCGCCCGACGGTCGGCGGCTTCGCGGTCGGGCGGCGGCACGGCGGGGCCGTGCGACCCGGTGGCCCTCGGGGCGGACGGCCCGGCCGGAGCGGCGCCGCCCCCCGTCCGACCGGGTTCGGCGGCCGGCTCGCCGGTGTCGGCGTCCCGGGAGGCGCGGGTCTCGGCGGAGCGGGTCTGGGCCGGCACGGCGGCGAGCAGTCCGGAGGCGATCGCGAAGGCGTCCGGGACGGAGGCCCGCTGACCGGGCAGCGGCAGGTCGCCCGCTCTGATCCGGTCCTGGAGCAGGCCGCCGACGGGTGCGGCTGCGGCGCTGAGAGCAGGCACGGGCACGGCCGCGGTGGCCGGTTCGGCGAGCCGGCCGAGGACGCCGGGCGACGCCGCCTGCCCGGGCGCCGCCCGGCCCGGGCCCGGCTGCCCGGCGGGTGCCAGGTCGGCGGACGGCTGCTCGGCGGAGGGTCGGTGGGCGGCTGCCTGCCCGCTGGGCGCCGGACCGGGGGAGTGCGGCGCCGCGCCCTGACCGGCCGCGCCCACGGGGTGCCCGGCTGACCCCCCGTCGAGGACCGGGCCGCCGTCCAGCGTCCGGCCGACGGTGCGGCTGACGGGCTCCGGCAGCGGCCCGGCCGCCGCCGCGTAGGCGCCGGCCGCTCCCAGGCCCCAGAGCTGTGCGAGGAGCGCCCCGCCCGCGGCGACGACACGCGGGCGGGGCAGCCACCGGCCGCCGGGGCGCCGGGCGGCACCGACGGCGCGTCGGACGGGTTCCGGGGCCTTGGTCGCGTGATTGGCTCGCACGTGAGTTGAGAACGAGTGAACGGGCCGTGAGGTCACGGGCGTCGTCACGGACAGTCATCACGCGGACCAGGTCTCATCGGCTCGCCGGCCCCGCCGACGGACCCGGTGACCGGGCCAGGGCTCCTGCGGGGATCAGGAGTTGGGGCGCAGCGTCCAGATGACGGTCATGATGCCGGTCACGGCGCCGTCGGCACGGGTGATCTCGACGGTGACGGGGAACTCGGGCCGCTCGCCCTTGTCGAGCTCGGCGACGATGTCCGCGGCCGGACGGCCCAGCACCGCGGTGGCGGTGACGGTGCCCATGGCCAGCTTCTTGTAGGAGATCTCGGCGCTCACCGCGAGCGGCACGGCCCGCGAGAGCTGGTCACCGAAGGCGCCCAGCACGATGCAGCCGCTCGCCGACTCGGCGAGGGTGAACATCGCGCCGGCGTGCGGGCCGCCGACGTGGTTGTGGTACTCGGGCTGGTCCGGCAGCCGGAGGACGGCACGCTCCGGCGTCGTCTCCAGGTACTCCAGCTTGAGGGTGCGTGCCATCGGCACGGTCGAGTCGAGGAGCTGGCCGATCGAAGGTGTGGTCATGGCAGCAATGTTACTAGTCGGTAGCTTCTGGCGGCAGACCTCCCGGAGGGGAAACCGCGGGAACCGGGAGGAGGCGGGAGGCCGTGGGAACGCGAAAACGCCTGAGGGGCCGATCTCTTGAAGAGATCGGCCCCTCAGGCTCTGGGGTGAGTGACGGGACTTGAACCCGATTTGTTACAAAGGCTTGACCTGCACTGATCCCCTGAGCAGGCAGATTGGCCCGAACGCCAGCCGCTCTCAGTAGCTCTCAGTCGCCTTCAGCGGCCCCCTGTGCTGACACGTCAGCACGGGCGGGGGCGTACGGGTGGGCCGCCCTGCACTCACGCGCCGGACCCCCTCTGCTGGAGGCGGAGGGGGTCCGGTTCTACCCCGCCCTCCACCTGGGGGTGGTTGTGGCGGGGAGCCATAGGGAGGCGCGCGAACTGTATATCGAACGTGCGTTCGCGCTAGGGGGGCTGCTAAGAATGATCGACTGTCGTGCGTGTCCTGTCTAGATCTGCGTTAACGCAGATCAGCGGCGCTCTCTACGGTGGTGCGCAATGCCTCGCACGCCGTAGCCAAGGACCACCAGCCCATGCCGCCCGCGCCCTACCAGCGCGTAGCCGCTGAGATCCGCCGCAGGATCTCCAGCGGCGAATGGGCACCGGGACGTCAACTCCCGTCCCAATCAGCGTTAGCAGCCGAACTCAAGGTGACCATCGCCGAGGCGAGACGAGGCATGGCTGTCCTCCGAACGGCTGGCGAGATCGAGGGAAGAGCCCGAACGCGGCTCTTCGTGGCGCATCCTCCTGCTGTGCGTACTCTCCTCGACCCCGATGGAGCCTGGCCCTACCCCCGCGGGGAGGGGGCCACCGGCAGCTGCCGAGCAGACGCCGACCTTGCTGGCCGGCTCGACCTGCCCGAGCGAACCCGGCTTCGCTGGCACCGCGAGGAGATGCTCGACCCAGACCTCAGGCCCAGCCACCTCGTCACCACCTGGTGGGCTGGAGAACGCGCCAGGGCCTGGCACGAGTGCCGCGCGGACGCACAGCTACACCACCTGACAGGCCCCGAAGCAGATCAGCTCGGCCTGCCTCAAGGCGTGCCCGCCTGGCTGATCCAGCGCACCCGGTACGCAGCCTCCGGCCGGCCGGTCGAGACGGCAGACATGGTGCTTCCTGCTGACCGGTGGCGGGTGAGGCTGCGATAGCCCTGGCCGGCGCACCGCCGTACGCCGACCAGGGAGCTCAGGAGACGTCGTCCCGGCGGTCCGGGTGGTGCCAGGACTGGTGTCCGCGCATCCAGATCCGCACGTCCACGGCTGCCGAGTAGTCGAACCGTTTCGAGGCGTCGGCGTGCTGCCGCGCCAGCTCGGCGCAGGTGCGGCACCTGCCGCGAGGAGCGGGCATCACTCCGGGGTCGTCGCGCACGACGGGGCGCCCGCCAGCGGCGCTCACGCGGCACCGCCAGCTGCGGCGCCGCGGGTCGACTGGTAGCCGGCCAGATTGCTTTGGCGCGCGATCCACCCGCGGGCGCCGCCCTCGATGCCGAAGCGCAGCTCGGCATCGTCTTCCGTATCGCGGACCAGGAGGTCGGTCGTCGTGTCCCGAACGGCCCACAGGCCCGGGCACCGGCTGGTCCCCGGGAGCTGCTCCGGGACGTACCGGTCGCCTATGCGTTGCTGCGGCGAACGCGCGCCGGGCCGGGACACCCGCATCACCACTCGGGCCCCATGCCGCAGGTCCAGCGTCCAGTCCATGCTTCCCTCAACGGCCAGCGCGGTCAGGACCGCCGGAGTGTCCCCGCAGAGCTGCCGGCGCATCGCCTCATGCTGGGTCTCGCAGAGGTCGAGCTCGACCACGATCCGCCACAGTCGGCGAAGTCCCTCTTCCTGCGTCAGAGTCTGCGAGGGCAGCCTCCCCGGGACCTCGATTACCAGGTCAGTGCTCACTGTCGGTTCCCTCCTCAGGTGGCGTGCAGCCGTCAGCGCACGCGACGACCGCCCAGCCGAGCGGGGCGCCCGCGGTGCCGGTGTAGACGTGGCCGGCCGGGACGAGCGGCTTGGGGTGGTCGGTGCCGGCGATGCACGCCCGCCCGTGCAGCTGCTCGCTGGTGACCTCGATCTTCACCGGCGGCCCCTGCACTGGTCGGTACTCGACTGTCGTCGTGGCCTGCACGCTCGTCGTCATGGGGGAATAGTCGTCGCCCGATCGCGTCATCTCGATATGCAGAGCTATATGCCTGACATATCGTCAAGGAATGACTGCGACGTCACCATGGGTAGATCCGCGCCTCCGCGCTGCCTGGGCCAGAGGAGACTGGGCCGCTGTCCTGCGGGAGTACCGCCGGGCCGCTGGCATCTCTCAGAGCACCCTCGCTGGCCTCGTCGGACTCTCGCAGTCCGACGTCTCCCTCATCGAGCGAGAGCGGCGAATCGTCAAGGAGATCCGCGTCATCGAGCGACTGACCGAGGGACTGAGAGTGCCGGCCGAACTACTGAACTTGCGCGCGTCGACGGCGTCGGGCTGGGCGCCCGACCCCGAGCTGACCGAGCGCATCGCCCGGGCACACACGACCGGGCGGACCGACACGCGGAGCGCAGACTGGATCGCCCGAGTCCTCGCCGAGCACCGGCGGGCCGAGGACGACGGCAGCGGCGCAGGCCTCTGGCCCGTGGTCCGCAGCCAGCTCGACACGGTCACGCACCTCATCCCCGGCGCGTCCGGGCCCACGGCCGACCGCCTGCTGCTGCTGTCCGCCGAGCACGCCCACTGGCTCAGCTGGGTAGCACACGGCGAGGGGCAGCACGGGGCGGCACTCGCGTGGCTCGGCCTCGCACAGGGCTGGGCCCTGGACGCCGGCAGTGCCGACATGGCGTCCTGGATCACCCGGGTGAGGGCCTACTACCAGCTCGGCGCTGGCGATCCCGTACGGGCCCTACGCACGGCCGAAGCGGCCATAGGAACACCAGGTGACCTGTCGCCCAGCGCGGCCTCGATTGCCGCGCACACGGCGTCAATGGCCGCCGCCGGGGCCGGGGACCGGGACCTCGCGCATCGCCTCGCGGATCAGGCGTACGATGCCGCGCTCCGGGCTCCAGACGAGGGCGACCGTCCGGGGTGGCTGTACTGGCTCTCCCCGACCCGGGCCCGGCTTCTGCTGGGCGAGGCGGCCTACGCGGCCAGGGACTGGCGCCGGGCCGCCGACGCCCTCGGCGAGGGGCTCGACGACCTGGAGATCGGCTACCCGCGCGACGCCGCGTTCTACCGGATGCGGCTGGAGGATGCTCGCCTCCGGTCGTAGGGCCTAGGCCCTAGGCGTCGCGGACCTTCAGGATGATCAGGTCGTCCGGGCTCCGCAGCAGCTCCCACGCGTCGGGGTCGGTCCGGCGGAGCTCGTCGCGCAAGGCCTTGTGGATGGTGCCGATCGCTGGGCCGTAGGGCGGCTCCGGGTGCGGGTCGACTACCGTGACTCGGAGTGTCCGCCGCTCGGGAGACTGGTGACCTGTGCAGGTCTCGGGCTCGGCGAGATAGAACTGGATGTCGTAGACGAACGTGGTGGCGGTCGCGTCGCTCATGCCGTCGAGTGTACGGACGTCGTGACAGCGCGTCAGCGTCTTGTGCCTCTCGTACGATGGCGGCATGCCGTTGCCGCTGCCCGACGACCTGCTGCCCCTGCATGTCGCCGTCGTTCAGGCCGACCGCGGGATGACCGAGGCCCGGCTGGCCGGCGGGGATGTCGATGCCGCCCGCGATGTGTACGTCCAGGCGGCGCTCGCCCTGCGCGCGCACCCCATCTGGGAGCAGGCCCGCACCGCAGCCGAGCCCTGCTACGCGCAGACCTGGCAAGCCTCGCTCGACCGGGCGAAGGCCGCGCTCGCCGAGCAGCCGGCCGCAGCGTAGGCGCTACCAGGTGAGGCCAGCGGCACGGAGCTCGGCCACCAGCGCGAGCGCGGCATCCGCGCTCTCGGTGGTCATGACCTGATGCACCGCAGCGTCGACCCGCTCGCGCACCTCCGGGTCGAGGTCGCGCGCCATGTTCCACAGCTCCCCGAGGCGCATCGCGGTCGCCGGAGACAGCAGCGGCGCGTCGGCGGCCGGGGCGTCGTGGCGGATGACGACGGCTGTCGCATCGTCGCGGTAGCCCTCCGGGTTCGGCTCGGCAGCCGCCACCAGCGCGTCGGCCAGCGCCTGCGAATCGCCCTCGTGCTCGCGCACCAGCGCCTCGATCACGTCGCGCTGGACCTGGTCGTGCACGCCGTCGCTGGTCAGCACCAACAGCCCGCCGGCGGCCACCCAGACGTAGGGGACGGTGGCGGGCACCGCGATACCCAGCGTCACGCCGACGAAGTCCGCCAGGGCGGTTACGGGGACGTCCGCCCCTGCGGCCCGGCCCAGGTAGGCGGCCATGTTGTGGTCGGTCGTCAGCTGCTGGAGGGCCTCGCCGTCCCAGCGCCAGGCCCGGCAATCGCCCGCCCAGACCACCTCGGCGCCGCTGCCGTCCTTGCGGATCACCGAGAGGACGCCGACCGCGTCCGGGCCCGGGTCGGCCACCAGCAGCCCGGCCGACAGCAGCCCGGCGAGGGCGCCTCGTCCGGCTCCGACTCGGGCGGCGGTCTCGGCGAGCATCGGGGCCAGGCGCACAATGTCCGGGTCGTGCCCCATGCCGTCGACCAGGGCGACGGCGGTGTGGCCGGTGGCGTCGGAGACGTAGGTGGCGGCGGCGTCGGCGATGGGCCCGGCGGTGCCCTCGCGGCGGGCGATTCCGATGGCGGCAGTGGTCATGCCGCCATGATGCCCACCGCTACCGTCGGGGCGGGCCGGAATGCGAGAAGCGCCCCACCCTCCCGAAGGACGGCGGGGTATTGGCGCACAGGGATTACAGCCTTGCGCTGTACAGCGATGCGCTGTAGTCTCCGGTTATCGCCAAGGGAGGCCCACGATGAACACCGCGACGGCAGCTGCACTCGCAGGACGGACCCGCGCAACCATTCGCATCTGGTGCTCCAAGGGTGTCATCGCCGCCGTCAAGCAGTCCGGGCGCTGGAGCATCAACGCCGCTTCGCTCGCCGACCGCATCGCCCTCCCCTCCCGCCTCCGGCCCGCCCAGGAGCCCTGCATGGACCTCACCGCCACCTACACCCACACCTACGCCGGCGCCACGGAGCCCACCATCATCACCCCGGTGATCAAGACCAACATCCGCCGTGGCGTCGCCGTCACCAGTGTCACCGGCCTTGCACCGCTCCTCGCCGATCACCTTGCCACCATCGACGAGCGCAACCGCCTCCACACCCTTGAGGCCCTGCGTACCGCCCGCATCGTCATCGCCGACAGTGCTGTCGAGGACGAGCCCACCGGAACGAGCCAGGCAATCAGCTGGGCGGACTACGGTCGTCTCACCACGACCTACGACTCCACCGTAGGTCTGCCCGCCTCCGTCGTCCTCGACCTCGCCGCCCGCATCCGCGCCGCCCTCTGAAACCCGGAAGGCCACCCCGCCATGCCAACCCCTGTCACGCTCCTGCTCCGTACCGACGCCAAGCACGTCCGCGCCGACGGCGAAGTGATCTGGACCACCGCCCAGCCGGACACGGTCGACCTCGACGCTCTCACCCCTCGCGCCCGCGCCCTCTCCGAGGCGGTCACCCAACTGCCCGGCGGCCGCAAGGGCGCTGGGGAGATCCTCTGCCTGCACACCAGCAAGACGCGCGGCGACCTGACCCCCAATGCGGAGGTATGGCTGTCCACGGAACAGGCGGCCGAGCCCGCCCGTCAGCACTGGTCCGCCTGGGACAGGTACCCCGCCGATTCCGAGATGCCAGCCGCCGAGTACCTGGAGCGTCAGGCCAGGAAGATTCCGCCGGAGTGGAGCATCGTCGCCGGGCGGTCGATCGCGACCCCGGATGCAGCTCCGGTGCCGTCCGTGCGGGCTGGTGCTGCCGATGACAGGCTGACCGTCCGGGGCGTGGTTGACCGGCTCGCCCGCAAGCATGGCCGTCACATCGGCCCCGGGACGTGGCGGTCCTACGTGGCACGCGGGCAGGCCCCTGCGCGCGTTGGCAGCGTCGGCCGGGAGAGCCTTTGGGATCCGGCCGAGGTCGACGAATGGGCCAACAAGGCCAAGGCATGACGAAGCGCCCCCGCCCGGACTTCCGGGCGGGGGCGTGGTCGTTCACTGGGGATCGTCGGGAGGGTGGTCGGGCCGGTCGCGCTGGGCATCGGTGATCAGCCGGCTTCGCTGAACCATCGCTACGGCGAGGATGACCTGCAGCGCTGTCCGGCCGTACCGCAGTGCAGCTGCAGCGGGCCCCGTCGGCCAGATGCTCACCAGCACCGTGTACAGGCCCAGCAGGCCGACAGCCACGGTCACCGCCATGATGTGACGCCCTATCCGTGTCAGCCGCCAGCGTGCTTTCAACTGGTACGTCACGGCTGCATACCCTGCGGCTGCGGCCATCAGCACACTCGACGACCAGTTCGCCCACTGATCGGGGCCCATATCGATCATCCGTGGCCTCCTTCCAGCGCTGCGGCGATCCTCTCCGCGAAGTGGTTCTGGTGCCGGCACTCCCGCAACGAGGCAGCCGTCTCGGCTACCTCAACGGCCCGGGCCCGCCCTTCCTCACACGCCTGCTCCGCACGGCGCAGAGCCTCCACCGCCTCGCGCTGCCCAGGTGTGGGTCGAGGGTGCTGGCGGACCAGCGACACCCTGCTACGCCTGCGGAGCCAGGCCGGGATCCAGGACATCGCTCACCCCCTCGACCGTGACCTTGGGGCTCGGCAGGGCGCGCATCAAATGCTCGGTCGTCCGGGCGACCTCCAGCAGCTCGCGAACACTGTCCTGGTCGAGATGCCGGGCCTCCTCGCTCGTAGCGTGCGCTGCCTTCCACGAGTCCCGTTCCGCACGGAGCTCAGCGAGCTGGGCGTCCCGGTCCGCCCGCACGTCCTCCAGGACGGACCGGGGCACCAGTCGGCCGACGAGGATCAGCATCACGACCGCGGACAGGATCGCCGCCGCACCACCCTGCACGACCAGGCCGGACGTCAGATCACCCACCGTACGGATCGGCAGGGACGGCGCTCAGCGCCGGCAGTGGCACCTTCGCCGGGACCGGAGCTGTCACCTGAGTGCGCGTCCACATCGCCACCGCGGCGGTCGCGACGAGCATGGTGGCGGCCTGCTGCTCGGTCGTCCAGTGGAACCCGAAGCCGATCACCAGGCTGCCCACGGCCTGTATCAGGCCGAGGACCGCGGCACCGAGCCCGTCATGGACGATGACCGCGATGACGATCGCCACGACCATCGCCGCCGCACCGTTGATGCCCGCCTGCTGGCCGGTGGTCAGGTCGATGCCGAAGCCAGGCAGCGCGTTGACGAGAGCGGCCACGAGAGCGAGGAGCAGGGCCGGCTCACGGCCGAAGATGCGAGGCATGGTCAGGACTCCTTCGGGGCCGGGGTGCCAGCGGTCGTGAGGTGGACCTCGATGCCCGCGATGGCGGCCTTGATCTGGGCGATCAGCGCGTCGGCGTCGACCGGCGTCCCGGCGGTGACCTGGTGGGCTAGCGCGGTGATGGCAGCGGACTGGGCGCCCAGCAGGGCCTTCAGCTCGGCGAACTGTTGGGCCACCGACCGGTCCGAGACGTCCTTCCCGGCGACGTACCAGTACGCCTCCAGGTCGCCGTCCTTGGTCCAGTCGTCCCGCAGCCTGGGCAGCTTGTGATCCCAGACTCGCTGAGGGATCTCGTCCAGGAGCTCGACCATGGACGGGCCGCCCTCCTCGTAGCGGCGTACCGCCACGGCGATGTCGGCCAGGACCTCCTGGCTCGTGAGCACCCCGCGGATGCGGGCCAGGTCGGCGTCGGTCAAGGGCATGTCGTCCTCCTCGGACGGGGTGGGCGCCGGCGTGGGCGCGGGAGTGGTCGTGGTGGGGCGGGGAGCGCCGGCCTCTACCCAGGCGTAGAGCGGGCCACCCGGACAGGATGTGGCGTAGCCGTCGCGGTGGCCCTTGATCTCCTGGCCGGCGCCGTGGGCGCGCAGGAGTTCGATGCCGTCGCGGATCGCTCCGAGCATGGCGGCGGTCGGCTGGGTCAGCCCGGAGTCGCCGACCAGGCCGACGATCGCGTAGTGCGCGCGGTTCAGGTCCTGGTTGCCGTTGGCGCCGGTGCGACGCCCGATGCCGCGGCCCTCCAGCAGGTAGCCGTGAGGGCAGGCCGCGTAGTTGTAGGCGACGTCCGAGTAGTTCTCGGCCGTGTTGGCGAGGTGGGAGGCGCGGATGTTCTGCCACTCGCGCAGGCACGCCCCGTGGTCGGAGAGCAGGCTGACGGAGACCGGGGTGCCCTCATAGTGGACCTTCACGCCGAGGGTCGTGGCCTGGAGTGGTGCGGCGGAGGCGGGCCAGCCGAGGTCCGCGCGGGTGACGAGCTTCATGGGGATCCTCAGGGGGCGGGGGGTGTGGTCGGCTCGGGCAGCAGGGTGGCGAGCCACTCCAGGTGGCCGAGCGCCTCGGCGGCGGCCTGCTCGACGGCCGTCTTCACGAGCAGCGGCTCCGGCTCCCAGCTGGTGCCGGTGTAGGCGGCCAGGGTGACGACGGAGAGCTGGGCGGTCATGGTGTAATCGGGGCTCATGACCGTGATGGAGGCGGTGATGGTCGGGCTGTCGCGGCGGCCGGGCTCGGCGTCGGCGACCGTGACAGCGACGGGCAGGCCCTGCTCGATCACCATCTCCGTCGCGCGGCCCATGTAGTCGAGGGGCAGCCCCCACGGCTCGTTCGGGTCGATGATCACGATGACTCCCTAGGATTGGCGGGCCCACAAGCCCTTGTTCCAGACGGTGCAGGTGCCGGTGCCAGCAGTCCGCTGGACCTGCAGCAGCAGAGTCCCGGCCTGGCCGAAGGTCAGCCCGTGAGCGACCGGGTCGACGGTGAAGCTGGCGGCCGCGTCGGTGGCGGACGCGGTGAGGGTGGGGCCGAGCTGGACGGGGGTGCCGCCGGTGTCGAGCATCAGCCGGGCCTGGCAGGTAGTACTGGCAGGCGCGGTCAGGCTGAACTCGGCGAACACCACCGGGTGCTGAACCTGCCAGGTGCCCCGGTAGAGAGTGGTCCAGGACGCGGAAGTGAACGTCAGGGCGGACGCCACCGGCACCGGGATCCAGGGCCGGGCCAGGCCCCACGCGGTCGTGTCGTCCTTCAGGACGGCGTTGCCCGCGGTGTCGTAGACGGTGACCGACTGCGGGGCGGCGGAGGCGGTGGCGACGGAGAAGGCCAGACTGCCGTCCGTGCGGTAGAAGCGGGCCTCCCGCTGGACGCCGTTCTGGCCGAGGAGGAACTGATCCCCCGCGCCGGACGCCTTGAGGACGCGCAGGGCCCGGCTCGCTCCGACGATCACGTCCGCGCTGGTGGCCGTGTTCTGCGCCGGCCGTGTCTGCGCGCGGCCCGCGATCTCCCGCAGCTGGTCCTCGACCCACCGCATCCAGTCGCCGAGATCCTGCTGCTGGGCGGGCATCAGGCCACCTCCAGGAACAGGTCCGTGGTCTGCGCTCGGCCGCGCTCCGCCGGGCTGACCTTGAGGCCGACCACGCGGTAGCGGGCGTCCAGGCCGTCGTAGTGCCAGGTGTCCGTGATCCTCAGCCGCACATACGAGCCGAGCTGCGGCCGGTCCCCGCCGGTGTACGACACCGATGGCACCGCCACCGGCCGCACGGCCCGGGCGAGGTCGCCGGCCGCGTGCTGGTCGAGGACGTCCTGCGTCTCCACCGTGGAGTAGTCGCTCGTGCCGTCCAGGCGGGGCCAGCCAGCCGACCAGTCCGAGGGCGTGGTCAGCAGGGCCGACATGAGTGGCACCTGCTCGGCGCCCATGTCCGTGCCCGTCGACGCGCCCCTCGATTGCCAGGAGTTGGCCATCGCCGTCGCGTCCTCCGGCAGCGAGTAGGTGGTGACCGGGCCCGGCGAGTCGAGGACCATGTCGGCGCCCCCGACGGTCAGCATGGGGTAGCCCAGGCGCAGGGACCGGTGCCGGACGCCGGCCGAGTCGGCCCACACCTGGATCCGCCACTCGAAGCCCTGCTGGGTGGCGGCGAGCTGGTCGAGGGCGTTGCCGATCCACGGCAGGTCGTAGCGGGAGTACGAGCGGTCCCGGAGCACCCCGGAGAGAGAGGCGTCCAACTCGACGCCGAGGTTGCCGCCGGCCTGCGCCTGCGCGTAGGTGATCAGCTGCCGGGCGATGTCGAACTGGTCGGCGCCGACGGCCACCAGGTCCGCGAGCAGCAGCCGGTGGGAGCGGAAGTATCCCTCCAGCCCGCCGGCCTGGATCGCGCACGAGTAGAAACCGCGGGCGTCCCGCTGGCGGGTGCGGGTCCACAGCACCCCCGACCAGGCAAGCTGCCCGTCCTCCATCAGGTGCAGCATGGTCCTGCCGGGCAGTGCCGTCTCCCGGATCCGCTGGGCCATCGCCGACGACGACACCGGCAGAGTCCCGCTCAGCGAGCCGGTCTTGCCGATGTAGTCGTCCCAGGACACGCCGCTGATCGGCAGGACCTCCAGGCGCGTGTCCGTCATCAGGTCGCAGACGAGGAGCTGGTAGGCCATCAGGCCACCCGGCGGAAACGAATCCAGCTGCCGGCCTGCATGGTGCTCGGCGAGCCGGGCCGGCTGGTGCCCTGGGAGAAGCGCAGTTGCACGGTGCCGCCGGTGCCCGCGGTGACGAGGCGGCCGCCGGGCCGTGCGGCGACGGGGACGGCGAACGTTCCGAGGGGGCGGCTGGTGTCGGCGTGGTCGGTGGTGACGACGTCCATGTTGTAGGCGTCGTTGACCGGCGACCCGAAGCGGGCCCAGGTCATGGTCGCGCCGGCGGGGATGCTGAAGCACACCACCAGGTCGGAGCTGGAGGCTGGGGCGGCGCCGGCGTACCAGAGCCAGCCGTCGAACTCGTAGGTGGCGTTCGCCGCCACGGTGACGAACAGCTGGGAGTCGTTGACCAGCGTCGTCGACGGTGCATCCTGGGCGGTGGTCTTGTAGGCGCTGACGGTCCCGCCGACACCGGTGACGACCAGCCCGCCGGCGAGGGTCGCGATGCCCGCGGCGGTGCGGGACAGGGACACGTCGCCGAGGGACAGCAGCCCGGAGTTGCCGAGCCGAACTGCGGCCTCCCAGGCGGAGCCCGAGTAGCGCTCCAGGATGCCCGCTGCCCCGCCCGCGTCCCGCCACTGGCCCGCGTACGAGCCTGCTGCGGCGCCCGGGGTGATGCCGCCGACCGGGACCGTGTAGACCCGCTGGTCCGTCAAGGCCGAGACCCAGTTGATCGGCGAGCCCGAGGAGGCGTTGGCCGGGACCGCGATGTCCCACAGTCGCAGGTAGGCGGTGTACCCGGTCGGCGCCGTCGGCGCGGTAGGGGAAGCGGCCGCGGTGCCCTGCTGGTAGACGATCGCGGCCTGCCGCACACCGGACGTGTCGTAGTCCTGGTCGCCGACCACCAGCCACACCGTGTCGATGCGGGGCAACGAGGCGTGCCCGTTCGGGACGGTGATCGCGGTGGCGGCGTCGACCACGACCGGGTAGGCGCCCTGAGCGGACGTGCCCTGCACCACGGCCCGGCCCGGCGCCACCGAGCCGGTCATCGCCGAGCCCGTCAGCAGCAGCGGCGTACCCCCGGGGATGACACCGGAGCGCACGGTCGTGCTGCCCGTCGGG
Organism: Kitasatospora sp. NPDC005748; assembly: GCF_040630735.1. NCBI lineage: Bacteria > Bacillati > Actinomycetota > Actinomycetes > Kitasatosporales > Streptomycetaceae > Kitasatospora > Kitasatospora sp. NPDC005748. The sequence goes on from NZ_JBEXYD010000017.1 coordinate 82,954, forward strand.
GTCATCGTCACGGTGGCCAGCCGGATCGCTGCCCTGGTCAGTCCGGTCAGCGCGTTCCAGGCGGCGGTCACAGCCATGGGAGGCCTCCTGTCACATGTAGGCGGAGCGCCACCGGACGGTGGCCTGCGCGGCGGGATCGGTGGACGACGGGTCGGCGCGGAAGTTGATGACGGACTGGCCGGGCGGGATGGTGAACAGGCCCTCGGGCACGGACCGGTTGGTGGCGGTACTGATGCGGGACTGGCCGCCGAGGGTGACCGTGCCTGCCCACGTGTCCACCACCAGGACGTCCGTGGCGCCGAGAGTGATCGCGTACTCCAGTCGCACCGAGCCGAGGGTGACCGTCGGCGTGACCACCGGGCCCCGCAGTTCGATCACCGGATGCGCGGCGGTGTCACCCGCGTTGACCACCAGCAGGTCGCCGGTCGCCCCGGGAGTCCCGAAGTTCAGCCCGGACTCCGGGGTGCCGAAGGAGAGGCCGGTCTCTGTTGGCGTGCCGAAGGAGAGGCCGGTCTCGACGGTCGGCAGGACCGCTGACGCCGACTGCTCGGCCACGTCGTAGCGGCGCGGGTCAGAGGCCTCCCACAGCAGGGTGACCAGCGGATTGCCGAGCACCCCGGCCGTGGTGGTGGCTACGGCCCGGCGGGTGATGCGCGCGTTCACCAGGAGCTTTTGGCCGGCCAGCTGGACGACTAGCGGCTGTTCGTCCTGGCGGATGGTGGTGGCGGTCATGAGTGCCCGCCGGATGGCCGGCCAGTTCGCGGGGTCTGCAGTCACCTGCATGGTGCAGGTGATGCTGCGGGCCTGTGCGAGGAGCTGCCCGGGCAGGGCTCCGATCTGCTGGGCTCGCAGGCTCGACCCGGAGTCGACTCCCGGGAGGTCTTCCCAGCCGGGGATCTCGACGACGGAGTAGTCGGTGCCGTCGCCCCAGAGCTGGCCGGCCCACTGGATCTGCAGGTCGCCTGTGATGAGCTCGCCGGCCACGCCTCACCCCCTGCCCTTGGCGAGGACCATGAGGTCCATCGCGGTCTGTTGGGCGCCGCCGGACTCGGACTCGTAGTAGTTCTCCACGTACAGGGCCGAGCCCGCGCCAGCGGCCGTGTAGGCGCCGGATGCCGTGCTCGGGCCGGCCGCGGCGTAGGTCGGCGCCGGGGTGGGTGCGGGCGCGAGGCGGGACCAGGCCGCCGGCACCACGTCCGGGATGTTGACCAGGCCGGCCATGGTGCGGGCCAGGCTGGCGCGACCGCCCTCGATGCCCTCCTCGATGCCGGCGGGAATCCAGCGGCCGACCTCATCCCGCATCACACGCGACGGTGAATTGATGCCGAGGGCGGAGGCGATTGGCCCGGGGATGGCTGACTTGGCGAAGCCGACCAGCTTGTCCTTCAGCCAGCCGCCCATGTTGGAGATGCCGTTCCACAGGCCGCGGACGACGTCGCCGCCGGCGGACAGCAGCAGGTTGCCGAGGCTGCCGAGGGCGCTGAGGATCATCTGGGGGACGCCCTTGATCCACTCGACCGTGGCCGAGAAGCCCGCGACGGCGCCCTGCTTGATGCTCTCCCAGTGCTTGATCAACAACCCGATCGGGGTGAAGTTGAGGAAGGCGTTGTAGATCCAGCCCGGGACCTGCTTGACGAAGTCCAGGACCGCGTTCCAGCCGGCGACCGCCCCGTCCTTGATGGCCGACCAGTGCTTAATGATCAACCCGGGCAGGCTCCAGTTCAGGAAGAGCTGCCAGATGAAGTTCGCGACGTCCTTGATCAGGCCCCAGATGAAGTTCCAGGCGGCGATGGTCGCGTTCTTGACCGTGTCCCAGTTCAGGACGATCAAGGCGACCAGGCCGACGACCGCGGCGATGATCAGGCCGACTGGGCCCATCGCGATCAGCCACGCCGCAGCCATCTGCCCCGCCCGCAGCAGAGACTGCGCGCCCATCAGCACCCAGCCCGCCACCACCTCGGCGGCGGCCGCGGCCTGCAGAGCCATGCCCCAGACCGCCCGCGCCCCGGTCGCCACCCACGCGGCGACCTGCTGGGCGCCCGAGGCGACCGCGGAGGCGCCCGAGGCGATCCAGCCGCCCACCGTCTGATACGAGGCGGCCACCGACAGGGCAGCGTTGGTGACCGCAGAGCTGCCCGTGGTGAACCACGCGGCGACCTGCTGGGCCGCGCTGACCGTGGCCGCGATGCCGGCCTGGGTGTAGCTGACCGCGGTGGTGATGAGGACTGGCAGCAGCAGTGTGCCGATCGCGGCGGCCACGATGCCGATTGTGGTTCGGTTGTCGCCCAGCCAGCGGGCGGTGTCGATGAGCGCGGGGACGAACGTGCCGGTCAGCCAGGTGGCGACGGAGGCGACGGCGGGCACCAGGTGCTCGCCGAGCCAGACCGCGCCGTCACGGACCGCGGGCAGCAGGTTGTTCGCGAGCCAGCCGCCGGCCGTCAGCACGGCCGGGGCTACGTCGTTGGCCAGGATGTCAGCGACGTTGGAGACGACTGGGCCGAACTCGCTGCCCAGGAGGTTGGCTGCCTGGCTGGCCGCGGGCACCAGGTCGTCGCGGACGAACGTGCCGACCTTGGAAGCTGCCTCGCCGAGGTGGTCCTTGAGCCAGGTCGCGCCGCTGGCGGCGGCGGGGACCAGCCGGTCGGCGACCTCATGGGCGAAGCCCGCGGCCGCCGGGATGGCGCTGCCCCGGACCCAGTCGGCGGCCTCGCCGAACGCGGGGCCGAACGTGCTGGTGAGGAAGCTCGCGCCCTGCTGGAGAGCGGGCAGGACCTGCCCGCCGACGAACTGGACGACGCCCTGCTCCAGGCCCCGCTTGAACGCCTCGATCTTCGTGGCGGCGTTGTCCCGCAGGGCGTTGCCGGTGGCGTCGGCGGCGCCTGCCAGCGTGCCGAGCGAGGAGGCCGCGGTCTTGACGTTGAGAGAGAAGATCGCGGCGCCGAGGTCCTCGCCGGGGCCTCCGAACAGGTTCTGAATGACCTGGGCACGCTCGGCGGTGGCCGGCATCTGCCGCAGGGCGTCCAGGACGGTGCCCAGGGCAGCTGTCGCGCGGGGCCCGCCCGCGGCGACGTCGTCGGTGACCTTCGTGGCGTTGAGACCTGCCGCCTTGAACGCCTCGTCGATCGCCTTGCCGCCACCGGTGACCTTGAGGCTGAACTCCTTGATTGCGTCGGCGACGTTGTCGGTGCTGCGGGCACCGCCCTCAAGGCCCTGCCGCAGCAGGCCCATGGCAGTGGACCCGTCCAGGCCCATCGTCTTGAAGACCGGCGAGTACTCGCCGAACGTCTCCAGGACGTCCTGACCTCGGGCGTCGGTGCCGCGAAGGCCCGCCGCCACCAAGTCGAGGCCGGACTGGGCGTCCTTGGCCATGCCGTTGCGGATCAACTGGCCGACCGCGGTCGCAGTCTCGCCGAGGTCGACATCGAAGGCGGTCGACAGGTCGAGGACCTTGGTGGAGATCTGCTTGATCTGCGCTTCGGTAGCGCCCGGCGGCAGCAGGCCCGCGGACATGACCGAGCGGATCGCCTCGGTGCCCTGCTCGAAGCTCTCCGCCATGGTGCCGGAGAACAACTGGCCGGCGACACGGCCGTACTTGGCGGCGTCCGGGCCGGTCGCGCCGAGCTGGGCCTGGAGCTTGCCGGTGATCTGGCCCTGCTCGAGGACGTCACCCAGGCCCTTGACGAGGACGGCGCCGACGGCGGCCGCGGCGCCGGCCACGCCGATCGCGAGGCCCTTGGCCAGGCGCTTGGCGAACCCTTCGGACGCCTGGTCCCCGGACTCCGCGACGGGCCCGATGATCTGCTCGCGGATCTGGTTGCCGATGCCCTGGACGGAGGGGATGACCTGCAAAGTTGCGTAGCCGACCGTGGGCACAGGCCACCCCCTCGCTGGTGTCAGGTGATGTGGCCTGCTTCGACGGCCTGCCTGTGCGCGCGGGCCCGTTCGCGGGCGGCAGCACGCGAGGCCTCCCGCACGGCGGGATCACGGCGGGTGCCGGGGTGGCCGGGGCGCGGGTACGGGCCTGGCCGAGGCTGGTTCTTGTCGCCGCCGCGCTGCCAGTTCGCGGACGCCAGGACGTCCCAGAGGTCAGCGAGCATGTACTCGGTCTGTGACCAGATCGGCTGGTTGCTGAGGGCGGCCCGCAGCCGGGCAGTCGGAGGCAGGCCCCGGATCAGGACACCGAGCTCGCGCCAGGTCAGTTCGCCGGTGTACAGGTGGCGCAGGCGGACCCCGGGGTAGGTGCTGGCGAGGTCCGCCTCGATTGCCTCCCCGTGCTCCCTCAGGAGCCGTCGGAGGCCGGAGATTCCCCCGGCGCCATCCCGCAGTGCTCCTGGTAGGCCGTGAACAGGGCCTGGAGCTGGTACTGGGCGAGGGGCACGGCCCGGAAACGCTTCCACTGCTCGTCGCCGAGCGCGGTCCGGAAGACGCCGATCATCGCCTCGACGTCGCCACCCTCAGCAGCCTCCAGCAGGTCCCAGACGGACAGGCTCTGAACGTGGGCGAACTCCCACCGGCTGCCCGACCACTGGACGGTGAACGGCGTCAGATCGGCCTCGTAGCGGACGGCGTCGAGGTTGAAGTTGAACGGCTGGTTGTCGGGCCGGCGGGCGGCCTTGGTGTTGCTCATGCGCGGTGGACTCCTTCAGGGCGCGCGGTGGGTGGTGGTAACCGGGGCGGGCGGACCGCGCAGCTCGCCCGCCCCGGGGCTCGGTCAGGACACGGTGACCGCGCACGTGGCGGTCAGTCCCTGGTAGGTGGCAACGATGTTCGCGGTACCGGCGGCGACGCCGGTGACGTAGCCGTAGGCGACGGTGGCCTTCGCGGCGTTGCTGGTCGTCCACTTGCACTGCGGGTCGAACGTGACGTCCCGCGTGGTGGTGTCGGCGAGCGTGGCGGTGGCGGTGATCGCGCCGACCGCGCCGACGGCGAGGGCCTTGGTCGTCGGGCCGACGGCCAGGGAGACGACGGCCAGGCTGGACTGCTTGTCGAAGAGCACGCCCGCGGAGTCGGGGTAGATCACCGCGGCGAACGTCGACTTGCTGAGGTCGGTCTCGTTGACGTCGCGATCGCCGTCGAGGGTGATGACCGCGTAGTTGCGGGTGATCAGCCGTTCCGTCAGGCCGGTGGACGCGTCCCTCGTTTCGAACGCGATCTTCGTGTTGACGGGCTTCGGAACGACGATCTGGCTGCTGGACGAGCCCGGCCACAGCAGGGCCCTCGTGTAGGCGTTGTCCTCCAGCGCGCTGAAGGACTTCGTGAGCTTGAAGTTCTTGCGGCTGGTCCTGACGATGATGCCGCCCCAGGCGTAGTAGTCGGCGGTGTCCTCGTCGCGCGACTCAGGCATGCCGTCGTCGCCGTCGAGCAGGCCGATCAGGTTCCAGCCGGCCCCGAACGGGGTGTTGGCGTCGGTCGGGTTGGCGGTGGCCAGGCTTGAGGCGACCCAGACGTCGGCGTCCGTCCACAGCCTCGCGTTGCCGGTGTTTCCGGACATGCCGGATCTCCTTCTCTCAGGGGGTGATGGGGGTGGGCCGGACGGACGCCGACACCGTGAACGTGGACAGGTCGACTCCGGAGTCGGGGTCTGTGGCGGGGATCGGCCCGGTCAGCGGGCTCACCGTCCGCAGCACCGGGCCGCGGTGGGCGACGAGCAGGGCCCGGGTCAGCTGGGCGAGGTCATGGGCTTCGTCGGGGCCGGTGTGCCAGACGGTGACCCGCAGCGTGACGCGCGTGTCAGCCATCGACGGGTGCGGCCGGTCGGCGTCCAGCCGCACCATCACGTAGGGCAGGTGCGGATCTTCTGGGCTTCGACCGTCGGGTACGCGGGTGCCGACCAGTACCCCGACCACGTACGGTTCGGCCCGCCCGGTCAGGGCTGCCCGCAGGACCTCGGCGCCGGCGGCCTGGGCATCGGCGAAGACCACCGGCACAGACCAGCTCACCGCGTCTCCTTCACCTCGGCGCCGATCTGGCCGGCCGCCCTGGTGAGGATGCCGTCGCGCGCCTGCCAGCCCATCGCCCGCCGGTCCGCGACGGTCACTGACGCGGCCTCACGGTCGGTCGTGTAGGCGCGGACCTCGACCTTGTCCGGGACGGGGACCGCCGCCCGGACGTTGCCGGCGATGTTCTCGGCGGCGGCGTCGACCATCTGTTTGACCTCCGGGGAACGCAGCACCTCGCGCACTCCTGCGCTGTCCAGCCGGAATTCGGCGACGCCCACGGGGCCTCCTTCGGTTCAGCCGGTGGAGCGGCGCATCTGCCACTCGACGTGGTGCACGGCGCCAGTGAGCGGGTCCGGCCAGCGGCCGACCTCGCCCTGTACCTCGCACAGCAGCCCGTCGTGCTCGATACGGTCACCGGATCGGACGTCCGGGTCCGTACCGGGCGCGGAGAGAACCCGCCAGCCCGTAAGGACCGATGTGCGCTCGGCGGTGGTGCTCTCAGACTGGTAGACCGGTTGGACGGACAGCTGCTCGATGGTGGTGCGGGACACTGCGCCGGGGGCCCAGTCCGGCACGGTGTTCCCGCCTCGGTCCGTCGTCGTGCCCGCCCGGACACGTACGACGGACTGGTCCCAGATCACGCGTCGTCCCCCTTGCGGAGCCGGTGGGCCGCAACGGCCGCGGACCACTGCGAGGTGACACCGACGCTGGCCTGCGCGCCGAAGGTCACCGACTCTGAGCCGGCGGCGTAGGACTGCACGCCGGGCTGCACTCGGTACATGGAGCGGGCCTGGTCGATGACCGCCTCCTGGATGTCCTGGGGCACCTCGGCCCACCCGTGGTCGTAGGTGACGACCAGGCACCGCAGGCGACACGGCCACAGGCAGCCGATCCGGCGCAGGTAGCCGTCGGCGGACCACTCGTAGTCCGTGCCCTCCACCAGCGTCGTGCCGCTCAGGACGACGGAGGTGATGGCGGTGACGGGTGCGGCCGGGAGCAGGATCGCGTCCCGGCCGTTGCCGTCGAGGGTGATGATGTCGCCGGCCACCGCAGTGACCGGGTGGCGCACCGCGCCCCGAAAACGGCGGCTGGCGGCGGTGAGGGCGTTCAGCAGCAGCGGATCATCGGCAGGCTTGCCGAGCCAGATGGCGAGCTCCGCCGGGTCGGCGAGGAGCTCAGTCGTCGACACCCTCGCCACCCTTGTTGGTCGCCGCGGCGCGGGCCTTGTTGGCCGCCGTCGGTCGGCGCTTGCTCTCCGGCACCTCGACGAACGGCTCCGATGTGGTTTCGCCAGCCGGCGGCGTCTCGGGCCCGGCTTCGGGCTCCGGTCCGTCGAGGGGCACGCCGCCGAGGCGCTCGGCGTCGGCGGCGTTGAGCTTCATCACGGTCCGGGTGCCGTGCAGGGTGACCGTGTACTTCTTCAGTTGTCCGCCCACGGCGGCCTCCTGGATGGGTAGGTCGATGGGGATGCTGGTGGAGGGCGGTGCCCGCACGCCGCGTTGTGGGCGCCGCACGGGCACCGCCCTGCCACCTGCCGGTGGAAGCCCTGCATCAGGGGGCGAGCTGGCCGGAGGTGCGCATCGCGGCGAGCAGCGCGTTGACCTTGGTCCGCAGCGCCAGGTAGTCGGTGCGCAGGGCGTCGTACTCAGCCTTGGTGGGGGTCGCGCCGGCGGCGGCAACCGAGGTGGCGGCCCCGGCATCGGCGACGGCCGCCGTCTGACGGGCCCGACGGGCGGCCGCGGCCGCGGGGTTGAGGTATGCCATGTCCGTGCCCCCGATCAGGCGGTGAGGTCGATCTCGACGATGGCGTTCGGCTGGATGACGCCGAACGCGGCGCGCATCTCGGCGAGGACGGCGACCAGGTTCCGGACGAAGAAGTCCAGGTGGGAGTCGGTCATCTGGATGGTGGCCTGCTCGCGGTCCCAGAGGATGCACTTCTTGAAGTCGCCGACGTAGCCGGTGCCCGCCGGGACCGCCTCCGTCTCGATGACGGGCAGGCGCCACATCGACATCTGGTCGGGGCCCGCCACCGCCGGCCCGCCGTAGTAGAACCGCGCCTCGCTGTCCTGGAGCAGGTCGATGGTCTCGGTGTCCGCCGGGTTGAGGAGGTAGGCGTTGGCGACGGACCGGCCGACCGTCTTGACCTTGGTCTTGGCCTTGCGGAGGGTGGTGAGCAGGTCGGTGTCCCAGGACTGGGACTGGACGCCGCTGACGTTGCCGATGCCGTCGAAGTTCTCGCCGGTGCCGTCGCCCTGCACCATCTGGTCTTCGAGTTCCTCCTCCAGGTTGTACTTGAGGAAGGCGTCGATCAGGGTCATCACCTGCGCGGCGTCGGAGATGGCGCGCTTGGTGATCGGCAGCCAGTTCGCGATGGTCTTGACGTTGGTGGAGATCTTGGCGGTGGTGAAGCCGGACTCGGGCTTGTAGCCGCCGCCCGCCGCGTTGACCAGGGCGCCGGCACCGCCGGGGGCGGTCGGGGCGGCCGCGGTGGTGGCCTCCGCGACCGGCGCCGCGTTGTTGGTGACGGCGGTCAGCCGCACGTACTCGACGGTGTCGGAGGTAGTGCGGCCGGTGGTGACCACGTCGCGCATCCGCAGCGGGCGCTGGAAGGCGCTGAGGCCGACCTGGAGGCCGATGTTGTCGTTGACGACGAGCGCGCCGGCGGAGGTGTCGGACAGGCCCGTGACGAGGGACTTGAAGCCGGCCATCCCGGACTGAACCCGCTGGTTCTTCGCGAAGTTGCCGTTCGGCGCGGCGGCGAGCAGGTCCTTGTACTCGTTGGACTCGGTGAACTGCTCGCCCACAGTCTTGCCCGCAGCCGGCAGTTCGAAGCCGGAGGCGGTACGACGGCGACCGCCCTCGGTCTTGGCGTTCAGGGCGATGTCCTCGCCCAGGTCGGCGAGGGTCTTGCGGAGCTCGTCGTTGCCCTTGATGGCTTCCAGGTCGGCGCGGGCGGTGGTGGCCTTGGCCATGTGCTCGCGCAGCTGGCCGGCTTCCTCCGGCGTGAAGTCCCGCTCCCCGTCGTCCTCGGCGGCCTTGGCGATGGCGCGGGCCTCGGTCAGGTGGTGCTTGATGAGCTCGGAGAGCTCGGTCTTCGTGGGCATTCGATGTCCTCAGTCCGTGAGCGAGTTCTCGAACTCCAGGAGTTCGAGGCGGGTACGCAGGCGGAGCGAGGCGGCACCGTCCTTGGCGGCCCCGTCGGGGGCTTCGCGGAGGTCCGGCGTGGTCTCGTCGGTGCTGCTGGGGGGGAGGGGCTGGCCGTGCTGCTTGGCCATGCGGGCGGCGAAGCGCTCGAAGAGGGCGTCCTCGTCCGCAGGGGCAGGCGGGTCGGCCTTCGCGGCCGGCTCGGGGCCGGTGGCGGGCGGGGCGGCCTGCGGGGCGGTGTTCTTCTCAGGTTCGGCGGCGGCGATGACCTCGCCGAGCGCCGCGTGCGCGTCCTTCAGGCGGTCCAAGTGCTTCGCGCCCAGAACGCGGCCCTCCTTGACGCCGCGGGCCAGCGCCTCCGTCTTCGCGGCCAGGAGTTCCGTCTCCTGATTGGCGCCCACCAGGCACGGGCCGACCTCGTAGAGCTTGAGTTCGCGCAGCTCGTAGTAGCCGTAGCGGCTGTTCTCGCTATCGGTGCCCTCGACCCAGGCGCCCTCGATGACGTCGTACGCGAAGCTGAACTGGGTGACGCGGCGGCCCTTGAGCAGCCGGTACACCTGCGCGGACTTCGGGTTGGTGTCGATGTCCTCGATCTGGCCGGTGACCTCCAGGCCGTCCGCCGTCTCCGTCGCGGTCATCACGATGCCGACGTGGGAGAACGGGTCGCCCCAGTCGTGCGACCAGATGACCGGGATCGGGTCGCCCTTGGCCGCCCAGTCCGCGAGGGTGTTGGTGAACGCGCCCGGTTGGACGACATCGCCGACGCTGTCGGTGTTCCCGAAGACGCTGACGAGGGCTGTGAACTGGCCTTCGCTGAGGCCGTCGGCGGTGCCGGCGGCCTTGATGCGGGCTGTGCACTGCTTGGTGCGTGGCACCGCCTACTCCTCTCGTTCGTAGGTCAGCTTGCAGTTGCAGTTGGCGGTCTCCGACTCCCTGCCGTGGGCGTCCCCGGGCCAGCGGCAGCCGTTCGCGAAGACGTCGTCGAGCTGGACCCGGTCGCCGTTGAGGGCCTTGTGGGAGGTGCGCGGGTTCGTGCCGCCGGTCTTCCACACCTTGTGCGTGAGCCCGGACGCGCCGGCCGCGTCGTGGCTGCCGAACGACCTCGACTCGGTCGCTGCAGTCCAGGCCCGCCGCACCGCGACCGCGCCGGCCCAGACGGCTGCGGCCTTGGTGACGTTCTCGCGCCAGTCCCCGGAAGTGTCGGTGGCCGCCTGCGTGAGCTGCTCGGTGCCGGCGGCCTCGTGTGCCGCGGCGTGCGATTCGGCGGCGGCCAGCAGCCATGCCTGCATCACGTCCGCCGACCAGCCCTCGGCATCGGCATTGTGTTCGGCGAGCACCTCCCATGCGCCAACCTGCGCGAGGCGGAACACCTGGCTGTCGAGGAGCAACTGCAGTTGCGCCACCCGATCCGGCGCGCCGGCCTCCCACATGGCCAGGACGTCCGGCGGCGCGGCGTTCTTCGCGCCGACCGCGCGCAGTAGGGCGTCCATCTGCCGGGCCGACCACGCCCCCAGCTTGGAGGCGAAGGCATCACGCTCGGCCTCGAACCCTGCCAGCCCATCGGGCCTCCCCTCTGGCGCCGCCGCCTTCTTTCGGACCGACGGGGCGGCCTTCGGGGCGGTGTCGGTCGGCGACGCCAAGCCACCGGCGGTCACGTTGAGCGGAGTGATCAGGTCATCCCCGCCCTCGATCCACGGCAGGTTGTTGCGGGCCCGGATCTCGTTGCGGGTCATCCACGGCCCGCCCGTCGCCGTGGACGCCGCGGAGGCCTGCGACTCGAAGTCGCCGGCCATCTTCGCTGAGATGTTGAACTCGCAGTACACGTCCTTGCTGTCCGGCAAGTCCGGCAGCAACTGGGCTGCGATGTCCTGGGTGATGGTCTCGAACCACGGTCCGAGGGTGTCCTGGTAGAGGATCTCGTGCTGCTGGGTGATGTTGCTGTAGGTGGCGTGGTCGAGGATCCCGACCAGCGGGGGCGGGATGTGGAAGGCCGCGGCGACCTCCTCCCGGGTCAGCTTGCGGGACTCGATGTACTGGGTCTGCTGCGGATTCATGGCGACCTGCGTGTAGCCCATGCCGTCTTCCAGGATCGGCGTGCCTCCCTCGGCGCCCCCGCCCTGCGTGAACGTCCGCCACATCTCCCGGAACCTGGCCTTCGCCTCCGGGCTCCAATCGCCGGCCTCGGCAGGCCGGGTAATGATCCCGGTCATCCGCGCGCCGGAGCGCCACATCTGGGCCCGCTGGCGGCTGGATTCCCGGTCCTCCAGGAGCAGGGACCGCAGGGAGTCCAGCGACGAGGCCCCGATCCGCAGGTCATCCGGGTGGTAGCCGTGGAAGTAGACGACCTCGTCGAGCTCGAAGCGCCTTCCCCCGGCGGCCTCGAAATGGTCGGCCTGAAGCCATGACCCGCCGACCGGGCAGATGAGGGATGGAGGAACGGGCAGTAGACGCATCTGGCCGTCCGTCTTCAGCTTGATCCAGTAGGCCTCGTCGTACAGCGCGATGTCCGAGACGAGGCGCTCCAGGAGCCGGTACTGGGTCAGGCCAGGCATCGGAGCATCGAGGATCTGTGCGAGCGGATGGTCGGTCAGGCGCTTGCGGTCCGTGTCCGAGACACGGCGGAAGACGTGGATGCCGACCTGCGCGATGTTCCTCGCGAGGAAGCTGACCACGGTGCGGACCTGCGGCTGGGTCCGCCAGATATCCGTGTACTCCCAGGTGGACGGCGCGATCGGCAGGCCGCTGTACGAGTACGGCATCGGCCCGGGGCCGGTCAGGTTCAACTGGCCGTCGGCCACGACGAAGGCCATCAGCCGCCCCCGCTCATGAGCACCTGCATGAACTCCACCCGGGTACGCTCGATGACCACGTCGCCGTCCACGCGCTGCGGGTCCCGGCCGGCCTCCAGCAGGGCGGCGTCCCGCAGGACCAGCAGCGGGCCGCGCTTGGCCCACAGCACACCCGTGAACGCCTTGTCGGCCAGGTTGACCACGACGCGCCTGCGAAGAGCCGTACGGCGCCACCAGAACACGGCTACCTCCTCAGACGATCATCAGGTCGTCGTCCTCGTACGCGGACTTCTTCGCCGGCTCGCGGGTCATCGCCTCGGACAGCGCGGTGACCAGCGCCGACATGGCGTCGATCTTCTCGGCGGAGCGAGCCTTGTCCGGCTTGACGTTGCCCGCCGGGTCCATGCTCACCGCGAGGTTGTCGAGCATCCACGTGACCGCAGGGTTCCCCCCGTGCCGCAGCTGCGGCGCTTCGGGCGTGCCCTTCAGCAGCAGGCGCTGCAGCTCCTTCAGCGGCGGGGACAGCGTGACGAAGCCCTGCCGGACCTTCACCAGCGGGGCGTTGGTCTTCGCCAGCTCGTTGGTCAGCGGAACCGCCGACCAGGGGTCGTAGCCCAGCGAGCGGACGTCGAAGGCGTCGAGGTCCCGCTCGATCTGCAGCTGGATGTAGTCGTAATCGGCTACGTTGCCAGGCGTCGCCACCAGCAGGCCCTCGCGGACCCACCGCGAGGCGGCGCCGGCTGTCCGACGGTCCAGGGCCTCGACGTTGTCCTCGGGCGTCCACAGCCGCCATAGCGCGTCGAAGCCTCCGCACTCGTCATCCGGGAACAACCAGCACAGCGCCGTCAGGTCCGAGGTGGCCGCGAGGTCCAGGCCGCCGTACGCCTCCCGGCCGAAGAGCAGCGGCTCGTCGACCATCCCCGCGTTGCGGTTCCACGACTCCAGCGTCAGGTACTTCGTCTCCTGCTTGGTCCGCCGGCCAAGGTGCAGGCGCAGGAACTTCGCCAGGTCGGCGGGCGACTGCTGGGCCTCGGCAGACGCCTTCGCCAGGTACGCACGGGTGGGGCTAATCCCGTAGCCGGGGTTCGCCTTGCGCCACGTCGCCTCGACGTGCGGGTCGTCGCCAGCCTCCGCGGCCCACACGACGCCGTAGAACGTCGGGTCGTTGAGGACGCCGCGGGCGACCTGCTCGCAGTACTCCCGCTTGCGGGCGTACACCGTGTGCTGCTTGCCGGAGTCCGCCGTGGTGATCATCGCGATCAGGGGCTGGCGCCGGGAGCCGGTGCCGGTCTCGATCGTCTCGACCAGGTCCGGCGTCTTGTGGACGTGGAGCTCGTCCACGATGCCGCCGTGCAGGTTGGCGCCGTGCTGGGCGTCCGCTACCGAGGAGACGACCTCGAAGTACGAGCCGGACCGCGTGTGGATGATCTTCTTCTTGAGGGCCTGGACGTGGCCCTTCAATCGCGGCGCCTTCTCCGCCAGGTGCTTGACGGGCTGGAAGACGAAGCCGGCCTGTCGCTCCGAGGTGGCCGCCGCCACGACCTGCGCGCCCGGCTCACCGTCCGCGCACGTCAGATAGATTGCGATGCCGCCACACAGCGTCGACTTGCCGTTCTTGCGGGGCACGTCCACGTACAGCGTCCGGATGATCCGCACGTACGCATCCGCGTCGTCGTCCCAGCGCACCCAGCCGAAGACCGGCGCCAGGATGTAGGCGACCTGCCACGGGTCCGGCCGCAGCGGCTGCCCGGCCCACTGGCCCTGCGTGTGCCGCAGCAGGCCGAAGGCCTTCAGGACCCTGTCGACGCGCTCGGGGTCGAACACGGCGCCCGGCACATCCCGGGGCTCCGGAGTCCGGATCAGCGGAGGGCAGTCCGGCAGCGGGATACCCCGCTCGACGAGATACCAGGCGACCTCGGGCGAGAGCTTGAGGCGCTCCAGCTCCGCCTCGCTGGGGAGTTCCGGCTCAGCGCGGCCCCGCTCCGACCTTGGCATCTCGCAACCTCCGGCCACGTCGCCGCTGTGCACCGTTCATGCACTCACGGCAGCCTCGGGTGCCATCGCCTCGAGCCAGGAGGTTCCGGCCAGCCAGTTCGTGCCCGTTCACGCAGTGCGTCTGCGCCTTCCTGGTGGCGGCCACAGTTTCCCCCCTGAGGGTGTTCTCTCGGGGTGTCACCAGCTCCAGGTGTCCTGGATTGACGCAGGCACGGTTGCGACACAGGTGGTCGAGCTGGAGCCCGTTCGGCGTATACGGCGGCAGCGAGGCCACGAGCTCCTCGTAAGCAATGCGGTGAGCGACGCCGGAGCGACCCTTCCAGCGCCGGAACAGGCCATAGCCGTGCTGGTTCCTTGCCGCCGTCCACACCCAGCAGCCGGCAATGTCGACCTGGATCTTGGACCAGAACCGGGGCGGAAGGCGCGTATCGTCAAGCAAAAGGATTCTCCTCTTCCCCGCCATCGTCGGCCCCCCTCGCCAGGGCCTGCTCCGTCGACGGGGTCAGACCGAAATGCGCCGCGAAGGCCCGCAGCTCACGAGCCGCCGCCCGGGCGATACCCACCGCCGGGTGCGCGAGCGTGCCCTGCTTCGCCTCGATCGTCAGGCCGTCCCGGTGCTGCTGGCGGATCGCATCCACGAAGGTGGCCCACGTCTCGCAGTACGCGGCAAGGACCGCACGGTCCTCGGGCTTCAGGATGTCCAGGCGCTGCAGGCCGGGCACGACCCGCTTCCACTCGGCCGCCGCCTCGGCCGACAGCCAGGTCGGCGGGTTCGGGGCGATGCGCCGGAAGGCCGGCCCGGTGTTGACCTCCCGGCCCCCCGAGTCCCGGCCCTCCGTGGAGCCCTTGAGCAGCTTGAGGGCAGCCGGCTGAGCAATGCGGCCCATGGCGACCCCCTATGCCGGATTCTGAGTGGGCGTCTTCTTGGTTAACCGCGGCGGGCCCCCAGGGCTCTGACCTGGTGATTTGGACACCCCTACCCCCTGGGGCAGGTAGTCTCATGCGGCCAGCATGACCGTGTGGTCTAGTCCATGCGTCTGCGGTTGGCCCGGCGCGCTTGGTTGGCCCGGAGCGCTTCGGCCTTGCTCTTGGTCTCGTGGCAGCTGATGCAGGCCAGCCCGAGGTTGTCCAGGTCGTCGACTGATCCGCCCTCGAAGACGGGGACGATGTGGTCGAGCTGGTGGCCGCCCTGGTCGGGGTCCTCGGGTGGTCCGTCGCCGCAGATGTAGCAGCAGCCGTTGTCGCGGCGGGTGACACGGTTCTTGAGGGAGCGCCAGGTGCCGGCGCTGATGCCGTAGCGGCGGGCTTTGTTGTCTCGGCCGGCCCAGGGGATGGGCTGGTGGTCATCGCAGCGGCCGCGCTTGGTGGCGATCTTGTGGCACTCGGGGTCGGTGCAGCGGGAGGAGGGGGCTACGGGCATGGCCACCCCCTCAAGGGCGAGAGCCCCGCTGGTGGGCGGGGCTCTCGGAAGATAAAGCGTGGGGCCGTCACGGCATGGCTCGCCCTCGCTAGGCTCGGCCCGTTCGCGAATGTTCACGGCGCCATGGGGCGCTCGTGGCCGTGTTCTGCGCGCTTGCGGGACCTCTATGGCTGTCGGCCGTGGCCTTCAGCGGCTTGTGTTCGCCGGAGCGAATGGTCTGAGGATGCCAGTGTGGGTGGCTCTTCAGCAAGCGTCGTCGTGTTGTTCTATGCGGCGGCTACCTGCCCGGGCTGCCAGCCGGGGCGCCGGCCGCCGCGGGCGGGCCGGTGGGCGCCGTTGAGCCAGGTGTGCCGTTCGGCGTAGGCCACGGTGGGCAGGTGGTAGAGGTGCGGGCCGCCGGGTATGGGCAGGTGCTCGATGAGTTCGAGGTGGACCCATCGCCGGATTGTGACTTCGTCGACGCCGAACGCCTCGGCGGTGCCGGCTCGGTCGGCTACGTCCTTGGGCCGGATCGTGTCGATCGGCGGGTTGGGGTAGCGGACGGCCACGGCGACCTCCCCGGGCAGCACGAAGGCCCCGCTGCTGCTCGGCTGCGGGGCCTTCGGGTGTTTCTGGGCAGGGGCTACCTGCTGCAAGGCAGGTTACGACGGGCGGCGATCATGCGCAAGCGGCATGCCTAAGCGCACTCGACCTTGCCGGTGGCGGTGTGAATGGCGGGGGCCGGGGCGGTGTTCGGGCGGGAGGGCTCGATGTTGATGGGCTCGCCGCACTTGGTGCAGATGGTAGTGATCACGGGGTTCCTTTCAGGAGGGGGTTCAATCCCTAGATGGGCTCACGCGCCCTACCGCATGGACAAGTAAGTGTGATGTCCACCACAGTGTCAGCCGCGCCCGGCGCCGGGGTAGGCGGGCAATGTCGAGGCGGCCGTCAGTCTCGAACTGCTTGGCAACAGCAGATGCAGTTCTGGCTAGGCTCGCACTAGGGTTCGGCCATGCATCTTGCAGGACAGATCGCTTGGGGTGACGCTCCGACTTGGGCCGGGTTCGTGGCGGCGATCATCGCCGCCGGGTTCGCTGCAGCCAGCTTCATTAAGTTGAAGCAGCAGGTCGATGAACAGAGCAGCTTCATCGCTGAACAGCGGGCCTTCATGGCGGAGCAGTCCGCCACCCTGGCTTTGGAGCGGCAAGCCCTCCAGGCTGCCGCTGGGGATCGACGTACCGCTCAATCGCGGCTCGTCGACATGCGCTCGTTGGTGAGCCGATCGAACCGAGTGGTCACGGTTACCAACCGAAGCAACGGCACGATCACCAACGTGCAGGTGAAGTTCGGGCCCTACGTGGCCAGCCAGATCTGGGAGACGAACTCTGCCGAGAGTGTGGTCTCGACTGCTCCACTGCTCAACCCGGTTCCGGTGGTCGGGGCCATGCGGGGGGCCCAGTTCACGCTCAACGGCCACACCGAGGCGACGCTCGTGAACAATCCGCCTGTCTTGACGTTCACGGATGAAGGCGGGGTCCGCTGGTCGGTCGACGATCAAGGGGTGTACACCGAGCTAGGAAGCGGGACGTAGGCGCCGGGCTCGATCGGTGGCATCCTCTCGCAGTGCCGCCCGCCCCGGCGAGGTGCTGGGGCGGGCGGGTTGGTCAGCGTCCGGGTTCGGGCGCCGGGGCTGGCTGGGGCCAGACGGCGCTGATGCCGTTGCCGCGCTCGACGGGGTACGGCTGGGGCTGGGGCTGCGGGTTGATCGGCGCGGTTCCGTTGCTGTACGCCATGATGGCGGTCTCCTCTGCTGCTGTTGTGGTGGGTGGAGGGCCCGGGGCGGCCGGCTTGCTGGCAGGCGGTGCGGCCGCCCCGGGGCGAGGTCAGGCGGGCAGGAGCTCGTAGAGCTCGGCGATCTGGCGGCGGACGGCCGCCGTCTCGGTGACGATCTCGCGGCGCCGGGCCGGGTCGTCGAGGGCGGCGACGAACGCGAGCTGGAGTTCGGTGAGCCGGCCTTCGGCGGTGGCGAGCTGCTGGTCGATGTCCATGGGTGGTCTCCCTGGGGTCAGGTGCGGTCGCGGAGCTCGTCGAGCTCGCGGTCGATGTGCTCGTGGATGAAGTCGGCCTGGAGCTGGTCGCCGCGGAGTTCGGCGCGCTGGGCGGCGGCGCTCATCTCGGTGATGTAGGCCCTGTGAGCCTCGGGGGTGCTGACGTCGGGTGCCTGGTCGGTCACGGGTGCTCCTCGGTAGGCGGGGTGGTAGACGGCGCCGGTAGGGGGTCGGTAGGTGGGGCAGTAGGCAGGCTCTGACCTGCGGGTCCTACCGCCTACCTACCGACCCGGGGGCGGTGCGCGGGCGGGGTCGGGGAGGGGGCTCACGCGGCGCTCCGGGCGGCCGGCTGGACGATGGCCGGGACGGGCGCCGGGTCGGCCTCGGGGAGGGCGGACAGGAGAACCGCGGTGCGGTTGTACTGGCGGGCCCCGATCGTGAGCTTCTTCTGCTCCGCCACGGGCACCCCATAGGAGGCCAGTTCCTCGGCCAGATCGGTCACCGTCCAGTCGGTCATCTCGCCCCGCTTCCGGGCCTCGTCGAGGACGGCCTGGAGGTGTGCGGCGGTGCCCTGCTTGGTGAGGGCGGCGGTGTGCCGGATGAGGGCCCAGAGGACTGCCTCGGGCGGGGAGTCCTGGATCCACTCGTCGGCGTCGTCCTGCCCGGGGACGGGCGCCGCGTCGGCGGGTGTCTCGGGGGCGGACGTGGTGGCCTTCTGCGCAGGGCCGGGCGCGTGGGCCATGGCGGCGATGCACCACAGGCCGATGCCGGACCAGGTGATGGCGGGCACCCACGGGCCGATGAACCGCCAGGCGATGGGGACGCCTACGAGGAGGCCGATGCCAGCGCCGATCATGACGCTGCCGAGGCGGTCGTACTGCTCCTTCCGGGCGGCCTTGTCGGCCTCCGCGTAGCTGGCCTTCTTGGTGGCGATGGCCACCGGGTCGGTCAGCTTCGCCAGCTCGGCCGCGCGGGCCTTGCTGAGCCCGGCCGCGATGGTCAAGCGCTCCTCCGAGCGCTTGCCGAGGCGGCTGGCGATCGGCGACCAGAGCCGGGCCCAGAGGTAGGGGCTGCCGGCGATGACGGCCTGTACCGGCACGCAGGCGGTGACGGTGGCCTTCCGTACGACCTGCACGGCGGCCAGGAGCCGGACGGTGAACGCCCGAGCCATCGCGTCGACTCTGACCTCCAGGTCGTCCTCCCCCTCGTCCTCGACGTCCTGGTCCAACTCGACGTCCTCGGTGTAGACGGACTGGTACAGCTCGGTGTGCTCCACAGTGGTGTCCATCAGGCGGCCACCCCGAACAGGCCGTGGAGGAAGGAACCGGCGGTGACGAACGGGATGGCGAGCACGCCGCCGGCGGCCATGGCCGACGCGGGCAGCGTCGCCCCGCAGACGACGTCCTTCCACCAGCGCGGCTTGGTGCCGAACAGGATGATGAACATGATCAGCGCGATGGCTCCGGCCCCCGCGTTGAACTGGCTGTCGATGGAGGCGGTGACCGCGTCACCGACCTGCTTGGGGGCGCTGAACGCCTGGGCGGCGCCCTGGCTGAACAGGCCGAACGCCAGCATCCAGTACGAGGTGTGGTGCTCCTCGTGCTTGTCCGCCAGCTTGCCCTTGCCGCGGTGGCCGACGAGCAGCCAGACCGTGATCACGAGGCAGACGCCGGAGGCGGAGATCGTGCCGATGAGGGACCCGCTCATGGTGGTAACTCCTGATGTGGGGGAGGTCAGATGGGGAGGGCGGCGAGCAGGCGGTCGGCACCGACGGTCACGATCAGGCCCGAGGCCACGGGGATGCGCATGGTGATCATCAGTAGGAGCGGGCCGACGCCGCGGACCTCGGTGACGCGCAGGCCGTAGCCGCGCACCTTGAGGTCGAGGGCGAACCCGAAGGTGGCCAGCAGCAGGCCGACGTAGGGGCCGCCGAGCGCGGCGGTCTGCACCAGGTAGCAGGCGTGCCCGAGGTAGGCGCTGATCGCGGTCAGGAGCATCCAGCGCCGGAAGCGCCGCACCCGGTCGCTGGGGCCTTGGGTGCGGGCGGCACGGCGGCGGGCCCGGCGGCTGTGCTGCTTGGCCTCGCGCTGGTCGGTGAGCTGCTGCTGGCGGTGCCGCTTGGTGCGCTGCTCGGGGGTCTCCCCGGCGGCGGCCAGGCGGGCGTCCTCCTCGGCGCGGGCCTGGCGCTTGGCGGTCTCGCGCTCGGTCTCCAGCCGGGCGGCCCGGTCCTGGGGGGTCTCGGCGATCCGGGCGCCGAGCATGTCGACCAGGCCGACCAGGTCGTCCCGGTGGAGAGGGCGGTCGGGGGTGAGGATCTTCTCGACCCGGTGGCGCTCGGCGCGGTCGGCGGCGGTCTCCCCTGCGGCGGAGAACGCTGCGTCGCGCTCGGCGCGCTGGGCGTTGACCAGGGCCTCGTACTCGACTTGCTGGCGGGCGAAGCGCTGCGGCTCGGTCTCGGTGAGGAACTGGCCGACCTGCTCGCCGACCTGCGTGGCGATGGCGGTGGCCTGCTTGGCGAACAGCTCCCCGGCCGGGGCCCAGAATGCGGCGGCGGCTGCCTCGACGGAGGGCAGGACGGGGCCGGCGCCGAGTGGCACCGGGATGTGAACGCCGGGCACCGGCTGGGCCGGGACCTCCTTGCGCCACCACTCGGTGACCACCTCGATGGCGGGCTCGGGGGTCGGCATGCCGACGGTGGGCGGCTCAAGCGGGGGCGGGGGGATGGTGGTCACCGCTCCCCCTTGCGGGGTGCGAGGTCGCCGGGGTGGAGCCGGGCGGCGGTGCCGGCGTCGATCTTGCGGATCTCGCGGTTGCGGCGGCGGTTCTCGGCCGGGGTCCGGCCGGTCGGGGTGGTGGCGGTCTGGCCGCCGGTGAGCTTGGACCAGAGGCCCATGGCTATCTCCTGGTGATGATCAGGGTGAGGCAGGTGGCCCAGAGGGCGAGGGCGCCGGTGAGGCGCAGGGTGCGGCGTGCGGCACGGTCGACGGCCCGGTACAGGCCGGCGAAGGCGAGCACGGCGGCGAGCGCGAACAGGGTTGCGGCCGGCGCAGTCACGGGGCGCCGAAGCCGATCTTCGGGCTGGCCTTGCGGCGGGCCCGCGCGGCGGCCCTGGAGATCTCGTTGCGGACGTGCCCGTCGGAGACGCTGATGGCCTGGTGGGCGAGGACCTGGACGATCAGATCGGCGGGCGCACCATCGCCGCACCACTCGGCGATCTCGGTGATCGCCTCAGCCTTGCTCTTGCCGGTGACCTGCGGTGCACCATGGTGCGCACCATCGCGCACCATCTGGGCGGTGACCCGTCGTAGGGCTACCTCGGGGTCGGTGATGACGCGGGCCTCGACGAGCTGATCGGCAACCTGCGCGGGGGTCGCGTCCGGGCCGAGGACGGCGCAGACGGCGGCCACGGCGGCGCGGACGGCGGGGTCAGCAGCCTGCTCCAGGGCGGCCGGCGGCTTCTCGGGGTCGGCCATCCGGTCGAGCTTGACGGTGGGCGCGGCCCGTTCGAGCAGCAGGGCGACGTGCCCAGGGGTGAGGGTGACCTGGTAGTCGGCGAGGATCGCGGCGATCTCGGCGTCGGTGGCGCCGGGGTTGGCGGCGGCCACGCGCTGGACGGCGGCAGCGGGGCCGATCTCGGCGAACTCGGCGGCGATGACGTCCTCGGCGGTACGGCCTGCGGGCAGTGATGCGGGCTGGTGCTGGGATGGTGCGCCGCTGGTCACGTGGGCGACGGCCTTTTCCTTGAGCGCGTCGTAGGCCTGTCCGCGGGCGAGGACCCAGCCGAGGGCGCCGTAGGCCGGCATGCGCATCGGGGTCTCGCCGCGCTCGGCTCGGGCGGCAGCGCGTTCGGCGGCCCAGGAGAGGACGGAGACGAGGAGGAGCGCGACGGCCGGCGAGGCGTAAAGCACCTCAGCAGGCCGCCCGCCCCCGGTGAATCGGGCGTGCACCAAGTTGAGGTAGACGCTGGTGGCGGCCATGGCGATGGTGGCGCTGATGGGTGCGGCGGCGGACCGGCCGGCGCGCATGGCGTCGGTGGCCATTCGCAGGGCGAGGTAGGCGGCGCCGTCGAAGACCAGGCCGGCGCCGGCGGCGAGGGGGCGGGGAAGTTCGTAGTGCCGGGCGACGACGTACAGGGACCAGCCGGCCATGCCGGCGGCGGCGGTGCGGACGAGCGTCATGGCGGCGCGGCGGCCGATTGCCTGCTCGGGGTCGGGCGGGGTACTGCCCTGGGGCTGGGGGGCGTGGGTAGTCTGCTGCATGGTCCTGTCCTCGGCTTTGCGGTGGAGGGTGGGACTGGCCCCGGCCATGTGGCGTCGTAAGCGCCGGCCGGGGCCTTTGTGTTGGTGCAGGCACTGTGGGTGCTGCATTGCTCTCACTGTAGGGGTCCCCTACAGTGATGGCAAGCGGCCCACCGAGAGAAGGGGCCGAAGTGGGCGATGAGGAGGTGCAACAGGTGGCCGAAGCCCTCGACGCGGTCGAGAGAATCGAAGACCTGGAGGAGCGGGTCCGGGCCAAGAGCCGGATCATGGCGGACCAGGTACGGCGCAACCGGGAGTGGGCACAGGAGCGCAAGGAGCTGATCGAGCGGCTAAGCGGCGAGGGCCAGTCCTACCGCGAGATCGCCGCCCGCCTGGGCATCAAGCTGAGCACGGTGCAGGACGTCTTCCGCGGCTACACCGGGTCGGGCACGACGCGCCCGAAGAAGGCCACCGCCGAGCCGCCAGCTACCTGATGCGCCCTCGCGCATCACGGCCCCGTCCGATGTCTCGGGCGGGGCCGTTGTCATGCCGCTGACCTGCGGCGCATCAGGTGCGCACCATCGCGCATCAGGGGCGCATCACGCCGCGGCGAGTTCGGCGAGGCGCTGGTCGACGAGGGCGGCGTGCTGGTCGCCGGTGAGCTCGGCGCGGCACGCGGGGTTGGTGCACTGGCGGATGCCGTCGGTCCTCTCCCCGACGGTCAGCAGGTCGCAGCACGGGCAGACGGTGCGGACCGGTCGGGGCGGGGCGGGGGTCCAGCCGGTGATGCCGGTGAGGTGACGGTGGAGCTGGCTGATCTCGTCGGCGAGGTCGCGGGCGTACAGGCGGTCGGCGGCGAAGTCGAGGTGCAGCAGGAGGTAGCCGACGGCGAGGCTGACGTCGGCCTCCTGCCAGCCGAGCGGGTGGAGCATGCGGCTGCCGGGGTAGAACCAGCCGGTCCAGTCGTTGGCGGCCTGTCGGTCGGCGATGACGACGCGGGCCCAGCTGGCGAGCAGGTCGAGGCCGGGCGTCGGGTCCTGGTCGCCGTGCTGGTCGTGGACGGCGGCCGCGGTGGGGCCGATCGCGGAGAGCACGTCGAGCCGGCACGGGAGGGGTGCGGTGCGGGTGGCGCCGGAGACGCGGGCCCCGCGCCGGCCGGAGCCGGGCTGCAAGGCGAGGTGCGCGAGGACGATGAGCTCGGGCATCTGGCCGAGCTGGGTGCGGAGGCGGTCGACGGCGGGGGTGGGGAGCATGTCCGGTCTCCTGACGGTGCTGGGCGGTATGGTGATCGGACTGTGTGGGGCGTCCCTGGCCGTGGTGGGTGTGGGGGCGCCCCTTCGCCGTGCTCGGGGGTCAGGGGATGATGTGGTTGGCCCGGGCGGCGGTGAGCCACTGCGCGTACTCGCGCGTTATGCCGTCGTAGAGTTCGGTGTCGCTGACCTGCGCGGGTCGCGCGGCGTGGAAGAAGCTCGCGTTGTCGACGGCCCGACCGCCCAGGGTGTCGAGGCGCTCCAGGAAGTTGACGCGGCCTCCGAAGCCGACGAACGCCCAGAAGATCGGCAGGCGGCTGGCATCGCGTAGGGCTTGCTCGGCGGCGGCTCGGCTGTCGGGCTCGCCGTCGGTCTGGAAGATCACGAGGGCGGGTGCTGTGGCGCCGGACTGCCGGTAGTGGTGGACGATCGAGGCGAGTGCGGCCGCGTAGTTGGTGCTGCCCCAGTTTGCGCGCTGGTGTTCGCGCTCGACGACGCCCGCGTAGTTCGTGAGGTCGAGATTGATGGGGCTGCTGGCGTGACTGCTGAACATGATCATGGGGACGTTGCCGTCGTCGTCGAGGTTGGCGCTGAGGCCGAGGGCCTGTTCGGCGAGGCGCTGGACGTCGCCGCTGGCGTAGTGGCCGACCATGCTGCCGGAGTGGTCGAGGACGAGGTAGACGGCGGCGCGCTCGTTGTTGAGGCCGTGCTTGGTGAGGCTGACACTGGCGGTCTTGACGAGGTTGACGATGTTGCCGGGCTGCGGGGCGGGGGTGGTCTTGCGGCTGAACAGGTTCATGACTGGTCTCCTCAGGGCTGGTAGTCGGCGAGGTCGCGGATGACGTCGTGGATGGGCCGGGTGGGGATGGCGTCGGGGAGGTCGACGCAGCCGTCGAGGAACTCCTCCCGCTCCTCGGGGGAGGCCAGTTCCCACCAGGTCTCCCATTCGGTGGAGGCGCTCACGGCCGGGCCTCGGCCGCCTGGTGGTCGCGTGCGACGTGCCGGTCGTACGAGCGACGGGCGGCCGCGGCGCTGGCGTGGTCGAGGCTGAACCAGCCCTCGCAGCCCGACGCGGCGCCTTCGCAGGACCAGTACCAGCCGGGGTGCTGCGGGTCGGTGGACTGGCCGATGACGCTGTCGAACTGGGGGTCGACAAGGCACTGGCCGTCGTACGTGTGCCCGCCGTCGCAGTCCGGCCCGCAGGTGGCGACCGTAGTGCTGGTGGTGGCCTCCGCCGTGTCCGCCGGACCGGCGACGGCGGCCAGCGCGGCCTCGCGCGCCTTGTGATCGGTCGCCCACTCCTGCGCGTCGTCCTCGTTGCCGATGTTGTCGACGCCGGCGGTGCACGACGGGCAGGAGACGTTCCACTCCCCGTCGTCCTCCCAAACGTTGCAGTCGTGGGCGGCCTGCGACACGGCGGCCGCCGTGCTGGTGGTGGCCCCGCCGAGGAGCCGTCGGAGGTCGCCGGTCACGTGCGAGCAGCAGAGGCCATCCTGGTCACGGCCAGCAACGGCCCGAACGGCGGCGATGCGGGCCTCAGCCTGCTCGGCGCGGGTGGCTGCCTCGCAGGCCTCGATGCGGAGCGGCCAGCCTTCGGTGAGCCAGGTCGGGGCCACACCGTGGTCGGTCCAGCCGCAGTGTCGCTGCCCGATCTCGTAGCCGTGCCGGGCCCACGAGCGCGCCTCGTCGCGCTGCTCGACGAGTTCGGCGACCTGGGTGCGGCGTTGGCCGAGCTCGGTCTCGGCGTCGGCGAGCTGCTGCACCAACTGCTGGTGGTAGCCGCCGGACGGTGCCCGCCGGAGGGCGGCGGCGGTGCCGGCAAGGGACGCGCGGAGTTGGCGGACGCCGGCGCGGAGGGCGGCGTTCTCGTCGGGGGTGAGTCGGCGGCGGCCGGCGGCGTCGACGAGGTGGTCGAGCTGCTCGGCGGACGGCGGAGGCGTGCGGGTCACGGGGTGGTCCTTCCTACGCGGGCGAGGGCGCGGCGGCCGCGGCGGGTGAGCGGCGGTTCGGTGGCGGTGGTGGTGGCGAGGTGGCGGACGATGATGGCGAAGTCGGCGCGTACCGCGGCGGGGTCGCGTGGCACGTAGGCCTGGCGGCGGTGGGTGGCGCGGTGGACGTTGCGGAGCATCCACAGGCCGGTGAGGGTGGCAGTGCTGCAGGCGGTGAGGATGGGCCAGGGGCTCAATGTCGGCCTCCGGGTGGGTGGGTGAAGGGCGAGGAGGATGGTGCCGGAGCCGGCGACCAGGAGGCCGCCGGCCACGACGAACAGGTGCGGGGTCGTCACCCGCCGTCCTGGCCGAGCACCGCGCGGGCCAGGGCCAGGGCGGCCTCGTACTCGCCGCCGATGTAGACCGCGGCCTGCGCGTCGTCGAGGACCACCGCGATCAGCTCGCGGAGGCTCTCGTCGATGCGGGGGTCGCCGACGCGGATGAGGCGGGCGGCGGCGGCGAGCTGCTGGTCGGGCATCACGGTGGGTCTCCTTCGGGGTGGGGCCTGCCGCCCGGGGACGGCAGGCCGGCGGGCGAACGATCAGCTACGGTTCGGGACCTCGACAACGGAGCGGTACGACTTGGACCAGCGGCGCCCGGGTCCACGGCCCCGGAGTTGCCAGACGCGGGTGTCGTTGAAGCCGGGCTCCTCCTGCCACTCGGTCTCGTAGCCGTCCGGCATGTAGCGGGTGTGGTCGGCCACAATGGCCTGTTGTGCGGCGCTGAGGTCTTGGTAGGCGGCGGTGGGTCGGTCGCTGCTCATGGCGATGTAGACGGTGGCCACGGTGGTCTCCTTCAGGGTGGGGCCGCCCGGTGACGGGCGGCAGACGGGCGTCAGCTGGTCGGGGTGCGGGCGGCATCTCGCGGCGGGCAGTTGGCCTTGTGGCCGGCGACGAGCCGAATGAACTCGCGCTCGGTGGCGGCGGTGACGGCGACGAAGCAGCGGCCGCAGGTGAACTCGGCGACGTCCCAGCCCTGCTGCTCGGCCGGGGGCGGGGTGGCGGTCACTGGTCGACCCCGGCGGCACGGGCGCGGACGGTCTTCGCGGCCTCGCGGACCATGGCGGCCGAGCCGGGGCCGATGCCGGACGCCTTGCCGTAGTACTCGGCCACGGCGGCTTCGACCTGATCGGCGATCCGGTCGAGTTCGCTGGCGGCCTCGGTGAGCACCTGGGCGCGGTGGTCGTCGATCAGCCGCTCGATGCGGGCGCGGCCGTCGGCGTGCTCGGGTGCGGCCGGGTCCTCTCCCTGGAGGAGTTCGGCGAGGAGGGTGTCTCGGGCGGTGGTCATGGCGGGTCTCCGTGGTGGGCGTGTGTGGCGTGGCGGGCGGCCGGTGGGTGCTGGCCGCCCGGGGCGGGTCAGGCGTTGATCTCGGCGTTCAGCCGGTCGGCCATGTCGTTGGCGGCGTAGCGGCTGCCCATTCGGGCCTCCGGCTTGCCGGTGGAGGTGTCAACCACGGCGAAGCCGAGACGAACGGGCTCGACCACGTAGCGGGGGCCGTCGTCGGCTGTCTCGGGCGCTGCGGGCACCGTCTCAACCGTGGTGGTCACCGTTTCGGCAAGAACCCGGTAGATGCGCTCCTTGGGCCCGTGCGTGGCCTGGTACTCGCACTCGCGTCGGGCGTCGGAAGCGGTGGTCTCGCCCAGCATCATGATGTTGGACCAGTAGTGCCCCCCGTCCGCGCTGAACTGCGGCCGGTAGATGGTTCGCGTGGTGGTCGTCGTCTCGGGCTGGACGACCGTCTCGGCCTCCCCGGCCGCCTCGACCGGGGCAGCGCCGTAGACCTCGAACGACTCGCAGGGCTGGAGCGGCTGCATGGAACGCTCGACGCGAGCGAGGTGGGCGTTCCATCGGGTCTCGCAGCTCTTGCAGAGGCGCCCGGAGACGTCCTCGGCGACGTGCAGGCGGGCGTCGGCCTCGCGGGTGATGGTGCTGCGGCACGCGGCGACGAGTCGGCCGTTGGCGGCCGTCTTGAGCATGGCGTGGGCCAGGGTGCCGGTGTTGCTGTAGGCCCAGACGGCGTTCTCGTTGGTGGCGGTTTCCATGGCGGTCTCCTTCGTGGGTGCTGCTCCGGCCTTATGAGAACTATGTTGGCCAACTCTGTTTGCATTGTCAACTCACTTGGCCCATCGAGTTGGCCAACTGATGTGTCACAATCCCTCGCATGGACACCACAGCCCTCGACACCGCAGCCCAGCGATACCGAGACGCCGAAGCCGCCCTCGAAGCCGCCCGCAAGGACCTCCAGGCCGAGGCGGTCACCGCCCTCCGTGCCGGCGCCAAGCAGGTCGACGTCGTCCGCATCACCGGCTGGTCCCGCGAGTACCTCCGCAAGCTGAAGGACTCAGCCGACAAGCGCGACACCGAGTCCTGACCCGCCCCGCCCCGCAGCCGCCGGCCGACGCCGCGCGGCGCTTCGTGCTGTCCGGGTTCGATCGGCTGGCGCATGACGAGCTCCTCTCGGCGTGGCGTGGCGTGGCGGGGTGTCAGGGGCTCGTGCGGGCGTGGGGTGGCCCTCGGGTGCGGGGCGGGCCTGCCGGACGGTCAGGCGGGCTGTGGGGCCTCGGGGTGGCCTGTCAGCAGCCGGGGCAGGTGGCGCGGAGGCAGGTGGGGCAGTACTCGGGTTCGCGGTCGGTGTCGTCGCAGTCGCAGTCCTCGGCGCGCTGGCGGAGCCGCTTGTTCTCGGCGTCCAGTTCCCGGACCCGGGCGAGCAGGGCGGGGATGTCCTGCCGGGCTCGGGTGGCCTGGTGCTCCGGGGTGAACACCTCGTCACCGTTCTCGATGGCCGACTTGCAGGGCCACCGGGTGGTCCAGCCGTCGCCCCAACAGACCGCGCACACCCACGAGTGCGGGACGGCGTTGCCCTCCCAGGCCGGGATGTGGAAGCGAGCGGGGAGTGCGGCCTTCTGCTCGTTGGTGAGATCGGCGAGGTCTTCATAGTCGGGCGCATCGGGGGCCGGCAGAAGGACCGCGCGTCGGGCGCACGCGGGGTGCTCGGTCGGCTGGCCGGCGAGGGCGAGCCGCCAGCAGGTGCCGCAGGCGGCCGGGTCGGCGATCTCGTGGTGGCGCGTCTCAACCACGTCGAGGTCGAGGGGTGCGGCGGGCTGGGTCATCACGACTCCTGGTCGGACACGTAGTTGGTGATCGTCGGGTAGAGGTCGGGGAAGGTGATGCAGGCGTCCACGACGGTGATGAGGGCCTGCCGGTCGCCGGGGTACTTCAGGTCGTGGTGGCGCACGCCCTGCACCCAGCCCATGACGGCCGCCTCTTTGACCAGCAGGCGCTCCCGCTCGGTGAGGCCGAAGAGGAGGTCGGCGACGGCGTCCAGGCGGGCGGCCTCCCGCTGCGCGAAGTAGGCGACCAGGCCATCAGGGAGGCCGGCCTGGGGCTGGTTCATCGGCTGGTCTCCTCGGTGCGCAGGTCGATGTGTTCCAAGGAGATGCCGCCCGCGTAGCCGTCGACCATGACCACCGGCTCGGGGCCGAGGTTCCAGGCGCGGCTACGGGTGCGGGTCTCCAGGCGCGGGTAGTCGGTCGCCCCGATCTCGGCGGCGTACGCCGGGTTGATACCGGGGTAGGCGGTGACGGGCGTGCCGGGCGGGTAGCGGTCGTTCCATTGCTCGGCGGTCAGGTGCTGGGTCATGGCGGTCCTCAGGAGGTCGGGGCGGCGGTTAGTGGCGCTCGGCTACTCGACGCCGTCGCGGGCCCACTGGGCGATCTGCTCGCCGGTCGGCTCGGTCCAGTAGGTGACGCCGTGCGGGCAGGTCAGGCCGGGCTTGGTGTACGGGCCGGCGATGAGCGGCGGCGTCGTGCTGACGGTGATCTCGGTGGGCTGGTTACCGCAGACGGTGGCCCAGCGGTCGCGGAGGGTCTGCTCGCACTCGTGCTGGAACAGGCTGGTCATCGGGTTCTCCTAGGCGGGCGGGTTGACGAGGTCGAGGAGCACGTCGGCGTGGCAGGGCTGGCTGAGCGCGCACCGGCAGACGAGGTCGTGGCCGGCGAGTTCGGCGCGGGCGTCGGCGACGGTCAGCGCGGGCCCGGGGTAGGTCCACAGCCGCAGTCGAGCGGTGGGCGCGGTGAGGGCCTGCCGGTACACCTCGATGCACTCGGCGCGGGTCATGTACCGCACGTGGTGGCTGGTGATCCGGCCGTCCGCGTGCTTGTACGGGTGGTGGTAGTCCGGGGCGCTGATGCGGGTCTCCAGTTCCCATTCGGCGCCGTCGAGGGCGGGGACGCGGGCGAGGGCGTCGCGGGTGCGCCACCGCCACGGGGTGGCCCAGCGGCTGCCGGGGCCGACGTAGATGGCGTTTTCGGGGACGCGCCAGCCGCGGACGGCGGGGCGGTGGAGGCGGACGGGCATCGGGGTCTCCTAGGCGGCGGGGCGGGTGTGTTGGTGGACGAGCCAGGTGTCGGCGCGGGTGGGGTGGCTGCCGCCGGCGACGGGGCGGCCGGTGGTGCGGCCGAGGCAGGGTGTGCCGGGCTTGGCGCGGCAGGTGGGGACGGGGCAGGGGATGGCCCATTCGGCGGGGCGGGTGCCGTGGCGGCGCAGGCCCTCGGGCATCGGGGCGCCCATCACGCGGCGCCCTTCGCGACCTTGGCCGCGTCCACCCGGGTGCCGTGGTAGCCGGCCATGCGCCGCCCGGACGGGGTCTTGCACGGCTTGTGGACTGCGGCCCGGCAGTTCGGGTTGGGGCAGGCGATGTCCAGGGCGCTGCGGATCCGGGTCGCGGGGGGCTCCCACGCCTCGGGCACGTTGTGGCCGACGGAGGCGGTCAGTTCGAGGACGGGCCGGGGCGATCCGGCGTGGGTCAACGCGGGCGGCCGGTA
This sequence comes from Kitasatospora sp. NPDC005748, assembly GCF_040630735.1. Classification (NCBI taxonomy): domain Bacteria; kingdom Bacillati; phylum Actinomycetota; class Actinomycetes; order Kitasatosporales; family Streptomycetaceae; genus Kitasatospora; species Kitasatospora sp. NPDC005748. The sequence continues at coordinate 112,569 of NZ_JBEXYD010000017.1, forward strand.
GCCGTCGAGGGTGTCGGCGATCTGGGCGCGCAGGTTGCGGGTGAACTGGCGGCTGGTCTCGTTCGGGTCGGGCTCGTACTGGAAGTAGTCCAGCCGGCCAGCCCGGGCGTGTCGGACCTCTTCGATGATCTCGGCCGGGGCGATGAACGGCTGACGGCGGCCAAGCTCGATCGCTGCCTGCTTGCACGCCTGGAGGTCGTAGTCCTGGAGGAGGTCGTACCAGGCGTCGGGGGTGTACTCGTCGAACTTCTGCTGGGGGCAGAGGGCCCGGACGTAGCGGGCCAGGATGACGGCTTCGTCCTCGTTCACGAGATGCCTTTCTGCTGCATGCGGTTCTGTGCGCGGGCCATCGCCCGGTCGAACATGTCGTCGGTCTCCTGCTGCTGGCGGCTCTTGGGCTGCATGGGCAGGACGTTGGGGTCCACGGGAGTGGGGATGGCTCTCCAGCCGGGGTAGAAGAAGCGGCTGGAGAAGGGGCCGCGTTGGGCGGATTGGGCGGCTTGGACGGCGAAGCGGACCATGACCGGGATGCCGAGCCGCTTGACGTCGTTCTCCAGCAGCAGCCGGTCGTCGCCGAGGAACTTCCAGGGCAGGTTGATGCCGCTGGCGCTCATCGCGGTCTGGAGCTGGGCGAGCCAGGAAGGCTCGGCGGGTACGACCTCGGCGGCGGCCTCGGGCTCCCAGATGGCGGGGAGGTTGGGCACGGGCGCCGGGTAGTGGTGGTTCTCTGACGGTTCTGTTTGTGGGTTCTTTATGGTTCGGGCGGCGTTGAGTGCGTGACGGCCGTCGTTGAAGTGCGTGACATCGACCCCTGTCACGTCGTCTGAGTGCGTGACGTCCGGACGCAGAGTGCGTGACATCGGCGAAGTCACGTCGTCTGAGTGCGTGACCGTCACAGGCGCAGAGTGCGTGACACCCTTCGCGCGAGACTTCCGCTTCCGCTCCGCCGCCGCCTCCCGAAGGCTCTCCTCCTCGGCCTCCAGCAGCAGCCAGTCGGACTCCGGCCGCCGCAGGTGAAGCGCCAGCCGGTACTCGGTGCAGCCCCGCACTACGCCCTCGGCGACGATCAGCTTCGCGTCCTCCAGCCGGCGCAGGGCCCGCTGGACGGTCCGCCGGTCGAACCCGGTGCGGTACTGCAGCCGCAGGACGGAGGGGCGGGCCCCGCCGCCGTCCTTGTGGGCGTGCTCGGCGAGCGCCTGGAGGACATGCCGGGACGTCGTGTCCAACTTGCCCTTCTCGGTCAGCAGCATGGGCGCGTCGTCCATGGCCCACTTCACTGCCTCGGTGCTCAACGGGTCGCCTCTCGATGGTGGTGAGGGTGGTTGGTGGCCTGGGGCGGGGGACGGACACCCCGCCCCAGGCGGTCAGGCGGCGGTCAGTCGCAGGTGCAGCGAGAGCTCATGCCCGAGACGTAGGCGCACATCGGGCCCGCGTGGCCGCCGTTCGGCAGCCAGCCGGGGTCGGGCTCCGGGTGCGCGCAGTTGCCGAAGTGACCGTGGCAGTCCTCGACGATGCGCAAGAGCTCGACGCGGTCGGCGGCGTTGGCCAGCAGGCGCCCCTTCGCGATGTCGGTGCTTGCGGTCCAGTCGGTGAGGTCGGCCAGGTCGAGGGCGGCGCTGTGCGCGTCGTCGGCGGTGCGGAAGCGGGCGACCTGCAGGCCGCCGTGGTGGCCGATCCGCCACCGGCAGGGCGCTCCGACATCGACGCTGGCCGGCTGCTCGTAGACGTACAGGCCGGGGGTCGCGGGCTCGGCCTGGACGGTCACAGGGCCGTCCTCGGCGAGGATGGTGTACTCCACCGTGGTGCTCATCGTGGGCGCTCCAGGGGTGTCGATGGTGGTTCGTCTCGTCCGGCCTGTGCGGCCGGGGTGTGGCGCTCGCATCGGGCGCCACAGGGGTAGGGCCGGGCGGGCTGCCCGCAGTACTCGCGCACCGCGGGCAGCTGCTGCTGGCAGGTCACCCGGCGATCGGCGGGACCGGGGTCCGTTGCCGTGAGTAGGCCCGGCTCACGTAGGCCCAGGACACGCCCAGCCGCTCAGCGATCGCCTCGCGGGAGAGACCCTGACGAGCCAGCTCGGCGGCGTCCTCGACGATCGCCTCGTCCCGCCTGACCTGCTCCCCGTACTGGGGCATCGCCGTTGGGTCGTCGATGTCGTCCCAGACGGCTGCCGGGTGCCAGCCCCGACGAGCCGCATACCGCCGGGTCTTGAGCGCGATGTGCGGCGGCACCCCGTGGTCCTCGGGCCGCTGGTCCCACATCTCCAGGTAGACCCGGCGGATCTGGTTGGCGGTCCGCAGGTAGACCTTTCCGCTGCCGCACTGGCGGAGGAGGTGCGTGATGTTGGTGCTGGTGAAGCCGAGCCGGGCCGCGACTGCGGTGGCCGGCCATCCGGCCGCCGCGAGGGCCTGAACCCGCCGCCACGTGCCGACGGCATCCGTCTTCGCCCGGCTGATCACCACGCCACTCACCGCGGTCGGGATGGGGACCGCAAGGATGGCTTCCTCGGTTGCCCGCATGATGACGGCGGTAGTGACGGCCGCCTTGTACATGGCGTCCGGGCTGATGCCGGCAGATGCCATGATCGAAGCGTCGTCCATGCCAGCCATCCGAAGCGCCTGGATGTGCTCGGCGGCGCGTCGAGCGGACCGCCGGTTGGTCTCCCCCCGGTGCCGCTTGTGGCGCAGGGCCTTCGTGTACCGGCTGCGACCGGCCTTGCAGGCGTCGCATCGGCAACCACGTCCGTACCGGCGCGGGTCGCCATGCGGCATAGCCTCGGTGGGAACGGCGGTTCGGGTCACGACTCCACCCCCTGCCGGGGCCGGATCGGCCACGAGCCGTCGACGACCGCGGTCGGGTCGGTACGCCGCTTGTGCGCCTGCTTGGCCGCCGCACGCCCGGCCGCCCAGACGGTCTGCTGCTCGTGGACCTCGGGCAGGGACATGGCCCGCAGCTCCGGGTAGTCGGACACGATCCGCCACGTCACCGCAGCAGCGGCGACAGCGTCGGCGTCCGCCCGGTGCGGCGTCAGGTGCTCGACCTCGTAGTGCTGGCACAGGCCGACCAGCGACCGTGACCCCTCACGGGCACGGTCCAGGCCCCAGTCCAGCACCAGCGGATCCAGCACCCAGACCCGGTGGCCGGGCTCGCGCTGGGGCCAGGAACGGCCGTTGCGGCAGAGCTCACGGTCCAGCAGGGTCAGGTCGAACGGGGCGTTCGCCACCACGAGCGGGATGCCCTCGTAGGGCAGCTCGGCGAGCTCCAAGGCCAGGACGCTCACAACTTCGCTGACCGGCCGGCCGTACTGGTGGGCCACCTTGCTGGCGATCCCGTGGATCTTCGTCGCCTCGACGGGGATGTCCTGCCGGCCCGCGTCCGCGAGCCACGTCCTCGTCTCGACCACCACGCCGCGAAGAACCCGCGCCAGCGCGGCGCTCACGATGCGGTCCGTCTCCACTCCCAGGCCCGTGGTCTCCGCGTCCAGGCTGGCCCACTCCCGCAGGAACCAGGGGGCGCTCACTCCGCACCCCCGGCCCGCGCGACCTGCGGCCACTCGGTGGCCTGCTGCGGCGCTGCGGCGATCTCCTCGGCGGTGACGCGCGGGGCCGGGAACTCCTCGTCCGCCCGCACCTCGCCGCGCTGGATCGACTGGAAGACCACGTGCAGCTGAGCGGCATCGTGCTCCGTCCACTTTTCCGACGGGCGGCCCAGCTTCTGTTCCAACTGGTCCACCGAGATGCCGATGCCGTCGAACGCTCGAATGGCATCGGCGATCCGCTGAGCCAGCGGCCGGCCACCCCCGTTCTTCAACGTCTGGGTGCACAGCGCCTTGGCCTCTTCGACGAACCACGGCGGGAGGATCGCGAAGATCGCCTCACGCACCCTGCGCGCACCGTTGTTCGCGTTCGACTCGTAGATGTCACGCATGTCGGTGAGCTGCTTCGCGCCGTCCTTCGTGTCCCTGCGGTGGGGCACGATGAAAGTGGACGAGTTCCGGGAGTTCTTCTCCACGTCCCAGGCGAACGCCTGCATCTCGGACTGGCCGTACTCGTCGTCCCGGCGCATCTCGACCAGCCCGTACTGGATGTTGCCCCAGCATCGGGCCAGCTCCCGGGCGAGGTGGACGCTGGCACCGGTGACAGCCGACCCTCCCCGGCTGTACCGGTAGAACGCCCGCTCGGCGAGGAACTGCTGCTTGCACGACTGACGCATCTCGGCGACCGCAGCCTGGATGTTGCGGGGGCACTGCTGGGCGACGATGATCGCCGCCTGCACCTCAGCGACCGCCCGGGACTGCTCGACCGCGGTGCCCTGCCCGATCCGGGCCGGCGCCTTCGGCATGTACTGCTCGACGGGGTTGTTCACTGGTTCTCCTGCTTCTCGGCCCACGGGGGCAGGGAGACGGTCTCGACGCGGTCGGAGTAGCCGGGCCACTGCCCGGTGGCGGTGCACTGCTGGTAGGTGGCGACCGCCTCGCGGTTGCGGCGCCGGCCGGCGCGGATCGCCACCGGGTCGAGCTGCACCACGGAGATCAAGTACGGCGCGGTCTTCTCCTGGAAGACGAAGACCATGACGGCCTCCTCGACGCCGAGCACGGCCCGAACCCCGTCGATGTACCAGGGGTCCTGCTGGTAGTAGCCGTAGTCGTAGACCGACTTCTCGATCGACCGCGGGTCAGCGGACACCGTGGTCTTGTAGTCCGGGACGATCAGCCGGCCACCCGTCGGGTGCGGCAGCCAGTCCAGACGGGCCCGCCGCCACACGGCCGTCGCCTGGTCCACCCAGAACAGCGACTGCTCCGGCAGGCCCGAGCCGGGCGCGAACAGGCGGGACGCCACGGGGTGCCGGCGGATCGCCGCAGCCATCGCGTGGACCTGGTCCCACTCGGCGGGCTTCAGCGGGATCGCGCCCCGCTCACGAGCCTCGGCGACCTTCGCCTTCACGGCGGCGGTCCGCCACTCGTCGGCGTTGATCCGAACCAGCTCTGGGCCGGCGCCGAGTACCTGCATGTGCGCGGCGGTCCCGAAGTCGAACGCCTTCTTCGGCGCCCTGCCGTGGGTCCGCTCATGCTGGAACCGGGCCGGGCACGACGGGGCCAGCAGACGACGGGCCCCCGTCGAGGAGAGGGAGCCGCCCGGAACCGGGTCGGCGTGATACTCCTCGTTGGTCATCTCGTAGACGCCCGGCCGGTCGACGATCGGCCCGGCCGCCGGGGCCGTGAAGGCCCCGGCCGGCGAGGTGATGGTCATCGCGACGCCACCGCCCCCGCGTCGAGCATCGCGATCTCCTCCGGCGTGCCGGTGGTGTTGCCGATCAAGATGGCCGCCCGGCGGGCGACGGGGTTCTCCGCGCTCACAGGGCACCGTCCTTTGCGATCAGCACGCCGAGCCACGGCAACACCGACTGCTTGTCGTGCGGCAGGTACGCCCCGATCTCCGGGTTGGCCTCCGCCGTCGCGGCAGCGAGTGCGAGCGTCGCGTGCACCTGGGCGACAGTGGCGATCGCCACGGCGTCGACGCTGTCCGAGTGGCGCTTGACCAACTGGGCCAGCCGCTCCGCCTCGCGGTAGTGCTCCGGGCCCGTCACAGCGCACCGTCCGTCGCGTTCGGGTTGTGCTTGTGGAGCGGGTAGCCGCAGCCGCACGGGCACAAGCCCCGCAGCGCCGCGACCACCAGGACCGCCGCGGCCTGCACCGAACGGGCAGGCTGCGTCACCGTGCCGATCACCGCGTCCGCCGTACCGTCCGCGTGCTCCGCCACCACCCCCGCCCGCAGATCGGACGGGGTCAGCAGCGCCCAGTACCGGCCGCCGGCGCTCACGCCCGGCGACACCCACAGCAGCTCGCCGTCGATCTCGATGTCCGCCACTGCCGTCACCTGCGCCAGATCCGTCGTCGCCATCACGCCGCTCCCTCGCCGGTCAGCCGCCACAGCAGGCTGTCGATCGTCTGCGTCATGCGGCCCCAGATCGCGGCCGCCTCCGGCGCCGACAGGAACGGACCGGTGCCGCGCATCAGCGCGTCCGCCTCGGCGTGCACCTCGCGCGCCCGGCCGACGAGCCCGAGCAGGCCGGCAGCCTCCGCCTCCTGCAACGTCATCACCCGCGGGGCGCTCACGCGGCACCGCCCGCGATGCTCAGCTGGGCCGGCGCCTGCGGGAACTGGGCCGCGTAGTAGCGGTCCCACGTCTCCTCGAACACCGGCAGCGCGGCGTACGTCCACGCCACGGTCTCGCGCACCGACCCGCGGGCCGTGTCCTCGGTCCGGGTGCCCGGCCGCACTCCGTGCTCGGCCTCGTACAGCGCCATCGCGCGCCGGCCGAACCACGACTGGACGGACAGGATGTCGCCGCGCTTCAGGCCCTTGCCCTTCAGGAAGTCCGGCACGTACAGCGGCCGGTCCTCCGGGGCGATCTCCGGCTCCTCACCGAGCGCCCGCGCCGCGACGTGCCGGGCCTTCAACTCCAGCCACGATGCGTCGACGATCCCGCCGGCCGCCGCCAGCACCCGCATCTGCAGGGCCGCCAGCTCTGCCCGGTCCACCGCCTCACTGCGGGCCGCGACCGTCGCCGACTCCTCGACGTTCAGCAGGTACTCCCGCACCCGGTGCGCGATCTCGCTACCCGTCAGCAGCTGGCCGACGTTCAGGATCGTCCGCCTGGTGAAGAGGGCCGTGTGGCGGGCCGGCGGGAGCGTAAGGTCCCCGAGGGACCTAACGAACTCGGCCCGCTCGGCACCGGTCAGGACGCGGTAGCCGTTCTCGGCGAGCTCGGCCCGGTGGTCCTTCACCAGCGACTTGATGGTCTCCGCGCCGACCTCGTAGAAGCCGGCCACCAGCTCGGTGGTGGCGTGCACGCCGTCCGGGAGCAACGAGAGTGCCTTCACCTTCGTGAGGACGTCCGTGCGCTCGACCGTCGCGGCCCGCATCGTGCGGGACTCGGTCAACACCTGCTCGGTGTTCTCTGCCAAGATGGACATAGTCCACCTCTCTTTCGTGTGAGTTCAGTGCTGGTGGGCGAGGGCCTTCATCGGGTGCATCCGGTGGGGGCCCGACCCATGTCGGGGGCGACTCAGGCGGTGCGACGCCCGCGGGGGGCACGGCCCGGCTTGAGGTCGAGGAGCGTGGCCGGCACCGACGTGACGGCCGACTCGGCGTTCGGGCGCACGGTGAACTTGGCCCGGATCTCCTCTGCAAGCTCCGGCGAGAAGCGGACGTAGTGCCCGAACTCGATGCGCGGCAGCTTGGCCTTGTTCTTCTGGAGCCAGGAGACCGGGACGCCGATCTGCCGGGACAGCCAGGCGTAGTCGTACTTCTCGACGTCGCTCACTGCGATACCTCCTGAGCGTCGGCGGTTGTGCCTACGGCGCGTTCGGCGGGCACCCAGAGGACGAGCAGGTCCACTCCGATGCGGCCGGAGATGGCGGAGGCGACCTCGAACGAAGCCGTCTTCTGGTCTCCGGTCAGCAACTCGCCGACGTGGCTCGGGTGGACTTCAGCGGCCTCGGCGAGGCCGCGGATGCTGGTACGGGCGCCGTCCCCGGTGCGACGCATGAGGGTGCGCAGCAGGTCAGGGTCGTGCAGTTGGAACCGAGGGACTGTCACCAATCCTCCTGCGATGAATCATCCCGGTGTGGCGATGAAGGAAGCATCGCACATCGGGGACGATGTGTCTATCGCGCTGAGATGGCAAGTTCATCGGTGTCGAGATATGGCTGGTCCATGCCATTCATCCCCACTGCGCCCTGTTGTGCGCCTCCCCCGGTGATGGACAATGCGTCCCCGTGGGGCAACATGTCCCCATGCCCACCTGGGCACCTTTTGACGTCTCTTGGCACACAGGTAGACATGCGGGCGAATGGGAGTACGGAATGATGGTGGCCATGGTGGAGAAGACGCGGGACGCCCTGTCCCGGCTGGTGAAGGAGCAGCGCGCCAAGCTGGGGCTCAGCCTCGCGCAGCTCGTCGATAGGTCCGGGGATCAGGACCTGAACGCGTCGTGGGTGAACCGCCTGGAGCTGGGGCAGCTGCGAGAGGTCCCGAGGCAGGGGCGGCTAGAGTCTCTCGCCCGCGGCCTGGAGCTGCCGTTCCAGATCGTGGCGCGTGCAGCCGCGAGGCAATTCATGGGTGTGGAGTCCGAGGAGCCCGAGTGGTCCACCGATGGCACCGTGCAGGTCGTGGTAGCCCGGATGGGTGAACTGGACGAGGCCGGCAGGCGCAACCTTGCTGAGCTCGCGGACCTCTTCGCGAAGCAGTACATGCGCAAGGACGAGTAGAGACTGTCAGGAGCAAAACCTTCCGGTACTACCGTCTGTCAGTCCGACACGGCATGATGTGTTGCTCCACCTGGGGACACTGCGCTCACGGCGGGCACACGAATGCCAACTCGCACATCCAGTTCGAGCTGACCACGCGCGCCTGCTCGACGGAGGACGGATGAGGATACGAGCAGTTGTCACCAGCGTCGACAGCCTGCCCGAGGGGCGCCGGGTAGCGAAGTTCGAGGGACCGGGCGTAGTAGGCCTGGCCTTTCTCAAGAGTGAGATCTCCGCCGAGCTCGCAGAGGAGCTGCAGGAGATCATGCAGGCCGCGCTCGACGCCGGTCTGTGGAACCAGAACTGGGAGTGGGCCGTAGCCATGATGCTGGCCACGACCCGTCCCACCCCAGCGCCCGCCTCTTAGGCGAGGCGCTCCACAAGTCGAAGACCAGGGCCGTCATCTGCCGCCATCGCGGCCTGGATGGCGGCCACAATCTCTCCGTCCAACGCCCGCACCAGGTGCCCGTACCGGTCGACCGTCGTGGTGATGGACTCGTGCCCGAGCCGGGCCTGGATCGCCGGTAGCGGGATGTTCTTGGCGATCAGCCAGCTGACATGGGTGTGGCGCAGATCGTGCAGGCGTGGTGACTTCTGGAAGCCCTTCGCCTGGGCGTTGCGAACCGCCACCAGCCATCGACGGTTGTAGTAGTTCGAGTGCCGCCAGGGGTTCCCCCAGGCGGTCGTGAAGACAAAGTCATCCGGGCCCTTTGCAACGATGTTGCGCCGCAGGATCTCCACCGTGCTCGCCGAGAGGGCCAGGGTCCTTCGTGACTTCTTCGTCTTGGGCGGTCCCAGCTTCAGTGAGTTGTCCTTCTGGCGCTTCCAGGCGCGGTGGACGCTGAGGGTAGGAGTGGATCCAGCCAAGTTGAGGTCCTTGACCTGAAGGGCCGCCAGCTCGCCCCACCGAAGTCCGGTTGCGACCAGAACATCCCCAATGTCGATTCCGTCCCCGCCATTGATGAGCGCGAGTTCGGCGCGCAGGCGCTGCCACTCGTCATGCTCCAGGAAGACCATCTCCTCATCAGTGCCGGCGTCGGCGCGGGGGAGCTTGGTCTTGGAGCAGGGGTTGCCGGCCCGCAGCGGCGGCGTGGCTTCGACAGCGGCCTGGAAGATGCCGTAGAGCATGCCGTGGCGGTTCGCGATGGACTTGGGCGCCGCGGGCTGTCGCGACCACTGCTCTGGGTCTTCAGGTGACACCAGGCCGTCTTCCTGGGCGCGAACCCAGTCGGTGATGTCGTCCTGGGTGACGTTGCTGACGGTGGCCTCGGTGACCTTCCCGTCCACGTCGGTGTGAACGAGGACTCCGGCAACGTGATTGAGGAGGTCCCGGTGGTAATCCGCCCGGGTGCGTTCCTCGATGCCGGTCAGTTTGTCGATGCGCCGGGTTGCCCAGACGAGGAAGGGCATGTCCTTCCCCCGGTCGCTCTGGGTCTGCTCCTGGACGAAGCCCTTCCCTCGGACCCAACCAGGCGGCCACTGCTGGTCGTGCATGTCGACGAGGCCCTTGAAGAGCGCCGCCTTCTCCTCGGCCTTGTCCAGGGTGTCGGGGAAGATCTCCGACTCCTGCTTACCTGTGCGTGTCCCGCCGTCCCGCCAGAGGACGGTGTAAGTGATGCCGCCGTCCTTGCGGGGGCGCTCTCTGATCGTCGCCATGGCATGACGGTAGACCCCCAACTGGGGGTCTGTGATGACGTCGTGCTGACATATCTCGGAAATGGATCAAGGTCTGACCAAAACTACTGGTCAGACCTTGATCAGATGGGGTGAGTGACGGGACTTGAACCCGCGGCCACCTGGACCACAACCAGGTGCTCTACCAACTGAGCTACACCCACCATCTGTCCGGCTCGTTCCCGCTCTTCGCGTTCCCGTTCCGACAGGAAGAACAATACAGGATCCGGAAGGGTGCTCGCGCCAGGGTTTCCATCAGCCCGGTGCGGGCCTTTCCATCAGTCCGATGCGGACCCCTCCCGGGGGCGGCGGCGGTCTTCGCGTCCGGCCCCGGGAGGTGCGGACGGGTCAGTCCGTCGGGGCGTGGTACTTCTCGGCGATCGCGCGCGCGGTGTCGGTGTCCGGGCCGGGCTGGGGGACGAACACCGCCTCGCGGTAGTACCGCAGTTCGTCGATGCTCTCGCGGATGTCCGCGAGCGCCCGGTGGTTGCCGCCCTTCTGCGGGCTGTTGTAGTACGCCCTCGGGTACCAGCGGCGGGCCAGCTCCTTGATCGAGGAGACGTCGACGATCCGGTAGTGCAGGTGCCCCTCCAGAGCCGGCATGTCCCGGGACAGGAAGCCGCGGTCGGTCGCCACGGAGTTCCCGCACAGCGGCGTCCGCCCGGCCTCCGGCGCGTGCTCGCGCACATAGGCGAGGACGAGTGCCTCGGCCTCGGCGAGCGTGACGCCCTGCTCCAGCTCGTCGAGCAGCCCGGAGGAGGTGTGCATGGTGCGTACCACCTCGGGCATGTTCGCCAGGGCCTCGGCGGGCGGGCGGATGATGACGTCGACGCCCTCGCCGAGGATGTTCAGCTCGGAGTCCGTCACCAGCGCCGCGACCTCGACCAGGGCGTCCCGGTCGAGGTCGAGGCCTGTCATTTCACAGTCGATCCATACCAAACGGTCATTCACGCCACTCACCCTACGGCGCGATCACGCGCCACGGGCACCGAAGGAGCCGAGCGGGGTGCCGGGGCGCAGGACTCGGAGCCGTGCGCGTCCTGACCGTGGCCGTCGGGCTCGTGCGCCTCCCGGGCCGTACCGGCCTGGTGGGCGGGGTGGACCGGGTGCGCCTGGTGACCGTCCCGGGCGGGACGGGGGTCACGCGGCTCACGGGCCCCGTCCGGGCCCGCGGCCCGGCCGCCCTGCGGTCGGACCTGGGGGCCGCGGGCCTGGCGGGCCCGACCCTCCGGCGTCGCCGGAGCGGCCGACGCCGACGCCCGGCCGGTGGCCGCACCGTGCCCCCGGCCGCCGGAGCCGTCCTCCGACGGTCGCTCGGCCGCGCTGCGGTGCCCCTGCCCCTGACCGCGGGCCCCGGGCTGCGGCTGACCGTCCTCCGCCGCGGCGTGCTCCGCCGTGCGCGGCGGCCGGCCCGCCCCGGGACCGGCCTGCGGCGGGACCAGGGGCGGCCGCGCCGTGCCCCGCCCCGTCCCCGGCTGGCCGGAGTGCGGCTGGTGAGCCGTCTGCGAATGCGGGTAGGGCTGGGCGGCACGAGCGTGCACCCCCTGCCCGGACGGCTGGCCGTGCTGCCCGGGCGAGCCGTGCTGGCCCGGGCCGCCGGAGGGGTACGGCAGTGCGGGTGCCGGCCCGTGCTGGCCGGGGACCACCCCGCCCGCCGCCGTGGCGGCGGCCGCCAGGGCCGCCGCGGCATGGGCCGCGGCCGACGCCGGCACGGCACCGGCCAGCCGGAGGTCACCGGCGTGCAGCGGCGCCGGCGTCGGCGAGGCCGAGCCGGGGCGACGGGCCCGGTAGCTGGTCCGGTACGCGGCCGGCGAGACCCCGAGCTGGCGCCGGAAGTGCCCGCGCAGCGCCACCGGCGACCGGAAGCCGCAGCGGCGGGCGACATCGTCCACCGACAGCTCCGATGTCTCCAGCAGTCGCTGCGCCTGGAGCACCCGCTGGGTGATCAGCCACTGCAGCGGGGCGCTGCCGGTGAGCGTGCGGAACCGGCGGTCGAACGTCCGCCGGCTCATGTAGGCACGCGCGGCCAGCACCTCGACGTCGAACTGCTGGTTGAGGTTCTCCAGCGCCCAGGTGACCACCTCGGCGAGCGGGTCGTTGCCGATCTCCTCCGGTAAAGACTGATCGATGTACTGGGCCTGGCCTCCGCCGCTGCGGCGGCTGGGCACCACCAGCCGGCGGGCCAGCGCGTTGGCGGCCTCGGCGCCGTGGTCGCTGCGCACCACGTGCAGGCAGAGGTCGATGCCGGCGGCGGTGCCGGCCGAGGTCAGCACGTCGCCGTCGTCGACGAAGAGCTCCCGCGGGTCGACGTGGACCCGGGGATAACGCTTGGCCAGGGTCGGCGCGTACATCCAGTGAGTGGTCGCGGGGCGGCCGTCCAGCAGGCCGGCGGCGGCGAGCACGAAGGCGCCGGTGCAGAGGCCGATGATCCGCGCGCCCTCGTGGTGGGCCTTGCGCAGGGCGGTGATCGCCTCGACCGGCGGCGGCTGCGAGATCGAGCGCCAGGCCGGGACGACGATGGTGCCCGCCCGGGCGAGCGCCTCCAGCCCGTACGGAGCGGAGAGGGTGAGGCCTCCGGTGGTGGCCAGCGGCCCCTCCTCGCCGGCGCAGACCAGCAGGCGGTAGCGGGGCACTCCGGCGTCCTGGCGGTCGACGCCGAAGACGGAGAGCGGGATCGAGCTCTCGAAGATCGGGGCGCCGCCGAAGATCAGCACCGCGACGGTCTCGCGCCGGCGCCGGCCCGAGAGCTTCCGGGGGGCGGCGGACATCAGGGGGACCGAGGGGCCGTTCAGGCCGGACCCGCCGCCGGCGCCGTAGCCGCCGTGGCCGCCCTGGCCCTGGCTGTTGGGGCCGCCGCCGTTCGCGCTCTGGCCGCTCTGGCCGCTCTGGCCGCTCTGGCCGCTCTGGCCCTGGGGGCCGGGGCTGTGGCTGTTGGGGCCGTGGAGGTGGGGGCTGTGGCCGCCCGAACCCTGCCCGCTCGGACCCTGGCCGAAGGTGCCTCCGGGCAGCCCGGTGGGTGTCGTCGCGGCGCCCGGACCGGGGGAGGCCGGGAACGTCGCGTCCGAGCCCGGATGGCCGAGCGCCCGGCCGAGCTGGTGCCCGCCGGGCTGGGCGCCGGACTGAGCTCCGGGGTGACCGCCAGGATGGCCGGGAACCGACGGGCCGGCCTGCCCGGCCGTCCCCTGGCCCTGGAGACCGCCGTGGCTGACGGCGGGTCGGCTGACGGGTCGTCCGGCATGGTCCGGGGCGCCCGAGAAGGTGCCTGTACCGGAGCCCGCTGGTGCGGAGGGGGTGTGTGAGGCCGGTGAGGCCGGAGTGTTCACCGAGGCGTACGGGACGTATGGGGCGGCGCTGGAGGTGCCGGGGGAACGGGGGTGGGCAGCGGTGGCCGAAACGCCGGCGCCTCTCACGGACCGACCCGCGATATCGGCCACGGCCTGGTCGCTGTCAGGACCCGCGTCGCTCCTGCTCACCCTGCTCAAGGCGCTCAAGCCCCCTCGGTGGTGTGGTGTGGTGGTGCGGCACTGCTGGCCAAGATCGAATCTATCGGGTGGACCGTTGCCGTTGTGACAAGTTCACCATCCGACGCTATGTCGACATGGCAATTTGGCGTGATGCATTCGATCACGAAGCGTGGCACCCGTCGACCCTTCTGGGAAGGGGGCCGGTGCAACGGTGGCTGGTTGTCGCGGGGCCGGTCCTGGGGTGCCCCGCTTCGGCGTACCCGGCCGGCGGGTCTGGGCTGCGGCTTTGCCCAAGGGCGAGGGAGTCGCGCGAGATTGACCGAAAATAGGCGGTGCACGGGAGGGCGCACGCCTCTCGAAGTGTGCGCCTCCCTGGCTCCATCCGGCCAGTGCCAGGGCTGCTGATCGGACGCCGGTCGCCCGCGCTACCGTCCTGTCGTGGACAACCTCAGCCGGCTCGAACAGGCCAACGACAACGCCGCCGCCTTCTGGCTCGCCCAAGCGCGCGCCCACGGGTGGCAGCACCTCATCCGTCCCGGGTTCACCGCGGTCCGCTGCGCCCGGACCCCGGACGACGCCCACCGCATCGTGGTGACCCGTCCCTATGACCAACCAGCCGTGCTGGAAGACGAACTGGCGGCCCTGCTGGAGGAATGGTCCACCACCCGGCTCACGCTGGAGGACCCCTACCTCAAACTGGACATGTCGCGCCACGGCTGCGCGCACGGCCGGGCGATGCCCGTGATGGTCCGTGAGCCCGGCGCGCTCGAAGCACCCTTGCTCGGCGCGCTGCCGTCGACGGGCGCCCGGGCCGGCGGCGACCTGACGGTCGATGAGGTGCTGGACGCCGACGCCTTCGCCGAGGTCGAACACGCGGTGGTCGACGGCTTCCCGATCGAGGACCGCCAGCCCTGGATACGGGGTGTGATGCTGCCCGAGCGCCTCCTGCACGAGCCCGGTTGCCGGGCCTGGCGGGCCAGGATCGCCGGTGAACTGGCCGGCGCCTGCCTGACCTTCGACGACGGCCGCGCCACCGGGGTGTACTGGGTCGCGACGCTCCCCGAACACCGCTCCCGGGGCGTGGCCCGCGCCGTCCTCGAGACGGCCCTGGCCGCCGCGGACCCCGACCGCCCGGCGACCCTGCTCGCCACCGCACTCGGTGAACCGCTGTACCGCAAGCTCGGCTTCACCGTGGCGGGCCGCAGCCACTGGTGGACGAGGTCGGCCCCCGCGGAGTCGGCCCCCGCGCAGCCGTAGCAGGCCGCGTGCCCGGTCCCGCGTGCCCGGTCCCGTGTGCCGAGGTGAAGGTGGCGAGCAGGGTCGTCGGTCGGTTGCCGCGGTCGGTCGTCGGTCGTCGGGCGTCGGGCGTCGGGCGGTCCGGCGCCGGGCGCAGTCGGGCCCGGGCCGTCCGTCCGGCCGGCGACTCACCCGGCCGGTGTTCCCCGGACGCTCCTCGGCGGTAGGTCGGCCACGGGTGACTGCGGCAACTCCGGCTGAACGGTTTCAGACACGGACGGCCGCCACGGCGGCCGGAGCGCCGCTGTCCGGGCGGCCCCCGGGAACAGGCGCACGCGGGCCGTCCAGGGCGGAAAGCGGGGCCTGCGCGCCGGTTCGCGCGCCGGACAGCGCTGCTGCGGGCGCCGCCCCGTCGGCGGGCCCCCGGAGCTGCCGGCTGCCTACCACCGCGGCCGTGCCCACTGCCCGCCGGTGGCCCGGTCCGGCGGCCCGGATGCCGGGCCTGGCGCCCGGCGCGCTGCGTGCGGCGAGTACCTGCCCGACGGCCTCCGGCAGACCGGCCGCCTTGAGCGTCGGCCGGTAGCCCGGCTCGGCCCAGGGGCGGCCGTGGTGCAGCCAGACGCTGCGCAGCCCGGTCAGCTCCGCGCCGGCGATGTCGGCGGGGGCGTGGTCCCCGACCATCCAGGTGTTCGAGGCCCAGTCGCCGGTGGGCGCGATGCCGCACCGCTGCGCGGCGATCTCGAAGATCAACGGGTCAGGCTTGACGCACTCCGCCTCCTCCGAGATGACCCAGCCGTCGACCATCGGTCCCAGCCCGGTCCGGCGGATCTTCTCCAACTGCGGCCGGGTGTTGCCGTTGCTGACGATGCCGAGCGTCCACCCGGCCGCACGCGCTGCCCGCAGCGCGTCGATGTTGCGGGAGGGGCAGTGGATGTGGGAGTTGATGCCGCGTCGGAAGTGGGCGAGCAGGAAGTCGAGAGAGTCGTCCAGGCCGTAGCGGCGCTGGATCGCGGACAGTACGGTGCTGCGCGGCACGTACCCGCCGCCGTCGATGGTGACCAGCCAGTCGAGGTCCTCCGGCGGAAGGCCTCGCTCGGTCAGGAAGTCCCGGGCCCAGGCTCGGAAGGCGGCGTCCCTGGGGAGCAGCGTGTTGTCGAGGTCGAACAGGAGCAGCGGCATGTCGTGCATGGTGCCAGCGGCTGTGGGTATGCACGTGGCAAATGCCAGGCAGCGTCGCGAACCCGTGCGAATTGGCTGAAACGGATAGCGGCAGGCGTGGCAGGGATGGGGCCGGGGTTGCAGTGCGGGGCGGCTGCTCGGGGTGGGGGAGACGATCCGGGGGAGGTGGGGGCGGCCACAGCGGTTCGGCGGCGGACCGGTCGTCGCGGGGCCCACCGGGAGCGGCCCGACGGTGGAACACAGGCGGCCCGGAGCCGGGCACAGGACGGCCTGACGTCGATCCGGACGCGGCCCGGGGGTGGACCCGGATTCGGCCCGGACCGGTGGGCTGATGGATGGCGGCCGGGGGACGGCGCAGAGGGCGCGGCACGGCGCACGGGCTGTGGGCCGTGGCGGCCTCGTTCGGACGTCCTGCGACGCCGGTTGCCGGTGTCGGGCGGCGACGGATCGTTGTCGATCAATGACAGTCCGGTCACGGTGTCCCGGTGGCCTGTTGCATCGCTCCGTTCGCTCAGTCAAGCTCCAGAGACCCTCCTTTGCCGGAGGGGGCGCGACCGCGCGCTGGCAGGGGGCGCATCGCCGGCGGCGGGCGCATCCTCCATTCGCGGTAACAAAGCCGTTCCGAGGCTTTGCCGCTGGGCTGAGTCTCCTGCCCGTCGTACTCTGAAAGGAACAGGTCACAAACGGTGGTGCTCGGCGCAGACCGACGTCTTCCCGCGTGCGGGCCTGCTGCCCGGGCAGCGTTGTCCTCTCTTGTCGGCCCATCTTCCTCGAAGAGCCTTGAGCCATGGCTGGTTTTGAGTCCTCCCGACCGGTTGAACCGGATGCGGTCCGCAGCGCGGGCGCAGTGCCCGGGGGAGACAGTGGTTGTGCACAGACCGGAGTCGGCGCGGACCCTGATGTGGGCGCGGACGCCGTGGATATCCGGGGATTCTCCCGCCTGCTTCGCACTGTCGCGCGCCGGGGCCGCTCCGGCTCCCGCCAGCAGCGAGGCGACCACCGGCCCGACCCGGCGGAGTCCGCGATGACGGGCCGCCTGGGGCCGGGTGCCGACCACCCGGGAGGCTCCGGCCTGCCGAGCGCCGCCGGCGAACCCGCGGTGCAGCAGAAGCCCGGCGGCTCGTGCGACCCCGCCTTCCAGCACGGCGTGGTGGTGGGATTCGACGGCTCGCTGTCGAGCGAGCGTGCCCTGGCCTATGCGGTGGGCATGGCTCGTCGCTCGAAGTGCGGGCTGGTGATCGTGCACGTGGCCAATCGCCTGCCGGCCACGGTGTGGGCGGGCTGCGAACCTCCCGTCTTCGTCGACCTTCCCGATCACCGGACCGAGGTGCTCGGTCTGGAGCTCGCCTGCGCGGACTTCCTCGCCGGGGTGCCCTGGATCCTGGTCGAGCGGGGCGGCGACATCTGCCATGAGATCGAGGAGGTCGGCCGCGAGTACGCCGCGGACGCGATCGTCGTCGGCAGCACGCACGGCCTGCTCGGCAAGATCTTCGGATCGGTCTCCGGTCGGCTGGCCCGTCGCGCCAACCGTCCGGTGATTGTGATTCCCTGACGGTTCATCGGCTATGAGGGTGCCTGCCGTCGTCGTCGACGCGTCCGCCCGCTGTGCTTTCGTCCGGTGCCTCGGGTACCTCCTCTCCGGTGGTCCGGATGTTCATGGATCTCTGACGACTGCCGTGAAGGGCAGGGCGGTCTGCCCGGGGCCGCGCTGTCTCTCCTGTCTCTCCTGTCTCTCGGCGGCGTCTCTCGGCCTGCCGGTGCACCGTGCGGCGACCTGCGCGTCCGTCCACGGATCGGTGTTCTGGTCGTTGCTGGCCGACTCGACG
>NZ_JBEXYD010000018.1:0-125207 GCF_040630735.1 Kitasatospora sp. NPDC005748
GTTGACTTTTGGCACGCTGTTGAGTTCTCAAGGAACGGACACTTCCTTCGGACCGCCTTCCAGCGGGCCCTCCGGGCGCTTCGTTCTTTCGTGTTTGAAGCTTATCAGATGTTTTCCGCTCCGTTTTTCGGAGTTTCATTCATCGGATTCGCATTCCGTCGCCCCTCTCGGTGCGACTCCGGAACTGTACGGGGACCGGCCCGCCACATGCAAATCGTCCCGCCCTGCTGTCGCAGGACGGGACGATCCGCGGTCACCGGCACCGTCAGGCGCGGCCCATCTCCTCGGCGATGGCGGCCGCGAAGGCGTCGATGTCCGCCTCGGTGGTGTCGTACGAACACATCCAGCGGACCTCGCCGGTGTGCTCGTTCCAGAAGTAGAAGCGGTAACGCTTCTGCAGTCGCTCGCTGACCTCGCGCGGGAGAATCGCGAACACCGCATTGGCCTCGACCGGGCGGACGACGGTCACGCCCTCGATCCCGCGGACGGCCGCCTCCAGCCGGCTGGCCATGGCGTTGGCGTGGCCGGCGTTGCGGAGATAGAGGTCGCCCGCGAGCAGCGCCTCGAACTGGACCGACACGAAGCGCATCTTCGACGCCAGCTGCATCGAGGTCTTGCGCAGGTACTTGATGTTCCGGACCCGCTCGGGGTTCAGGACCACCACGACCTCGCCGAAGAGCAGCCCGTTCTTCGTCCCGCCGTACGACAGCACGTCCACGCCGACGTCGGTGGTGAAGGCGCGCAGCGGCACGCCGAGCGAGGCGGCGGCGTTCGCCAGCCGCGAACCGTCCACGTGCACCAGCATGCCGAGCTGGTGGGCGTGGTCGACGATGGCCCGGATCTCGTCCACCGTGTAGAGGGTGCCGAGCTCGGTGCTCTGGGTGATCGAGACCGCGAGCGGCTGCGCGCGGTGCTCGTCGCCGAAGCCCCAGGCCTGCTGGTCGATGAGCTCGGGGGTGAGCTTGCCGTCCGGGGTGGGGACGGTGAGCAGCTTGATGCCGCCCATCTTCTCCGGCGCGCCGCCCTCGTCCACGTTGATGTGGGCGCTCTCGGCCGCGACGACCGCGCCCCAGCGCGGGAGCAGCGCCTGCAGGGCGACGACGTTGGCGCCGGTGCCGTTGAAGACGGGGTACGCCTCGGCGTGCTCGCCGAAGTGGCGGCGGAAGACGTCCTGCAGGTGGGCCGTGTAGTCGTCCTCGCCGTAGGCGACCTGGTGGCCACCGTTGGCGAGCGCCATCGCGGCGAGGACCTCCGGGTGCACGCCGGCGTAGTTGTCGCTGGCGAAGCCCCGGACGGCGGGGTCGTGCCGCCGTACCGCGTCGGTGGAGGTCGGTTCGGTCATCGGGCTGTCAGCCACAGGTGCTGTCCGTTCAGTTCTGCTGCGGGGCGGTCCCAGAGGCCCGCCAGGGCGGTGGCGAGGTCGGCCGTGTCGGTGAAGCCGGCGAACTTCGCGTCCGGCTTCTCCGCCCGCATCTCGGGGCTGACCAACGCCTTGATCACCAGGATCGCAGCCGCGGCGGTGGGCTCGCCGTCCTCGGCGGTGGTCTCCTTCTTGAAGGAGTCCGCCATGGCGAGCGTCCACGCCTCGGTGGCGGCCTTGGCCGCCGCGTAGGCGGCGCCGCCGGCGGTCGGCTTGTGGGCGGCGGCGGCGGAGATCATCGCGTACCGGCCGGACTCGCTGCGGAGCAGCGCGGGCTGGAAGGCGAGCGAGGTGTGCTGGAGCGTGCGCACCACGGTGTCGTGCAGGAAGTCCCAGTCGTCGATCCGGGTGTCGAAGAACTTCTTGCTGCCGCGCCAGCCGCCGACCAGGTGCAGCAGGCCGTCGACGTGGCCGTGCTCGGCCTCCAGGTGGTCGGCCCAGTCGTGGACCTCCTGCGGGTCGAGCAGGTCGATGACCTGGCCGCTGACCCGGGCGCCGGGGACTGCCCCGCGCACGGTGTCGAGGGCCTTCTCCAGCCGCTGCGGGTCGATGTCGGCGCCGATCACGGTGGCGCCGTCGGCGGCGAGCCGGCGCAGCACGGCCTGGCCGGCCGGGCCGCTGGCTCCGGCGACGGCGATGACCTTGCCTTCGAGGTGGGTGCTCACGCGGCGACCTCCTGGATGCCGGCGCCGGTGATGCCGGTGGTGGCGGCGATGACGCCGCCGAGCTTCTTGGCGAGGGCCTCGTAGAACATGCTCAACGGGAACTCGTCCGGGTGGACGGCGTCGCACAGGGCCTTGTTGAGCGCCTTGCCGTCGGCGGTGTCCAGCGGCAGCGCGTCGGGGCCCTTCGCCCAGGTGGAGGCGGGGTGCGGGGTGAGGTAGCGGGAGACCAGCTGGTAGGCGGCGATCCAGTGGGCCGTCTTCGGGCGGTCGATGCCGTCGCGGTACAGGGTCTCGATCTCGCCGCAGAGCGCGTTGGTCACGTCGGCGACGCGGTCCCAGTCGATGCTCAGGCGGTTGTCGCGCCAGCGCAGCGCGTCGTGCTTGTGCAGGTAGGCGAAGAGCAGCTGGCCGCCCATGCCGTCGTAGTTGCGCACGCGGTCACCGCTGACCGGGAAGCGGAACATCCGGTCGAAGAGGATGGCGTACTGGACGTCGCGGCCCTGGGCGTAGCCCTCGGCCTGCAGCTTCACGGCCTCCTTGAAGGCGGTGAGGTCGCAGCGGAGCTCCTCCAGGCCGTACATCCAGAACGGGCTGCGCTGCTTGATCATGAAGGGGTCGAACGGCAGGTCGCCGTGGCTGTGGGTGCGGTCGTGGACGAGGTCCCACAGCACGAAGGTCTGCTGGGCGCGCTCCTGGTCCTCCAGCAGGCCCTCGGCGTCGGCCGGGATCTCCAGGCCGAGCTGCCGGACGGCGCTGGTGGTGACGGCGCGGAAGCGGGCGGCCTCGCGGTCGCAGAAGATGCCGCCCCAGGTGAAGCGTTCCGGCGCCTTGCGCACGGCCACGGTCTCGGGGAACAGGACGGCGGAGTTGGTGTCGTAGCCGGCCGTGAAGTCGGTGAAGGTGATCGGCACGAACATCGGGTTGTCGAAGCGGGTGCGCTCCAGCTCGGCCAGCCAGTCCGGCCAGACCACGCGCAGCAGGACGGCTTCCAGGTTGCGGTTCGGGTTGCCGTTCTGGGTGTACATCGCGAAGACGACCAGGTGCTCCAGGCCGTCCTCGCGCTGGTCGGCGGGCTGGAAGGCGAGCAGCGAGTCCAGGAAGTCGGGCTCCCGGTAGCCGGTGTCGGCCCACTTGGCCAGGTCCGCGTCGACGGCGGCGAGGTAGGCGGCGTCGTGCGGGAAGAGCGGGGCGAGTTCCGCGATCGCACTGCGGACCGTGGCGACCAGCGGGTCGACCGTGTGCCGCTGCACGGCGGACAGGTCGATCGAGCCGTCCTTGGACTGCAGCGGGCGCAGGGCCTCGACCGCGTCCTTCAGCCGGAGCCAGGCCGGGTGGCCGGCGTGGGTCGAGACCGGGGCGTCGGCCGCCACAGCGAGCCTTGGCGAAAGATTCTGCATCGTGGACTCACTTCGACAGGAGGTATTTCAACAGGACCACCATAAGTACGACAGGTTCTCCTGTTCAAGGGGGGCCCTGCCGTCGATTCTCCCGGTTCGGGGCTCCGAAACCGCTTGTCCGGCATGTGGACGGTCATCTGGATGTTCTGGACAGCCGCGCCGTGGGGATGCGAACCTCCCGCCATGCTCCCGGCGGTGATCCTGGTGGCGCGACGCCACATCGACCTGCTCCGGGTGTCTTCCAGCTGTTGTGCGCGCGGTCTCTGCCGCTGCCGCTGATCCGGCTCGGGGGCGCCGCGGACGCGGCTCCGTACGCCGACCATGCCGCCTGTGTTCCGGCGCCGCCACCGGGGGGAAGTGACCCGCCGGGGTGCCGGCCCGGCCCGCGCCCCCGCGCCGCTCGCTCCCCGCTCGTTCCGGTCCCTCTTTCCAGGAGCCCCGCCATGACCTCCCTCCGCAAGCCGTTCGCCGCCCTGCTGGTCACCGCCGCCGCGCTGACCGCGTGCGCGCCGCAGGACTCGGCGTCCGACGCGTCCGGCACGGGCGCCGCCGCGAGTGCCCCGGGGACGGCCGACGGCTGCGCGCCGGGTGCGCTGGGCACCCGCGCCGCGGGAACGCTGACGATCGGCACCGACCAGCCCGCCTACGACCCCTGGTTCACGGACGACAAGCCGGAGAACGGCAAGGGCTTCGAGTCGGCGGTGGCGTACGCCGTGGCCGAGAAGCTCGGCTACCCGAAGGAGAAGGTGACATGGGTGGCGGCGCCGTTCGGCAAGGCCACCACCCCGGGCGCCAAGGACTTCGACTTCGACATCAACCAGGTGTCGATCAGTGACGAGCGCAAGCAGGCCGTCGACTTCTCCTCCGGCTACTACGACGTGCGGCAGGCGGTGATCGCGCTGAAGAGCTCCAAGGCGGCCGGGGCGAAGAGCGTCGCCGACCTGAAGGGCGCCAAGCTGGGCGCGCAGGTGGGCACCACCAGTCTGGAGGTCGTCACCGACACCATCCGGCCGACCGTGCAGCCGGCCGTGTTCGACTCCAACGACCTGGCGAAGGCCGCACTGCGGAACGGCCAGATCGAGGCCCTGGTGGTGGACCTGCCGACGGCGTTCTACATCACCGGTGCCGAGGTGACGGATGCCCAGGTGGTCGGGCAGTTCGAAGGGGCGGCGCGGGGCGAGCAGTTCGGGCTGGTGCTGGACAAGGGCTCCCGGCTCACCGGGTGCGTCACGCGGGCGGTGGACGCCTTGCGGGCCGAGGGCGTGCTGGCGAAGCTGGAGAAGCAGTGGCTCTCCGACGCCGTCTCCGCACCCGTCCTGAAGTGAGCGGGGCCCCGATGAGCACCGAGGCCGGGGCCGGTCCCCGCAAGGCCGGCGGCGGGAGCGGCACCGGGCTGCTCCGGCGCCGGCGGACGGACCCGCCCGGGCCGGCGCCGGACGACGGCTACCGCCCGTCCGCGCGGCGGCTGGCGCACGAGGCGTACCGGCGCGGCCGCAGCCGCCGGGCCGCGCTGATCGCCGGGGCGTCGACCCTGGTGACCGCCGTGGCGCTCTCCCTGCTGGTGGTCAACTCCCCCGGCTGGGCGGCCACCCGGAGGGCCTTCTTCGACGCCGACTACGCCCGCCGGGCGCTGCCGGAGGTGCTCAGGGGCCTGCGGATCAACCTGGAGCTGATGCTCGGCTGCGGGGTGCTGATCCTGGTCCTCGGCCTGCTGCTGGCGGTGCTGCGGACGCTGCGCGGACCGGTCTTCCTGCCGGTGCGGCTGCTGGCCACGGCGTACGTGGACTTCTTCCTCGGCCTGCCGATGATCATCTGTCTGCTGGTCATGATCACCGGCGTGCCGGCGCTGCGGCTGACCGGGGTGACCACGGATCCGATGCTGCTCGGCGGCGCCGCGCTGGTGCTGACGTACTCCGCGTACGTCTCCGAGGTCTTCCGGGCCGGCATCGACTCGGTGCACCCCGACCAGCGGGCGGCCGCCCGTTCGCTCGGGCTGAGCAACGCGCAGGCGATGCGCCACGTGGTGCTGCCGCAGGCGGTCCGGCGGGTGGTGCCGCCACTGCTGAACAACCTGGTCAGCCTGCAGAAGGACACCGGCCTGGTGTCGATCGGCGGGGCGATCGACGCGGTGTACGCGGCGAAGATCATCGCCAGCCGGTCGTTCAACTACACCCCGTACGTGGTGGCCGGGCTGGTCTTCATCGTGCTGACCGTGCCGCTCACCCGGTTCACCGACTGGCTGTCCCGCCGGATGAACCGCCGTCAGCACCAGGGAGGTGCCGTGTGACGACCAACCCGGTCCTGCGGCTGGAGTCGGTGCGCAAGAGCTTCGGCTCCCAGCTGGTCCTGCGCGACGTGGACCTCACCGTGCCCGAGCACACCGTGACGGCGCTGATCGGCGCGTCCGGCTCCGGCAAGTCCACCCTGATGCGGTGCGCCAACCTGCTGGAGCGGATCGACGACGGCGCGATCTTCCTGGACGGCGCGGAGATCACCGATCCGCGCACCGACGAGGACGCCGTCCGGCGCCGGATCGGTGTGGTGTTCCAGGCGTACAACCTGTTCCCGCACATGACGGTGCTGGAGAACGTCACGCTGGCGCCGCGCCGGGTGCACCGGCGTGGCCGGGCCGAGGCCGAGGCCGAGGCGCTGGAGCTGCTGGACCGGCTGGGTCTCGCGGCCAAGGCCCGGGAGTACCCGGACCGGCTCTCCGGCGGGCAGCAGCAGCGGGTCGCCATCGTCCGCGCGCTGGCCACCGGGCCCCGGCTGCTGCTGCTCGACGAGATCACCGCCGCGCTCGACCCGGTGCTGGTCGGCGAGGTGCTCGCGGTGGTGCGGGACCTCAAGGAGCGGGGCATGACGATGGTCGTCTCCACCCACGAGATGGGCTTCGCCCGTGAGGTGGCGGACCAGGTCTGCTTCCTGGAGTCCGGGGTGGTGCTCGAACAGGGCCCGCCGGAGCAGGTGTTCGGCGATCCGCAGCACGACCGGACCAGGCGGTTCCTGAGCCGGGTGGTCGCCTCCGGACGACTGGCGCCGTAGGCCCCGGCGCTCGGCCGGCAGGTCGCCGACCGAACGAACCGGTGCCACTCGAACGGACCAGTGCACCCGGGCCTCGGGGGTGCCTCCCGAGGAATCACTACGCCCGTCACTCCCATGCGCCCCCGTTCGCGCCCTGCTGCGCGCGGCTTCGACCGGTGATCGTGGACAGCACGTCTGTCCGCGTTCTCCGGGAGGCCGCCGTTGCACGGTCCAGTGCTGGTCAGCTGGCTGCTGGCCCTCCTCACCGCCACGTCCGGCGCCTACTGCCTCAGCCGCCTGGGCCGCACCCCGTGCGCGGCGGACGCCGGGGCGGGCCGCGGCCATGCCCACGAGTCGGACGCCGCCGAGGCCCTGATGGGGCTCGGGATGGCGGCCATGGCCCTCGCCGGGGCCGCCGTCCCCGCCGTGCTCTGGGTCTGGCTGTTCGGCCTCCCCGCGGTGCTCTTCCTGCTGGCCGCCGCCCGCGACCGGACCGGGCGCGGCCACCGGCTGCACCACGCGGTCGGCGGACTGGCGATGACGTACATGGCGCTCGCGATGGCGGCCGCGCCGGCCCACGGCCATCATCACGGCGCGAGCGCCGGGGCCCCGCTGCTGACCGGCGCGCTGCTGCTCTACTTCGGCGGCTACTCGCTCTGGGCCGGCAGCCACCTGCTGGCCGCACCGGGCGGCCAGGTGTCCGGGAGCCTGCGCACCGCCGGGCTGCCCCGGGCCTGCCGACTGGCGATGGGCCTGGGCATGTTCGCCATGCTCCTGACGATGTGAGAGCGGCCCGTGCGGCCCGGGGGCGTGGCGTTGGTCACTGGGTGGCCGAAAGCCGTTCCTCCGGACGCCGACAGCGCTTAGGTTGGCACGGAGCGCGCTGTCGCGTTCCGTGCGTACTCGGGGAGCCCATGCCATGACGGCCCTGCTCGGCCTGCTGCTGCTCGGACTGCTGCTCTCGACCGTGGCGCCCCGGCTGCTGGCCCGGGCCCGCTGGGCCGAGCGCGAACCCGTGCTGGCCCTGCTGGTCTGGCAGTGCCTGGTGGTCGCCGTCCTGCTGTGCTGCGCCCTGAGCCTGGTCCTGGCCGCCTCGGCCGCCCTGCCGGAGCTGCGGGTACTGCTCTTCACCGGCGCGCCGCACGGCGTCGAGGCCGCGTACGCGCTCCAGGACGCCGAGGGCTGGGGGCGGCTCTGTGCCGCGGTCCTGGCGGCGGGCGGCGTGCAGACCGTGCTGGCACTGACCCGCGAAGTCCGCTCGGCGAAGGCCCTGCGCAATCAGCGGCACGCCCAACTGGCGAGCCGGGCTCCCGAGTTGCCGGGGTCCATCGACACCCTGAAGCACCGCGGGGAGCGGCTGGTGGTGCTCGAGAACGTCCGCCCGGAGGCCTGGTCGCTGCCCGGCCACAACTCCCGGCTGGTGGTCACCACCGGAGCCCTCCAGCAGCTGACGGACCGGGAGTTGGCCGCCGTGCTGAGCCATGAGCGCGGACACGTCCGGGCCCGGCACCACTGGCTGTCGCAGTGCTCGCAGGCCCTCGCCTCGGGCTTCCCCGGGGTCGGCGTGTTCAGCGCCTTCCGGGACCAGGTGGGCGAACTCGTGGAGCTGGCCGCGGACGACCGGGCGGCCCGCCGGCACGGGCGGCACACCACCGCCGTGGCGCTGGCCGAACTCAACTTGGACCGCGGGGTGTTCGGCTCCTGCCCGCCGGGGCTGGCGCAGTCCCCGAAGCGGGTGGACCGACTGCTCGCCGGGCGGCCCCGGCTGCCCGTCACCCACCGGCTGCGGCTCACCCTGGCCGCGCTCGCCGCGCCGGCCGCCGCCGTCCTGCTGGCCGCCGCACCGGGGCTCTCGACCCTGTTCTGATTCCGGCGCGGGCCTACGAGCCCGCCCTCGGCGCACCGGTGACGGAGCGTCAGGCCGACGCCGGCTCCCCGCCGGGAGTGCCGGGAGAGACCGGGTCGGGGGAGACCGGGAAGCCGAGCGTGCGCGCGAGGACCTCGCGGTGCAGCGGCCGGGCCTCGGCGTAGCGCCGGCAGCCGGCCTCGGTGAGCGCCACCTGGATGCCGCGCCGGTCGTTGGGGCACATCGCACGCGTCACCAGCCCGGCCTTCTCCAGCCGGCCGATCAGCCGCGAGAGCGCGCTCTGGCTCAGATGGACGGTGTCGGCCAGCTCCTGGACCCGCAGCTGGTGGCCGACCGCGCTGTCGCGCTCCTCGACCAGGCGCTCCAGCACCTCGAACTCGCTCACGCCCAGGTCGTGGTTCTCACCCAGCTCGCGATCGAGCGCACAGGACGTCGCGGCATGGCGGGCCAGCAGGTCTCGCCATTCGGCGACCAGACCTGCCTCCGCCGGAGAGTCGAGTTCAGCCACCCGGCCACAGTACCACGTGCACATGAAACTTATGTGACCGCATTAAATTCACTTGCAATGAATGCACGTGCATGTAGTGTCCTCCCCATGACCACCGCGACCGTCCCCGCAACCGACGACCCGTCAGCCTCCGGGCTGCGCTGGACCCCCCGCCTCTGGGGCACCCTGATCGTGCTCTGTGCCGCGATGTTCCTGGACGCCCTCGACGTCTCCATGGTCGGCGTCGCCCTCCCGTCCATCGGCTCCGAACTCCACCTCTCCACCTCCGCACTGCAATGGGTGGTCTCCGGCTACGTCCTCGGCTACGGCGGACTGCTGCTGCTCGGCGGGCGCGCCGCCGACCTGCTCGGCCGGCGCCGGGTGTTCCTGGTCGCCCTCGGCGTCTTCGCGGGCGCCTCACTGCTCGGTGGCCTGGTCGACGACGGCGGCCTGCTGATCGCCGCCCGCTTCCTCAAGGGCGTCAGCGCGGCCTTCACCGCGCCCGCCGGCCTGTCGATCATCACCACCACGTTCGCGGAGGGCCCGGCCCGCAACCGGGCACTCTCCATCTACACCACCTGCGGCGCCAGCGGCTTCTCGCTCGGCCTGGTGCTCAGCGGCCTGCTCACCTCGGTCGGCTGGCGCTGGACCTTCCTGATGCCCGTCCCGGTCGCCCTGCTGGCCCTGCTCTTCGCGATCCGGCTGCTCCCCCGCCCGGTCGAGGAGCGGGCCAAGGGCGGGTACGACGTGCTCGGCGCGATCACCGGCACGCTCACCGTGCTGCTCCTGGTCTTCACCGTCACCGAGGCGCAGGGCGCCGGCTGGCTGAGCCCGCGCACCCTCGGCTCGCTCGTCGTGGTCGCCGC
Source organism: Kitasatospora sp. NPDC005748 (assembly GCF_040630735.1). Classification (NCBI taxonomy): domain Bacteria; kingdom Bacillati; phylum Actinomycetota; class Actinomycetes; order Kitasatosporales; family Streptomycetaceae; genus Kitasatospora; species Kitasatospora sp. NPDC005748. The sequence continues at coordinate 9,724 of NZ_JBEXYD010000018.1, forward strand.
CCTGGCCGCCGCCTTCCTGGTCACCGAGAGCCGCACCGCCCACCCGCTGGTCAGGCTCGGCATCTTCCGCAACGGCTCGGTCGCCCGGGCCAACGTGATCGCCTTCACCATGACCGGCGCCTACGGCGGCTTCCAGTTCGTGGTCACCCTCTACCTCCAGCACCTGCTCGGCTGGTCGGCCCTGCAGATGGCGCTCGGACTGCTCCCGGCCGGTGCCTTCATCGCGCTGTCGGCCCCGTTCATGGGCCCGATCGTGGACCGCTTCGGCACCGGCCGGCTGCTGCCGATCGGCCTGCTCGCCCTGACCGCCGCCTTCGCGCTGTTCCTGCGGCTGGACGAGCACAGCTCGTACCTCACCCTGGTGCTGCCGTCGATGATCCTGCTGGGCGTCGGCTTCGCCCTGGCCTTCCCCTCGGTGAACATCGCCGCCACCGACGGCGTGGGCGACGAGGAGCAGGGCCTGGCCTCCGGGCTGGTCAACACCGCGATCCAGGTGGGTACGGCCGTGGTGCTCGCCGGGGCCACCGCGATGATCACCGCGGGCAGCGGCGGAGGGGACGGTGCCCAGGCCCAGCTGGACGGCTACCGGCCCGCCCTGGTCCTCATCACCGGGATCGCCGCGCTGGGCTTCCTGATCGCCACCGCGGGCGCCGTGCTCGACCGGCGCAAGCGGTCAACTCCCGTGTCCGTCCCGGACTATGATTATCCGTCCGTCGACCTGGCCGACCGGCGGGACGAGGTCCTGACCAAGAGCTGACCCCACCAGCCCGGCCCCGTCCTCGACCTCAGGTACGCGCCGGCTCCACCAAACCCCCGTGTCGGTGGAGCCGGCGCGCCCGTACGAGCCGATCCCCGCAGTCCCGCCCAAGTGCGGAGTTCCACGGATCGGCGGCTCGCGCCGCCAGTATATTGGCCAGGAGCCAACGAACGTACGGAGCAGACACGATGGCACCTCGCGGGGATTCGGTCAATGAGGAAATGCGTCAACGCTCCCGCCGGCGCATCATGCGCGCCACCGTCGAACTCGTCGACGAGCACGGCTACGCGGGCACCACGCTGACCGACATCGCCGAGCGGGCCGGCCTCGCCCGCGGCCTGCTCTCGTACTACTTCGACGGCAAACGGCTGCTGATGCAGTCGGCGACCCACCGGATGATGCACCTGGCGCTGTCGGCCGCCCTGGACGCGATGGAGCCCGGCTCCTCGCCGGAGGCCCGGCTGGCCCGCGCGATCGACACCGTGCTGGGGCTGGCGATGGACCACCCCCGGGTGATGCGCTCGCACCTCGCGCTCATCCTGGACCCGGACACCGGCGCCTTCGTCCAGGACCCGGAGCAGCGGCAGCTCGGCGCGATCCTCCAGGGGCTGCTGCGCGACTGGGGCGCGCCCGACCCGCTCGCCGAGCACGCGGTGCTGCGCAGCGCGCTGATGGGCGGCTGCATCGGGGTGCTGCTGCCGGGTGCCGAACTGCCGCTGGCGCTGATCCGCGCCGACCTGTTCGGCCGCTACGGCCTGGACTGGCCGCTCGGCCTCCCCCCGCAGCCGCAGCCGCCGGAACGCGAACGGCCGCCGGCCCGCGGGTGAACGCGGCGGCCGGCGGCCGTTCGGTGCCCGGTCGCCCGGGCCGGGTCAGCGCTCCTTGAGGATCGACGCCAGCAGGTCGATGGTGCGCTCCGGCGTCAGGCTGTCGACGCAGAGCCGCTCCATGACCTGGATGTACGCGTCGACGTCGTCGCGCTTGTCGAGGTAGAGCGCGCTGGTGAGCTGCTCCAGGTAGACCACGTCGGCGAGGTCCTGCTCGGGGAAGCGCAGGATCGTGAACGCCCCGGACTCCCCGGCGTGGGCGCCGAAGCGGAACGGCATCACCTGGATCACCACGTTGGCCTGCTCGGCGACGTCGATCAGGTACTGCACCTGACCGCGCATCACCTTGGGACCGCCGACCGGCCGGCGCAGGGCCGCCTCGTCGATGACCGCCCAGAGCCGGGGGCTGCTGCCCTCGGCGAGCAACTTCTGGCGGCGCAGCCGCAGGCTCACCCGCCGCTCGACCTCGTCCTCGCTGATCACCGGGCGACTCTGACCGAAAACCGCCCGTGCGTACTCCTCGGACTGCAGCAGGCCGGGGATGAACTGGACCTCGTAGGTGCGGATCAGTGCGGCGGCCTCCTCCAGGCCGACATAGGTCTGGAACCAGCCCGGCAGCACGTCGTTGAAGCTGTGCCACCAGCCGGACTTGTTGGCCTCCCGGACCAGGCCGAGCAGGGCCTCGCGCTCACCGCCGTCGTCCACGCCGTAGAGGCTGAGCAGATCGGCGACGTCGCGCTCCTTGAAGCTGACGCGGCCGAGCTCCATGCGGCTGATCTTCGACTCGGAGGCACGGATCGCATAGCCCGCGTCCTCGCGGGTGATGCCGCGCGCCTCGCGGAGGCGGCGCAGCTGGGAGCCGAGGAGGATCCGGCGGACCATCGAGCCGCCGCCCGGCTGAACTGTGGTCATGCGGTCGAAACCTCCACCTAGGGCAAACAGCGCACAGTCTGCCATCAGTTGAGCGCTCACGGTGCCGATACTGACGGATGTTCCTATCAGTTCTGCACTCCTCACACCAGGATGCACGTGCATTCGGCGCTTGCATATGCCATTTGAACGACTGCACGTGAATCGACTCTTGCATCTGCAGTGAGCGCAGAGGACGATGGTGCACGTGCACCTGCACATCCCTGGCAATCCCGCGGGCTCCGCGTCGACCCCACGCGCGACTCCGCGCACCAGCCCGGCAGCGCCCTCGCGCCACCGGGCCTTCGTGTGCGCGCGCGACTGGTCGAGGGGTCGGCCGCGCGGCCTAGCGAGTCGGAGGTGACCGGCATGACCCCGGCGGGTCCAGCCGTGTCCGCCCCCTTATGGGAGGAGCTCTTCATGAGCACCGGTACGGCCTTGGCAGTCGATCCCCATGTGGTCACCTGTACGCTCGCCCCTCGCTACGAAGCCGTCAGAACCGCGCGCGACTTCGCCAGGACCGCTCTTCAGCGCTGGGGACTGGGCGAACTGTTCGACGACGTCGCACTGGTGGCCTCGGAACTGGTGACCAATGCCCTGCGGCACGCCATCGGCGCGTGCCCCGGGGCGACGGGCGGCGCGCGCGACGACTACGACTTTCCCACCCAGCCCGCTCCCGAGGGGCGACTACCGATCCGAATAAGCCTGGTGCACCGCGCACCGCAGGTGGTCTGCGCGGTCAGTGACCCCAGCAGCACCGGGCCGGTGGCCCGGGAGGCGGACTTCGTCGCCGAATCGGGTCGCGGGCTGCACCTGGTGGACTCGTTCAGCCGGTCCTGGGGCTGGCACCCGCTGGGCGGCGGCAAGGTGGTCTGGGCTCTGTTCGAGCCCGAGGCCGGCGCGCTGGCGGAGCTCGGCGGGCGGCACCGCCGCTCGGCCTAGCCGTGCGCCGCGGCCGGCGGGAGGACGGCACCACTCCCGGGGTGCGGCACCGGGAGGACGGCACCGCTCCCGATCCGCGGCCGCGCACGCTCCTGGCGGCAGACGTGTGGTGCCCGGTCCGCAGCGGCCCGCCCGCGAGCCCCGGCCCGACGGCGACCGCCCGACGGCAGCCGGTCGCGCGATCGCCCGGTGACAGCCTCCCGGAGCGACGGCCGCACCGGCGGCACCCGCTCACGACGCCCACCACGGGGCGGCCGGGCGGAGAAGACAAAGGCCGTCGTGGTGTGCACCCACGACGGCCCCCCGATGGCGAAGAAGACGAAGCGGTCAGACCGCCAGGTGGTCGAACTCCCCGTCCTTGGCGCCCAGCAGCAGCGCCGCGATCTCGGCCCGGGTGTAGATCAGTGCCGGACCATCGGGAAAGCGCGAGTTGCGCATCGCCACGTCGCCCCCCGGGAGCGCGGCGAACTCGACGCAGTTGCCCTGGGAGTTGCTGTGGAGGCTCTTCTGCCAGACCACGTCCTTGAGGTCCGCAGCCGCCATCCCGTTGTACGTGTCGTACCTGTCGTGCATAGAAATCTCCCGAAGAGCTCCGGAGTAGTCGTCCAGCTCGGCGCCCCGGCTCGCAGCCGAACGACTGGGCCGGCCCCGTACCGGCCCGGCACAACGCCTCACTTGACGTGATGATAGCTCCAGTGCACGTGCATCAGCACGGGACGTTGCAGGTGCACGGGCCTTTCGTCGACAAAACGGAACTCTTCACCGCCTCGACACCTGAGGGAACGTAAGCGGACATATCCGGGGCAATCGGGAAGACTCCGATAACCGCCCGTAGGCGGCCACCCGCTGAATGTTGATCTTCGGGCGCCCGGAGTCGCACCGCCGTGACCCTCCGTCAGACCGTCCGTATGCTGTGAGACATCTCACGCGCCACCGCCGCAACGCGCGGCACCTCCTGTCACGTCTCAGGCAGAAGTGGTAGCCACATAGGGATTGATCACGGTATGTCCGAGTTTCGGGCACCCCGCCCCTCCCGGTACGGCAGCCGACTGCAGCGTTGGCCGGGGGATGTCCTACGATCTCCGCCATGAGCACCGCAGCCATCCCGGGCGCGCCACTGCCCGTCCGCACCCCAGGCTCCCGTGCGCGGGGGCGCCACCGACGCCCCGAGCGCCCCGAGATCCCGGCCGGATCCCCGGCCCTGGTGCTCGCGGTGCCCGCGACCGCCGGGCCGGAGTCCCGTTCCGTGGTCGAGGAACTGCTGTCGATCGTACGCAGTGAGCAGAACGGCGTGCAGACCGCGGCCGGTTACCTCGACAGCGGCGCGGGCGGGAGCGAGCCCGGCCGTGACGAGTACTCCGTCGCCGAACTGCTGGCGCACGCCGCCGAGTCGGGCCTGCCCGCCCCGGTCGTGGTGCCGCTGGTCCCCGGCCCGCACGGTTTCCTGACCGAACTGCACGCGCTGGCCGCCGAGTACGGTGCCCACGTCACCGATGTCCTCGGCCCGCACCCGCTGCTCGCCGAGGCCGTCCACGTCCGGCTCTCCGAGGCGGGGCTGGCCCGCGCCGACCGCGCCCGGCTGTTCGCCATCGCGACGGCCGCGGACGGCGTCGTCCTCACCACCGTCGGTGGCGAGGAGGCCGCCGCGGCGGCCGGGATCACCGGTGTGCTGCTGGCCGCCCGCCTCGCGGTGCCGGTCGTGCCCGCCGCGCTCGACGTGCCCGGCTCGGTGGCCGCCGCCGTCGCGCACCTCAAGGAGACCGGCTCCCAGCGCCCCGCGCTGGCCCCGCTGGTGATCGGCCCGGAGGCCGACTCCGAGCTGCTCGCCACGGCCGCCGAGGAGACCGGCTGCCCGAGCGCCGCGCCGCTCGGCGCCTACCCCACGGTGGGCCAGCTGATCGCCGCCACCTACCTCGCCGTGCTGCCGGCCGTCGCCCCCGAGGCGTTCGCCGCGCAGGCCGCCGCCGAGGAGGCCGCTGCCCAGGAGGCCGGGGAGCCCGCCGCCGAGTAGCGGACCCCGAACGCCGAAGGGCCCGGAGCGCACCCGCTCCGGGCCCTCGCCGTACCCCCCGCCGTACGTGTCCCCGCCGCACCGGCCCCTCTCCGTACGGGCCCGCGCCGTACCGGTCCGCGGCGCGTCGGTGCGGGCCCCGGCGGGCCCCGGCCGGCCTCAGGCCCGCCTCAGGTCCGCCCGCCCACCCGGCCGGTGGCCGCCGCCGCGTCCTTGAGCCGCAGCGCCGGGAGCTGCACCGGCCGGGACTGCGCGGCGAAGGCGGCCACCGGCACGCCGGTGGCGTTCCACGGCGACCGCCCGCCGCCACCGTCCGCCTTGCGCACCTGGAGCACCTCGGTCTGCCCCGCCCGGCGCAGCAGGATGTTCTTCGGCGGCGCGGACTCCGGGTCCATCCAGAGCTCGTTGCCGTCGAACTCGCAGTCCAGGACGAGGATGTCGTCCGGCTTGCCGTCCGGGGTGGCCCGGAAGGCGATCCCGGCCCGGCGGTGGCCGGTGAACCGGCTGCGGCTGAAGGTGACCGCCTCCCCGGCGAGTTCGTGGCGTGCGGTGGAGACGCCGTAGTCGCTCTGCCCGGCGGCGTCGATCAGCAGGCCGTCAAAGAGGGTCCCCTTGTCCCGGCCGAGCGAGTGCAGCGCCACTCCCCCGCCGCCATTGCCGTACAGCACGCTCGCGGTGTAGTCGAAGTCGTTGAGGTAGGCGCCGTGCTCGATGCCCCACCCGCCGTTGTGGTAGGCCGCGAACTCGGTGACCACGTGGTGCTGCTGGGCGTTCAGCCAGACGAAGATGCCGTCCCGCAGGTTGTTGTGGGCCAGGCAGCGCTGGAACGTCCAGACCCCCTCGCTGTTCTCCGGCCACTCGAAGCCGGAGGCGCCGTCGGCCCCCTGGACGCCGACGGCCACGCAGTCCAGCGCCTTGCCACCGGTGCCGGCGCCGAGGTTGAAGCCGGTCAGCCGGTAGGCCCGCGGGTTGGGCTCCAGCCGCGTGCGGGAGGCGACGCAGGACTCGTAGACGATGTCGTCGGAGGGCTGCTGCGGGGTGCGGGTGTCCGGCGGGCCGTCCCACCAGTAGGCGTCCTCCCAGGTGTCGTGGCTGATGCAGCTGCGGAAGGTGATGCCGTGGCTGGCGTGCGGGACGAAGGCGTGGCTCCCCGCGTCGCGGACCACCAGGCCCTCGACGACGGTACCCCGGGTGGTGTCGCCCAGCATGTGGAAGTGCAGCCCGTACCGGCCGAGCACCGGGGCGGTCACCGGGGCGCTGCCGTCCGGGCCCTTCCAGGACTCCGCGGTGTCGGTGCGCGGGCCGACCCAGCGCAGCGCCGCGTGCCGCAGGTCGGCCCGGCGGGAGGTGGTGAGGTGGACGTGGGCGCGGCCCTCGGCGGTGCCCTCGATCCGCACGCTGCGGGTCAGGTTGAGCACCTCGGCGCCGACCGTGACGCCCCCTCCGGCGCCGACCCGGGGGTGCGCGTACGTCAGCGGCGCCTCCAGGGTGACGGTGGATCCGCTGACGGACCGGACGACGGCGAGGTCGTAGCGGGTGGAGAAGCCGTCCTCGCCGGGCGGGCCGGTCGGGGTGACGGCCAGTTCGTCGCCGGGCAGCCAACCGGTGGGCGGCGCGGCCAGGCTGACGGTGGTGTCGCCCGCCTCGAGCGCCCGGTCAGCGCGTACCCAGGCGGTCTTGGCCGCGCCGTCCAGCCGCAGGTACCCGGCGCCGGTGACCCAGAGGCCGACGTCGGTGTCGACCACCTTCATGCCGTCCCCCCGGAAGCGCCGCTCGTCGACGGCGGGGAAGCGCACGGTGTGCACGGCGGCGCCCTCGGGGGCGAGCGCGAGGGTGCCGCGGATCTCGACGTTGCCCGCGGCGGCGAGGGTGAGGCTGCGGTCGGCGGCGAAGGTGAGCGCACCGCCCGGCTCGACCAGCAGCGAGCCGATCGCGGCGTCGGTGTCGAGCAGCACCCGGTCGGTGATCCGGACGGCGCTCTGCGGTCCGGGTACCCGGCCGCCCCAGCCGGCCGGGTCCGACCAGGGGCGGCCGCCCTGGTCGGGGGTGGGTGCGGGGGCGGCTCCGGCGGTGGGCTGCCCGGGCGCGCCCGTCCCCTCGGCGGGGGCGCCGTGCCGGTGCTCCGCGGCCGGGTCGGCCGCTCCCGGCCCCGTGGCGGGGTCCTCCGCGGCGGCGACGGGCGCGGAGCGGCCGTCCAGGGAGCGCCGCAGTGCCTCCTCGCCGCCGACCGCCGCGAAGACCGTGCCGACGGCGAGCCAGCGCAGCATCGTCCGCCGGGGCAGGGGAGTTCGGGGCTCGGCGGGCGGGATGTCCGCTCTGCGGTGTTTTGCCCGGCGGTGCGTTCCACGCGGCCGCTCGGCCGGCGCGCCGGCCTCCGGACCCTCGTCCATCGCCATCGCTGCGAAGCCCTCCCCCCAGACGGCCGCGTCGGTCCTGATGCCCTGAAGCATAGGCAGTTGCCGTGACTCCGACGGGCGTTGCTCGAAATCGGTCATTTCTGATCATGGTGGACAGCCATTCAGCACGCTCCTCATAAACTGTGATGACCGTCACACATGTTTGCGGTATGAACTTAAGTCTGCTTAACGTGCTCCCCGTTCGTGGCCACACGGACCCAGCCCACCCGCAACGCCGAGTCCTGCCGTCGGGTGCGCTGGCAGCGCAGAACGCACCACGGCAGGAGCGGGGGAACCACAGGTAAGTCGCCCGGGACCGGTTCGTACCGGTTCGGGGCTAGGGGTGAAGCCGCGTCCACAGCGCGGCCGGGCAACTCCAGCCCGAATCCGACAGCTCACCTCGCAGGCGTGGGAGAGGACCGCGTCACCATGCTGCCCACCAACGGCACCCGCCTGTCCGGCCGCACCCGCCGAGCGATCGCCACCCTCGGCGTCGTCGGCATCGGCCTCACCGTCCCCTGCCTCACCGCCGGCTCCGCCTCGGCCGCCTCCGTCGCCACCTGGGACAAGGTCGCCCAGTGCGAGAGCACCGGCAACTGGAGCATCAACACCGGCAACGGTTTCTACGGCGGCCTCCAGTTCACCAACTCCACCTGGGCGGCGTTCGGCGGCACCAGCTACGCCGCGCGTGCCGACCTCGCAACCAAGGACCAGCAGATCGCGGTCGCCGAGAAGGTGCTCGCCGTCCAGGGCCCCGGCGCCTGGCCCGTCTGCTCCGTCCAGGCCGGTCTGACCAAGGGCGGCACCCCGGCCGCCGTCGACACCGCGACCGCCGCCAAGCCGGCCGCCCCGAAGGCCACCCCGGCCCCGGCGCAGACCCCCGCCCCCGCCGCCAAGCCGGCCGCGCCCAAGGCCGCCCCGAAGGCCGCCGAGACCCCGGCCGCCGACTCCGCCCAGCAGTCGCAGGGCCGGAACTGGCAGCAGTACCGTCAGGACGCGCAGGCCTCCTCCGACTACACCGTGGTCGCGGGCGACTGGCTCTCCTCGATCGCCGACAAGAACAACGTCCAGGGCGGCTGGGAGCGGCTCTACGAGCTCAACCGCGGCACCCTCGGCGACGGCCCGCACGTCATCTACCCGGGCCAGCACCTGAGCCTGGGCGACCGCGCGAAGACCCGGGCCTCGGACGAGTCCGGCCAGGGCTTCGACTGGTTCAACCGCTCCTCGGGCGCCACCGGCAAGGCCGACGGCTCCACCGCGACCGCCACCAAGCCGGCCGCGCAGACCCAGGCTCCGGCCGCCAAGCCCGCCGCCCAGGCGTCGGCCGAGGCGCCGGCCCAGGCCGCCACCGGCAGCATGGCCGCCGCGGTCTCCTTCGCCCAGTCGAAGGTCGGCCAGGCCTACGTCTACGGCGGCACCGGCAACGGCGGTTGGGACTGCTCCGGCCTGACCCAGGCCGCACTGCGCGCCGCGGGCGTCTCCGTCCCGCGGGTCGCCGCCGACCAGGCCGCCGCCAGCACCCACGTCTCGCTGGACGCCCTCAAGGCCGGCGACCTGCTGTTCTGGTCCAACAACGGCCAGGACTCGGGCGTCTACCACGTCGCGCTCTACATCGGCGACGGCAAGTACGTCGAGGCCGCCAACCCGAGCGTGGGCGTGCGGACCCAGACCATCGCCAACTGGGCCCCGGACTTCGCCGGCCGGGTCTGATCCCGCCCGCGGTCCGCACGCGGTCCGCGCCACCCGCCGCAGCCCCCGGGGAGAGTCTGGTCGCTCCTCCCCGGGGGCTCCGGCACGCCCGCGCGCGGGACGGCCCGGGCCCGGGCCCGGGCATGGCCGAACCCGGGCCCGGCGGGCATGCTGCTGCTCTGCACCCGAGGAGGAGTCACATGGCCCAGGTCACCGTCACGCTCGACGCCAATCTCGCGATCGACGCGATGATGCTCTCCGGCACCAGGAACCCGCAGGACGCCGTGGAGCTGATCCTGCGCGACTACCTCGCCCGGGGGCGGCGCACCGAGAGCCGGACCGGCGAGGCCGCCGACGGGCAGCGGACCGGACAGCAGCGCCCGACCGCGCAGGAGGGCTGAGGGCGGACAGGACGGGGCCCCGGAGGACTGGATCGTCCTCCGGGGCCCCGGTCGTCGTCTCAGCGGGCGCGGGCGCCCGTGGAACCGCGCATCACCAGCTCCGGCTGGAACATGAACTCACCGCGCTGGGCGGCGTTCGCGCCGACCTCCTCCAGCAGGGCGTCGACGGCGGCGGTGGCCATCGCCTCGACCGGCTGGCGGATGGTGGTCAGCGGCGGCTCGGTGAAAGCTATCAGCGGCGAGTCGTCGAACCCGACCACCGAGACGTCCTGCGGCACGGACAGCCCCCGCTGGCGCACCGCGCGGATCGCCCCGAGCGCCATCATGTCGCTGCCGCAGACGATCGCCGTACAGCCCTTGTCGAGCAGTGCGCCGGCCGCCGCGTGCCCGCCCTCCACGCTGAACAGCGTGTGGTGGACGAGCTCCCGGGCCTGTTCCTCGGTCCGGCCGAGGACCTCCCGCAGGGCAGCCGTGAAGCCCTCGATCTTCCGCAGCACGGGGACGTACCGCTTCTGCCCGACCGCGAGGCCGATCCGCTCGTGGCCGAGCTCGGCCAGGTGCTGGACGGCCATCCACATCGCGGCCCGGTCATCCGGCGAGATGAACGGCGCGTCGATCTTCTCGCTGAAGCCGTTGATCAGGACGAACGGCACCTGCCGGCCGGTCAGCCGGGCGTACCGGTCGTGGTCGGCGGTGGTGTCCGCGTGCAGGCCGGAGACAAACACGATGCCCGCCACGCCCCGGTCGACCAGCATCTCCACCAGTTCGTCCTCGGTGGAGCCGCCGGGCGTCTGGGTGCAGAGCACCGGGGTGTACCCGTGCCGGCTCAGCACCTGCTCGATCACCTGGGCCAGCGCGGGGAAGATCGGGTTGCTCAGTTCCGGGGTGATCAGCCCGATCAGTCCCGCACTGCGCTGGCGCAGCCTGGTCGGCCGCTCGTAGCCGAGCACGTCCAGCGCCGCCAGCACGGTCTGCCGGGTGGCGGCGGAAACGTTCGCCTTGCCGTTGAGTACGCGGGAGACGGTGGCTTCGCTGACCCCCGCCTGCGCCGCGATGTCTGATAGTCGCGCCGTAGTCACGGTCCCAGAGCCTATTGCAACCACGTCAGACCGCCCACCAGTCGGTGCTGTCCGGTCCGAGGACCGCTTCGCCGCCGGCGTCGGCGGCCTCCGACGCCGCGGAGGACAGCAGCAGCCGGCCCGGCGCGGGTATCCGCACCGGCTCGGCGGTGGTGTTCACCGTGCAGACGAAGGAGCCGCGGCGGAAGACCAGGGTGCCCTCGGGGCTCGCCAGCCACTCGACCCCGGTGCCGGCGCCCAGCCCGGACTGCTCCCGGCGGATGGCCAGCGCGCTGCGGTAGAGCTCCAGGGTCGACGTCGGGTCACCGGTCTGCGCCTCGACGCTGAGCCCGGCCCACTCGGCCGGCTGCGGCAGCCAGCTGGGGCCGCCGGGGGTCGGGCCGAAGCCGTACGGGGCCTCGGTACCGGACCACGGGATCGGCACCCGGCAGCCGTCGCGGTAGCCGTCCTGGCCGGCCTTGCGGAAGAAGGACGGGTCCTGGCGGACCTCGTCGGGCAGGTCGGTGACGTCCGGCAGGCCGAGCTCCTCGCCCTGGTAGACGTACGCCGAGCCGGGCAGCGCGAGCATCAGCAGGGTGGCGGCGCGGGCCCGGCGCAGGCCGAGCGCGCGGTCGCCGGGGGTGCGGATCTGGGTGCCCAGGCCCGGCGGGTTGGCGAACCGGGTGCTGTGCCGGGTGACGTCGTGGTTCGAGAGCACCCAGGTGGCGGGGGCGTCGACCGGGCGCATCGAGTCGAGCGACAGGTCGATCACCGAGCGCAGCTCGGCGGCGTCCCAGGAGGTGCCCAGGTACTGGAAGTTGAAGGCCTGGTGCAGCTCGTCGGGGCGCACGTAGTTGGCGGTGCGCTCGACGGTCGGGGTCCACGCCTCGGCGACGCCGATCCGCTGCCCCGGGTACTCGTCGAGGATCTTCCGCCAGCTGCGGTAGATCTCGTGCACGCCGTCCTGGTCGAAGAACGGCATGACGTCGTTGCCGAGCAGCCTCAGCTGGTCGCCGCCGCCGATGTCGGGCAGGCCGGGGGCCTTGACCAGGCCGTGGGCGACGTCGATCCGGAATCCGTCGACGCCCATGTCCAGCCAGAACCGCAGGATCGAGCGGAACTCGTCGGCGACGGCCCCGTTCTCCCAGTTGAAGTCCGGCTGCTCGGGCGCGAACAGGTGCAGGTACCAGTCACCGGGGGTGCCGTCGGGGTTCTCGGTGCGGGTCCAGGCCGGGCCGCCGAAGATGGACTCCCAGTCGTTGGGCGGCAGCTCGCCGTTCTCGCCCTTGCCGGGGCGGAAGTGGTAGCGCTCGCGCAGCGGGGAGGACGGGCCCTCGCGCAGGGCGCGCTGGAACCACTCGTGCCGGTCGGAGGAGTGGTTGGGGACGAGGTCCACGATGATCCGCAGGCCCAGCCCGTGCGCGTCGCGGATCAGCGCGTCGGCGTCCAGCAGGGTGCCGAACATCGGGTCCACCGCCCGGTAGTCGGCCACGTCGTAGCCGGCGTCGGCCTGCGGGGAGGCGTAGAACGGCGAGAGCCAGACGGCGTCCACGCCGAGGTCGCGCAGGTAGGGCAGACGGCTGCGGATGCCGGGCAGGTCGCCCATGCCGTCGCCGTTGGAGTCGGCGAAACTGCGCGGGTACACCTGGTAGATGACCGCATCCCGCCACCAGCCTCTGGACGCGCCGGTGCTTGCCTCGTGGGCGGTGGCGTCGGCGGCGGGCCGGGAGGTGTCGGCCAGGTTCTGGGTCATGGACGGTATCCCTTGGGGACTAGTGGTGAGCGGGTGGCAGGTCAGGACTTCGAGGCGCCGGCGGTCAGGCCGGTCACCAGGTGACGCTGCACCAGGTAGAAGAAGAGCGCGGACGGGATCGCGATCATCACCGCGGTCGCGGCCATCAGGTTCCACTGCGAGTCGTGCTCGCTCACGAAGGTCTGCAGGCCCACCGAGAGCGTGTAGTTGTCGGAGCTGAGCATGAAGGTCGACGCGAAGGGCACCTCGGCCCAGTACGTGAGGAACGAGTAGAACGCGGCCACCGCCAGGCCCGGGCGGGCGAGCGGCAGGATCAGCCGCCAGAAGGTGCCGATCGGGCTCAGCCCGTCGACCCGGCCGGCCTCGTCGATCTCCACCGGGATGGTGTCGAAGTAGCCCTTGAGCAGCCAGGCGCAGTACGGGACGGTGGTGGTGGAGTACACCAGGACCAGGCCGAGGTGGGTGTCCAGCAGGCCGAGCGTCGACATGATCGTGTACATCGGCACGATCAGCACGGCGATCGGGAACATCTGCGTCACCAGCAGCGACCACATCAGCGGCCGGTGCCCGGGGAAGCGCATCCGGGAGACGGCGTAGCCGGTGGTGGCGGCGAACATCACGCCGATCACGGTGGTGACGCCGGCGACGATCAGCGAGTTGCCGAACCAGGTGAAGAAGTCGGTGTCGTTCAGCACCGTCGTGTAGTTCGACAGCGTCATCTTGTCGAGGATGTCGCCGGGGTGGAGGTAGTCCGTCTTGCCCGGGCCGAGCGAGACGTACAGGATCCACAGCACCGGGAAGAGCGCGATCAGGCTGGCCGTGATCAGCGCGCCGTGCGAGAGCGCGGTGGCGAGCGGGGACTTCCGGCCGCGGGGCCGTACCTTCCCGGCGGTGGCGGGGGCGCTCGCCGCGGTGGCGGCGACGCGGGGTCGTTCGGTGGTGGTACTCATCGTGCTACCTGCCTTCGTGGGTCGCTGGGGTACGGGGCGTCAGCCGTTGGCCTGCTCGTTGCGGGCCAACCAGCGCCGGTAGAAGGTGGTGAAGACGATCAGGATGGAGAGCAGGATGACGCCGTAGGCGGCGGACTGCGCGTAGTCCCGCGGCTGCTGGCCGAACCCGAGGTAGTACGCCCAGGTGACCAGCAGCTGGGCGTCCGGCGCGCCGGTGCCGAACAGCAGGAAGATCACCGCGAACTGGTTGAACGTCCAGATCACGCCGAGCAGGACGACCGTGGAGGAGACGGAGCGCAGCCCGGGCAGGGTGACGTACCGGAAGCGCTGCCAGGCGGAGGCGCCGTCCATCTCCGCGGCCTCGTACAGCTCGGCGGGGATCGACTGGAGGCCGCCGAGCAGCGAGATCATCATGAACGGCACGCCGACCCAGGTGTTGACCAGGATCGCGGCGGCCTTCTGCGCGAACGGGTCGGAGAGCCAGCTGGGTTCGGGCAGGTGCAGGAAGCCGAGGACGCTGTTCAGGGCGCCGCCGTCGGCGAGCATCAGCCGCCAGGAGAAGACGGTGACGAAGGTCGGCACGGCCCAGGGCAGGATCAGCAGCAGCCGGTAGGCGGTGCGCCCGCGCAGCTTCTGGTTGAGCAGCAGCGCGAGGGCGAGGCCGAGGGTGTAGTGCAGGGCGACGCAGATCGCGGTCCAGGCGATGGTCCAGACGAAGTGCGACCAGAAGCGGTCGTACGAGCCGGGGCCCCAGAGGATGTCGGCATAGTTGTCGAAGCCGACGAACTGGTAGGTCGCCGGGATCTCGTTGGCGCCGATGGTGCGGGCCGAGTTGAGGCTGTTGGCGTCGGTGAGGGTGAGCCACACGCCCTGGACCAGCGGGTAGATCACCAGCACGCCCAGCACCAGCACGACCGGCGCGATCATCGCGTAGGCGTACCAGTGCTTGGCGTACGAGCGCTTGAGGCGCTCCATCAGGCCCGGACGCGGATCGCGCTCCCGGCTGCCCTGGCCGGTGGCGCCCTGCACGGCGACTGACATTGTTCGACACCTTCTCGGAGGAGGTCCGCCGCCTCGCTTCGGCGACTGCTGCTAAGGGTCTGGCCGTCCGGCCCGCCGGGAGGTGGCGGCGGGCCGGACGGCCGGGTGACTACTTGGCGAAGCCCGGGAGGAGCTTGGCGTAGTCGGTGGCGACGGTGTTCAGGCCGTCCTGGGTGGAGGTGCCCTGGACCACCTTGCCGAGGTTGGTGCCGAGCGAGGCGAACAGCGAGCTGTACTCCGGCAGTTCGGGGCGCGGCCGGGCGCTGTCCAGCACGGCCTGGAAGCCGGCGATGCCGGGGTCGGCCTTGACCTCGGGGGTGAAGGCGTCGGCGCGGGTCGGCAGGGTGGAGTTCTTCTGCGCGATGAAGGCCTGGCTCTCGGCCGAGGTCATGAAGGCGGCGAACTTCTCCGCGGCGGCCTTGTGGGCCTTGTCGGCGCCCGCGTAGACCGAGATGTTGTGGCCGCCGGTGGGGGCGCCGGACTTGCCGCTGGAGCCGGCCGGGACGGCGGCGATGCCGAGGTTGGTCTTGTCGGCGAACGCGGAGCCCTTGTAGATGTTGGTGATCTCCCAGGGGCCCTGGATGATCGCCGCGACCTTGCCGCTGTTGAAGGCGTCCATCATGTGCGCGTAGGCGTCGGTGGTGACGTCGGCCTTGGCGGTGCCCGGCGAGGTGAACATCGACTTGTAGGTCTCGATGCCCTTGACGGCCTCGGGCGAGGTGACGGTGATCTTCTTGCCGGCGGCGTCGACGGTGTCGGTGCCCTCGCCGAACAGGAACGGCATCGCGTAGTAGCCGTCGGCGGCCTTCAGCCAGAAGCCGTCCACGCCGGCCTTCTCCTTGACGGTGGCGGCGGCGGTCTTCAGCTCGTCCCAGGTCTTCGGCGCGGCGGTGATGCCGGCCTTGGTGAAGAGCTCCTTGTTGTAGAGCAGGCCCAGGGTGTCGGTGACCAGCGGGATGCCGTAGATCTTGCCCCCGTACTTGGCCTGCTGGACCAGGGTGGGCTGGAAGGCGGCGGAGTCGACGGCGGCCGGGGTGCCGTCGAGGGGCTCCAGGTAGCCGGCCTTCGCGAAGGCCGCGGTCCAGCCGACCTCGGCGCGGAAGACGTCCGGCGCGCCCTTGGCCCCCATGGCGGTCTGGAGCTTGTTCTGCGCCTGGTCGAACGGCACGTTGACGAAGTCGACCTTGACGTTCGGGTTGGCAGCCTCGAACTTCTTGGCGAGTTCCTGGTAGTTCGGCGCCTCGTTGGTCGCGTTGGACGTGTCCCAGTACGTGAGGGTGACCGGCCCGTCGGCCTTGCCGTCCGAGCTGGAGCCGCTGCTGCCACAGGCAGCCATCGAGACCGCGAGGGCCACAACGAGGGCAGAGGCCGCGATGCCACGCCGCATGAGAACTCCTTGGGAGGGGTGGGGGTGCCCGAGATGTGTGAGACAGGCGCATAATGGCTGCCTCGTCCCGACCGCACCGTTACCGCGGTCGGGCTCGGGAAGGAAGTTAACAGCGGCGCAATCGTCACCGAAAGCCCTTGCAGCAAGTTTCTGCAAGAATCGCCGATCGTTACGCCCACGTGTCCTGGACGTAGCCGCACGGTAGTTGACAGGCGAAGATCCTGAATCCTTATGTCCGGTTCGCCCCGTTAACCGACCGTCGGAAAATACGCTGGGTTGCGGCAAGGCCCTTGCAGCAGACTGGACGGATGCTGATCCGAGCCGCCACGCGAGAAGACCTGCCGCTGCTGTGCGCACTGGAACGGGCCGCCGGGGCGCCGTTCGCCGCCATCGGGATGCCGGAGATCGCCGAGGACGAGCCGCCCACCCCGCAGGAACTCGCCCGCTACCTGGACGAGGGCGTCGCGCTGGTCGCGCCCGGCGCCGGGGGAACACCCGTCGCGTACCTGCTGGCCGAGCCGGTGGACGGCGCCCTGCACGTCGAACAGGTCTCGGTCCACCCCGGCCACGCGCGGCGGGGGATCGGGCGGGCGCTGATCGAGCACCTCGCGGCGGGCACCGACGCGCCCGCGCTGACCCTCACCACCTTCGCCGACGTGCCGTGGAACGCGCCCTACTACGCGCGCTGCGGCTTCCGGCCGCTCGCCGACGGCGAGATCACCCCCGGCCTGCGGGAGATCCGCCGCCGGGAGGCCGAGCACGGCCTGGACCGCTGGCCCCGGCTCTGCATGCGCCGGGAGCTCCCGGCACGCTGACGGCCCGGCCGGCCGGCTCATGGCGCGGCCGGCCGGGCTCCGGGGGGCGAGAGGCGCGGCTAGGGGGTCAGGGGCCGACCCGGGGTCCGGGGGACCGCCCCAGGCCCCGCGCCGCCACCGGGCCGGCTCAGCTCACGCCGAGGCGCAGCACGGTCGTCGAGCGGAACTCCTCCCCCGGCCGCAGCTCGGTGCTGGGGAAGTCCGGGTGGTGCGGGGAGTCCGGGAAGTGCTGGGTCTCCAGCGCGATCCCGGCGAACGGCCCGTACGGGACGCCGCTCGCACCGGTCACCGCGCCCTGGAACTTGTTGGCCGTGTAGACCTGCAGCCCCGGCTCGGTGGTCAGTACCTCCAGCGTGCGGCCGCCGACCGGCTCCTCCAGCAGCGCCGCCCGGGCGGGGGTGCCGTCGGCCGGACGCGGGCGCAGCACCCAGTTGTGGTCGTAGCCGCCGGGACCGGTCAGCTGCGGGTGCTCGTCGTGCACCGACTTGCCGATCGGCCGGGCGACGGTGAAGTCGAACGGCGTCCCGGCCACCGGCTCGGTGCGGCCGTAGGGGATCTGGCGCTCGTCGGCCGGGGTGTAGGCGTCGGAGTCGAGGGTGAGCAGGTGGCCGAGGATGTCCCCGTTGCCCTCGCCGGCGAGGTTGAAGTACGCGTGGTTGGTCAGGTTGATCACGGTCGGCCGGCCGGTGACGGCGCGGTAGGCGATCGTCAGCTCGCCGGCGGAGGTCAGTGTGTAGTCGACGGTGACGTCGAGCGCGCCGGGGAACCCCTGGTCGCCGTCGGGGCTGTGCAGGTGCAGCCGGACACCGGTGGGCAGTTCCTCGGCCTCCCACATCCGGTGGGCGAAGCCGTCCGGGCCGCCGTGCAGGGTCATGCCGCCGCCGGTCGGGGCGAGCGGGTGCTCCTCCCCGTCGATGGTGACCTTGCTGCCGTCGATGCGGTTGGCGTAGCGGCCGACGACGGTGCCGTAGTGCCGGGCCGGGCCGAGGATCTCGGCCAACCGGTCGGAGGAGAGCAGCAGTTGCCCGGTCCGGCCGGCCCGGTCGGGGCCGCTCAGGGTGTGCAGGGTGGCGCCGAGGGTCAGCACGCTCGCCTCGTACGGGCCGGCCCGTAGGGTCCAGCGCTCGATCGCGGCGCCTGCGCCCGCGGGTTCGAGGGGTTCGTGCCGCACGCTGGTCGGCTGCGAGCCGTTCGCCGGGGGCGTCGACATGTCGTGCTCCTCACTGACGGCCGCGGCGTGCCGCGGCCCCTGGTACCGGGTCCGTCCGGGGCCCGCAGCCCCGTGGGCCAGCCTAGTCAGCGGGCCGGTGGCGAGGGCGCTCATGTCGCCCCCGCGCGCCGTTGTCCCACTGCCGTCCACCGGTCCCTCGCGCGCCGCTCCGACGCTCCGCCGCGTCGCGCGCACCGCCCCGGGGTACCGGTCCGACCCGCCGCTCCCCGAGGCGCCGCGTCGGCCCGTACCGCCGGGCTGGTTCGTCCTGTCGTGCCGGATCGTCCTGTCGTGCTGATCCCTGGTGCCGTACTGGTCCCTGGTGCCGTACTGGTCCCTGGTGCCGTACTGGTCCGTGCCGCCGGGCTAGTCCGCACTGCCGGGCTGCTCGGGCGGCATGCCGAGGGCGGAAGCCAGGCCGTCCGGCCCGCTGCCCGCCTTGCGGTAGACGGCCGCCAGCCGCCGGTTGACCAGGCTCAGGTGGACGCCGAGCTCCTCGGCGATCCGCTGGGCCGGCAATCCGCGGACGGCGAGCCGGGCGACGTCCCACTCGGGCTGGCTGAGGATCTCCCGGACGTCCGCCAGCCGGTTGGGCCGCAGGCCGTAGTTGGCCAGCTCGCGGCGGGCCTGCTCGACCAGGCCGTCGGCGGCGCAGTGCTGGGCCAGTTCGATGCCCTGGTACAGGTACTCCTGGGCGTCCTCCAGCCGGCCGACCCGGCGCAGCGCGGCACCGAGCTCCACCAGGGCGACGGCGTGCTCGTACCCGGCGGGCGACTGGCCGAGGTGGCGCACGGCCTGCTCCAGCAGCTCCACCGCCTGCTGGCCGTCCTCGATCTGGGCGTGCAGCCGCAGCGCGGTCCCGATCGCCGAGGCGGTGCCGAAGCGGCGGGCGTCGCGGACGGACCGCTCCGCGTAGGCGCGGGCGCTGTCAGGTTCGTCCTGCGCGAGCGCGATGGCGAGGTGGCCGGCCCAGGGCGCCCAGACGGTGTTGTGCCAGCCCCGGGCGTCCAGTTGGGCACCGGCCTGGGTGAGCGCGGCGGCGGCCCCGGCGTTGCGGCCCTTGGCGAGCAGCAGCTTGCCGTAGAGCGAGGCCGCGTCCGGCAGCACCATCGCGGTCTCGTGGTACGGCGGGCTGAACCCGAAGCCGCTGGCGAGCTCCCAGGCCTCGTTGATC
This sequence comes from Kitasatospora sp. NPDC005748, assembly GCF_040630735.1. Lineage (NCBI taxonomy): Bacteria > Bacillati > Actinomycetota > Actinomycetes > Kitasatosporales > Streptomycetaceae > Kitasatospora > Kitasatospora sp. NPDC005748. The sequence goes on from NZ_JBEXYD010000018.1 coordinate 29,044, forward strand.
CGGCCGCGGGCGATCAGGGTGTCCACCAGGACGCCGACCGCGTCCCAGGCGAGCGGCAGCTTGGGGCCGATCCGCTCGGAGAGCCGCAGCGCGCGGCGCAGGAAGTCCTCGGCCTCGGCGAGCAGGCCCCGGCGGAACCGGGCCAGGCCCATCAGGAAGTACGCGAAGCCGCGGTGCGCGCCGCTCCAGCCGGCCACCTCGAACTGGACGATGGCGTCCCCGAAGAGCCGCTCGGCCTGCGCGATGCGGTCGCTGTAGGTGTACGAGAGACCGAGCGTGGCGGGCAGTTCGAAGCCCCAGGTGTTGTCGGTCCAGCCGAGGCCCTTGGGCAGCCGGCCCTGGTCGAGCACCTGGTCCGCGTGGCGCAGCACCTCGGCGGAGGGCTCGCCGCGCAGGGTGAGGTCCCAGGCGCGCAACGCGAGGACCGCCCGGTCGGCGGCCTCGCGGCCGGTGAGGCTGCGGCAGAGCGCGCCCAGCCGTTCCGAGCGGCCCGGCCCGTCCTCCTCGGACTTGCGGTAGGCGTGCCACATGAACGAGGCGGCCTCCAGCCGGAGCCGACCGGCCGGGTCGCCGACCGTCTGCTCGGCCTCCTCCTGGCAGACCCGCGCGGCCTCGCCGAGCTGGCCGCTGTGCGCGAGGACCTCCGAGAGCCGGAAGGTGGCGTCCACCCGCAGCGCGGGGCGCAGCGGGCCCTCCTCGGGGTCGAGCGCGAGCCGCAGCTGGTTGACGGTCGCGCCGGGGTCGGTCAGCAGGGCGGAGCAGCCGAGCTCGTAGAGCACCTCGGCGCGGTCCTCGTCGTCCGGCGGCTCGGCGAGCGCGCGGTGCAGGCAGCGCTGGGCGGCCTCGGGCGCGCCGATCATCAGGTGCTCCTGCGCGGCCCGGCGCAGCTTGCGGACGGTGCGGTCGTCGCCCTCGCCGGGGAAGGTCTCCACCAGGTGGCGGGAGGCCGCGAGCAGGCCGAGTCCGGCGTTCTCGATCTCGGCGGCGGCCACGCCGTGCATGCCGGTGCGGGTGGACTCCGGCATGGTGTTGTAGATCGAGCTGCCGATCAGCGGGTGGACGAACTCCAGGTTCCCGTTGGGCGTCTGGGTGAGGACGCGCTGGCGGCGCAGCTGCTTGATGGATTCGCGGGAGCCCTCGGCGCTCTGGGTGGAGATCCGGGCCGCGAGCTCGGGCCGGATGTCGGTGCCGAGCATCGCGGCGGCCCAGGCGAACCGCAGGGTGGTCGCGCCGAGCCGGTCCAGCCAGCGCTTGAGGGTCATCCCGGTGGCGTCGACGGCGAGTTCGCGCAGTTGCTGGGAGTTCTCCTCGACCGGTTCGAGCGCCTGGTCGCGGACCTGGTCGAGCAGGGCGACGGCCTCGTAGGGATTGCCGTTGACGACGTTCCAGAACTCGTAGCAGAAGGAGTCCTCGGCCTTCGCCCCGAACTCGGCGCGGATCATGTCGGTGACGGAGACCAGCGAGAGCCTGCTGAGCTCGTGCCGGCGGGTGGCGAGCCCGGTGACGGCGCACCGCTGGTCCTGGGCCTCGGGCTGCCAGTCGGCGGCGTCCTCCCGGTAGGCGAAGACCAGCAGGACGGGCAACTCGCGGGCCCGGACGGCGAACTGGGTGAGCCAGCCGAGCGATTCGAGGTCGGCCCAGTGCAGGTCGTCGACGATCATCACCAGCGGGGCGCGCCGCGGGGCGAGCTGGGTGAGGACGTAGTCGAGGCCGTCGCGCACGCCCTGCGGATCGAGTCGGCGGGCCCCGCTCTTCGGCTGCTTGAGGCCCATGGCCGGTCCGACGACCTCTTCCCAGGTGCCCATCACCTGCCGGAACTCGTCGGGGGCGAGGTCGCCGAGGACGGGCTGGAGCAGCTGGCGCAAGACGTGGTACGGCTCGTTGAACTGGCGCTCGCCGCCGCGGGCGAAGAGCACCGTGGCGCCCTCGCGGAGCTTGGCGATCCGGCGGACCTCGTGGAGCAGGCTGGTCTTGCCGATGCCGGGCCGGCCGGAGAACGTGAGTAGCTCGCCGATCTCGGTGCCGCCGGCCGCGAACTCCCGGCAGAGCTTCTCCACCGCGGCTTCGGCCGAACGGAGTTCGGCGTCGCGGTCGCGCAGCCTGACCCGGGGTGACAGGGCGTCCGCGTCCTGCTTCTCCGCGCCGGCCGCCTCCGCCCGAAGTTCGTGTCGCTGCTCGGTCACCGTCGCGCCTCCGCCTCACCGTTCCCTGCCCGTGGAGCCGAGATTAGCGCCGCTGGGGGCGCGTTGCGCAGCATTCGCGCAGGCTGGGGCCGAGATTGAGGGTTCGGACGGCTTGCCAAGGGCAATTGCCCTATATCCCTAACGTCCGATCATTGCATCCGATACTCTACGGCATTCCCATCGAGTTGATCTTCCTTGTGGGACCCCCCGATGGAAACCCGACGCACCAACTCCCCCACAATCAGCATGAGTACCGCCAGCGCCCCCACCCTCCGCCGCACCGGGAGTCCGATGTCTGACGACGCCTCACTTCAGATTCCGTTCCCGCACCGCCGCAGTCCGCACGGCCCGCACGCCGCCGAGCTGCACCGCGCCTGGCTGACCCGGCATCCGCTGCTCCCGGATCCGGCACACCCCTCCTACGCCCACTGGGACGTGGTCGACCTCGCCGCCCTCGGCTACCCGGACTCGGGGCCGGACGAACTCGCCCTGGCCGCAGACCTGATGGGCTTCTACTTCCTCTTCGACGACCAGTTCGACGGCCCGCTGGGCCGGCGCCCCACCGAGGTCGCCCCGATCTGCGAGCGGCTGATCGCCGTCCTGCACGGCGCGCGCCCCGATGCCTCCTCCCCCGTCGAGACGGCGTTCGCGGACCTCTGGGACCGCAGCGTGCGCGGCATGCCCGCCCGCTGGCAGGCCCGCGCGGCCTACAACTGGGAGTGGTACCTGGCCAGTCACCCGGCCGAGGCCGCCGGACGGATCTCCGCGCGCCCGCCGGACCGCGACGGGTACCTGGTGCTCAGGCGGGGCACCGCCGCGATGGAGACGATCTTCGACATGGTGGAGCGGCTCGGCAACTTCGAGGTGCCCGCCGCCGTGCTCCACCACCCGGTCCTGCGTCAACTGCGCCAGCTCGCCGCCGACATCCCCTCGCTCAGCAACGACGTCCGGTCCTTCCCCCTGGAGGCCCCGCGCGGCGACGTCAACAACCTGGTGATGATCGTGCAGCGGGAGCGCCGCTGCTCGGCCGAGGAGGCCTGCGCCGTGGTGATGGCCGAGGCCCAGCTGATGGTCGAGCGCTGCCGCCAGCTGCATGCCCAACTCCCTGACGTCTTCCGGGAGCTGGGCCTGGCCCGGGTGGAGCGGGCGATCGCCGGGCGGTACGCCGACGGCCTGGTCACCTGGCTGGCTGGCTACCTCAGTTGGGAGTCGCGCACCGGCCGGTACCAGTCCGCCTGAACCGGACCGCCCCGCGCCGGCCGGGCGGTCCCGAACGCCGGGCCCCGGCCGTGGCGGGAATCGGCCGGAACGCGCACCCTCCGTGGACCCCTCCCGTACGGACGGTAGCCGCGGGGCGCCGTCCGCGGCTAGGGTGCCAGGGCGTGTCCGACACGCCCAGCGGCGGGCGCCCCGGCGGCGCCCCGCCCGCGTGCACGGCCGCACCCCTGCGCCGGGCCGCCGGTGCGGCCCGGCGCACCGCCCGGCCCGCGTGCCGCGGCGGTGCCCCGACAGCGCGAGGAGGCACCCAGCACATGACGGTCTACCTGCCCCCGGGTCAGCCCGGAAGCATCGTCGCCTACCGGCCCCGCTACGAGCACTGGATCGGCGGCCGCTGGACGCCGCCGGTCCGCGGCGAGTACTTCGAGAACCCCAGCCCGGTCACCGGGGAGGTCTTCACCGAGGTCGCCCGCGGCACCGCCGAGGACATCGAGGCCGCGCTCGACGCCGCCCACGCCGCCGCCCCGGCCTGGGGCCGCACCCCGCCCGCCGAACGCGCCCAGGTGCTGCTGCGGATGGCCGACCGGATCGCCGACCACCTGGAGGAGCTGGCGGTCGCGGAGACCTGGGACAACGGCAAGCCGGTGCGCGAGACGCTGGCCGCCGACCTGCCGCTGGCCGTCGACCACCTGCGCTACTTCGCGGGCGCGCTGCGCGCTCAGGAGGGCGGCCTCTCCCAGCTGGACGAGGACACCGTGGCGTACCACTTCCACGAGCCGCTGGGCGTGGTCGGCCAGATCATCCCGTGGAACTTCCCGATCCTGATGGCGGTCTGGAAGCTCGCCCCGGCGCTGGCGGCCGGCAACGCGGTGGTGCTCAAGCCCGCCGAGCAGACCCCGGCCTCGATCCTGCTGCTGGTCGAGCTCACCGCGGACCTGCTGCCGCCCGGCGTGCTCAACGTGGTCAACGGCTTCGGCCTGGAGGCCGGCCGCCCGCTGGCCTCCAGCCCCCGGATCCGGAAGATAGCCTTCACCGGCGAGACCACCACCGGCCGGCTCATCTCCCAGTACGCCAGCGGTAATCTGATCCCGGTCTCGCTGGAGCTCGGCGGCAAGAGCCCCAACCTGTTCTTCGCGGACGTCGCGGCCGAGCAGGACGCCTTCTACGACAAGACCCTGGAGGGCTTCGCGATGTTCGCCCTCAACCAGGGCGAGGTCTGCACCTGCCCGAGCCGGGCGCTGATCCAGTCCGACGTCTACGACCGCCTGCTCTCCGACGGCCTGGAGCGGGTGCGGGCGATCCGCCAGGGCGACCCGCTGGACACCGCGACCCAGGTCGGCGCGCAGGCCAGCGACGACCAGCTGAAGAAGATCCTCTCCTACATCGAGATCGGCCAGGCCGAGGGGGCCAAGGTGCTGACCGGTGGCGAGCGGGCCGACCTCGGCGGTTCGCTGGCCGGCGGCTACTACGTGACGCCCACCGTCTTCGAGGGCGTGAACAGCATGCGGATCTTCCAGGAGGAGATCTTCGGCCCGGTCCTCTCGGTCACCCGCTTCGAGGACTTCGACGACGGCATCGCCCAGGCCAACGACACCCCGTACGGCCTCGGCGCGGGCGTCTGGAGCCGGGACGGCGCCACCGCCTACCGGGCCGGGCGGGCGATCCAGGCCGGGCGGGTCTGGACCAACTGCTACCACCTCTACCCCGCGCACGCGGCGTTCGGCGGCTACAAGAACTCCGGCATCGGCCGGGAGAACCACAAGGCCGTGCTGGAGCACTACCAGCAGACCAAGAACCTGCTGGTCAGCTACTCCCCGGACGCCCTGGGCTTCTTCTAGGCCGGGCGCCGGACGCCCGGCCGGGCACCGGGCGCTCCCGACGGACGCGAAAGGCGGAGCGGGACGTCGGACCGGCCGACTTCCCACTCCGCCACCACTCCCCGTGGTCCGCGGTGCGGCGCCCCTGCGAGGCGCCGCACCGCGGTTCTCCCGAGCTCACCCGTCGAGCAGCCGCGCCTTCGCGGTCGCGAACTCCTCGGGGGTGAGCAGGCCCTGCCGGGTCAGCCGGCCCAGGTCGAAAAGCATGCCCGCGATCTGCGGCCCGACCGCCGGCTGGTTCACCGGCTCGTCCACCGGTCCGGCGCCCTCGGCCACCGGCCCGCCCGGCGACCGGCCGGCCGCGGCGCCCAGCACCGGTCCGCGCACCAGCGGCGCGCCCACCGGCCGCTGCACCCGCACCGGCCGGATCGGCCCCGGGGATCGGATCACGGCGTCCTCACTTCCCGGCCGCGCGGTGCGCCTCGGCGGCGCGGACGGCCTCGTCGATGTGCTCGGGCGGGATCCGGACGCCCGAGGCGATCCGCCCGCCGACGGCGCTCAGGGCCTCGGCGGCCTCCCGCGCCCAGACGTGCTCGATCAGCACCAGCAGCGCCACCGTGCCCGGCACCAGCAGTTCGGCCGCCTCCTGCGCGTCCTCGGGCCCGATCAGCGGCAGGTCGGCGTGCCCGTCCGGGACGATGCCGCGCAGGTCCTCGTAGTCGGCGAGCTCGCCGTACGTCGCCTCCCCGTCCACGTGCCGGGTGACCACCAGCGAGTCGACCACCCGGATGTCGCCCCCGGTGCGCAGCTTGCCGAGCACGGTGGCCGCCTCGACGGTGATGGTCTGCCGGGGGAACGCCAGGACGAGCAGTTCGGCCGGACCCATGGGACTCCCTTCCGCGAGCAAATCACCCATATCGGGATCAAAGCACATGAGTACCGAAAATCACCGACGCGCCGCCGACATGCCCGGACACGCCCGGCGGACGCCTTAGACAGGAGACCCGTCCCCCTTCACCCTGGGAGAAACCGTGACCATCGCCATCGCCAAGCTCTCCGACCCGACCGTCCGGGCCGCCGTCGCCGCGATCAACGCCAACGACCGCGCGGCCTTCACGGCCCTGCTCACCGAGGACGCCACGATGTCCGACGACGGCGCCGACCGTGACCTGGCGGACTGGATCGACCGTGAGATCTTCACCAGCCGCGGCCACATGGACGTCCAGTCCGAGTCGGACGGCGGCCGCGCGCTGATCGCCAACTACAGCAACGAGACCTGGGGCGAGATGCGCACCGCCTGGCGCTTCGTCGTCGACGGCAACCGGATCAGCCGCTTCGAGACCGGCCAGGCCTGACGCCGCTCAGGACAGCCCGAGGCAGCCGCGCACCGCGTGGATCAGCCGGCGGGAGCGGACGTCTCCCGTCACCCCGGGCTGCATGCCGTTGGTGACGTAGCCGAACCCGAGGCCGAGCTCCGGGTCGGCGAAGCCGAGCGAGCCGCCCCGGCCCGGGTGGCCGAAGCTCGCCGGCGAGGCCATCAGCGCGGTCGGGCCGTGCCGGAAGAAGCCGAGGCCGAACGTCGAGTTGACGATCAGTACCCGGTCCGGCCCGCTGACCACCGGCCCGGCCGCGCGGGCCAGCACCTCCGGCCCCAGCAACGGTCCCGGCACCGTGCCCGGCGCCCCGCCCTCCCGGTCGGCCGCGCCGACGAGCGCCGCGTAGAACCGGGCCAGCGCCCGCGCGGTGCCGATCCCGCCCGCCCCGGGGATCTCGGCGGCCTGCACCGCCGGGTCGTTGAGGTCCACCCCGGGCCGCACCGAGGCGAACGCCCGGGCGGTCAGCGAGGCCGGGTCCTGGTAGGCGTCCCGGACCACCTGCTTGGGGCGCAGCCGCAGCCCGCTCGGGCCGGTCCGGGCGGCCTCCGGGGCGGGCAGGTCGACCAGCCGGCCGACCCGCGGCGCGGCGCCGGCCGGCAGCCCGATCCACAGGTCGAGGCCGAGCGGCCGGGCGATCTCCTCGGCGAAGTACTGGCCGACCGTGCGCCCGCTGACCCGGCGGACCACCTCGCCGACCAGCCAGCCGAAGGTGTACGGGTGGTAGCCGTGCGCGGTGCCGGGCTCCCAGGCCGGCGCCTGCGCGGCCACGGCCGCGACCGCCCGCTCCCAGGTGAGCACGTCCTCCAGCCGCAGCGGCACGTCCAGCGCCGGCACCCCGGCCTGGTGCGAGAGCAGCCAGCGCACCGGCACCGCGCCCTTGCCCGCCGCGCCGAACTCCGGCCAGTACGAGACCACCGGCGCGTCCAGGTCGAGCTGCCCGCGCTCGGCGAGCAGCAGCGCCGTGGTCGCGGTCAGGCCCTTGGTGACCGAGCGCAGCACCTGCGCGGTGTCCGCCGTCCACGGCACGGCCGGCGCGGGCCGGCCACCGACCTCGGGCCGGGCGTCGCCGCCCCACAGGTCGACCACCTTGCGCCCGCGCACGTACAGCGCGAACGCCGCGCCGAGCTCGCCGTACTCCTGGAAGTTGCGCGAGAAGGCCTCCCGTACGGGCTCGAAGCCCTCGGCCGTCTCGCCCCAGATCTCCGTCACCGCGCGCCCCCGGAGTCGTCCGAATCCTGTCGTGCCCGCGTTCGAACCGGGCCCGGAAACCCTAACCTGTCCGTCATGACCAACCCTGCGGATGAACTGCTGGACGTCGTCGACGAGCACGACCGGGTGATCGGGACCGCCCCGCGCGGGGAGGTGTACCGGCGGGGGCTGACCCACCGCTGCGTGTTCATCCTGGTCCGCGACCGGACCGGGCGGATCTTCGTGCACCGGCGGACCGACACCAAGCTGTTCGCGCCCGGTTTCCACGACATGTTCGTCGGCGGCGTGGTCGGCGCCGGCGAGACGTACGCGAGTGCCGCCGTCCGCGAGGCCGAGGAGGAGCTCGGCGTCAGCGGGATCGAGCCGCGCCCGCTGTTCAAGTTCCTCTTCCGGCAGGAGGGGCTCTCCTGGTGGTGCGACCTGTACGAGGCGCGCTGGGACGGCCCGGTCGCGCCGCAGGAGTCCGAGGTCGCCTGGCACGCCTGGCTGACCCCGGAGGAGCTGGACGCCCGGCTGGCGGCCGACGCGTTCGTGCCGGACGGCCTGGAGGCGTACCGCCGCTACCGGGAGCGGCACCCGGCGCGGTAGGCCCGGTTCCCGGCCACCGGACAAGATCCACGGCGGTCGCCCGGGCCGGATAGGGTGACGCCCATGGCTTCCCGTACGCCGTCGGCGGCGCCCACGTCCCCGCGCACCGCCCGGAGCAGCGGCCGGGCCGCCGGCCGCACCGGCGCCCCGGACGGCGCGACCCCGGACCTCGCGGCACCCGGCGGCACCGCCGCCGGCGCACCGGCCGGGAAGGGCGGCGAGCGCCCGCGCCGGCGGCTCAGCGTGGACGAGCGGCGCGAGCAGCTGATCGCCGTCGCCCTGGACCTCTTCAGCCGGCGCCCGCCCGAGGAGGTGTCGATCGACGACATCGCGGCCGCCGCCGGCGCCTCCCGCCCGCTGGTCTACCACTACTTCCCCGGCAAGCAGGCGCTGTACGAGGAGTCGCTGCGCCGGGCCGGCCGCGAGCTGGCCGGCCGCTTCGAGGAGCCCGCCGACGGCCCGCTCTCCGAGCGGCTGTACCGGGTGATGGGCCGCTACCTGGACTTCGTGCAGAGCCACGGTCCCGGCTTCGCCGCGCTGCTTCGCGGCGGCTCGGTGGCGGCCAGCGCCGGGACGTCGGCGGTGATCGACGAAGTCCGGCGGGCCGCGCACGACCAGATCCTGAGCCACCTGGCGGTCCCCTCGCCGAGTCCGGGCCTGCGGCTGACCGTCCGCGCCTGGATCGCCAACGCCGAGATCACCTCGCTGGAGTGGCTGGGCGAGCGCTCGGTGCCGCTGGAGGAGCTGCAGCTGCACCTGGTCCAGGAGTTCGTCGCGGCCCTGACGCTGACCGCCGCCCGGGAGCCCGCGCTGGCCGCCGAACTCGCCGGCTTCTTCGCCGCCGAGCGCCCCGCCGGCCCGGCCGGGCGGCTGGTGCGCGAACTCGCGGGCCTGTTCGCCGTTCCCGGCATCGCGGACGCGGTCGCCGCGCTGGCGGTCGAGCCCGCGAACTGAACCGGCGGACGCCGGTTCTGCCACAGCGGCGGCCTCTGATAGGAATGGGCACGGATCTGACGCCGCGCCGGTCAGGAGCGCGCCCGGATCCGCCGAACCACCAACGCACACGCAGCAGAGCGGGGGGCTCATCAGTTGACCCAGGACGGCCAGTTCACCACGGAGGCCAATCCCTTCGCCCCGGCGGAGCAGGTGTCCGCGACGCTCGGCGCGCTCACCGAAGCCCTCTTCGAGAAGCACACGTCGCGCCACCCGGCGGCTTCGCTGACGGCCCTGACCGCCGGCGCCCACCCGGCGGCCGAGGCCCTGTTCAACCTCCCACTGGCGCCCAACGGTCCGGTGTACGACGCCGTCGACCGGCTCGGCACCGTGGTCACCGCCGGGACGGCCCGCCCGGGCACCGGCGCCCCGCTGGCCGAGCTGGCCGGCGACGCGCTGCTCGCGCGGTACGGCGGCGGCCCGGTACGCGGCGCGGTGGCCGACCGGGGCACCGCCACGGCCGCGCTGTTCGGGCTGCCGGTGGCCGGCGAGGTCGCCGCCCCCGAGCTGCGCCCGCCGTTCGCCGCCGCGCTGGCGGCGCTCGCCGCCGGACAGCAGACCCGGCAGCCGGTGGAGCTCGCCACCGGCGCCGGCGCCGAGGTCCGCCTGGTCGTCCCGCCCGGCTTCCACCCGCTGACCTCCCCGGGCGGCCCGGTCGGCGTCTCCGCCCGTACCGTGCCCGCCGGCCCGGCCGGGGCCGACGCGGTGGCCACCGCCAAGGGCGTCGACCCGGCCACCGGTGCGGCCGCCGCCGAGCTGACCGCGCACCTGGCCGAGGTCGCCGAGGAGCTGTTCAGCGGCACCGGTCCGGCGCCGCGCCGCGACTTCGCGGTGATCGCCGCGTCCCTGGCCGACTCCATCACCGCCTCGGGCACGGTCTACGCCGGGCTCTGCGCCCTGGAGGTGGCCGGCCGACCGACCGAGGCCACCCTGGTGGTCTCGCTCGCCCGCCACCCGCTGCCGATCTCCGGGCTGGCCACCGAACTGGCCACCGTCCGCCGGCACGCCGAGGTCTGGACGGTGCTGCTGCCGGCCGGCCCGGCCGCCGTCCTGGTCGAGGGCCGCAGCGTCCCCGTCCCCGGTCCGCTCGCCGACGACGGCCGGCGCCGCTGGGCGGTCACCTCGGTGGTGGAGGCGTTCGTGCCGCTGCCGGACGGTGTCTCGGTGCTCTGCGTCCAGCTCACGACGGCGCAGCAGCAGGACTGGGAGCTGTACACGGAGGCCTTCGCCGAGCTGCTGAAGAGCGTCCAGTTCGGCTGGGACGGCGTGGCCGGGCAGCTGACCCCGCCGGTCCGCGCCTTCGCGCCGGCGCCCGCCGCGACCCCCGCCCACAGCGTCCCCGCCGAGCCGTACCCGGTTCCGGCCCCGACTCCGACGCCCGTTCCGGCGGCCGAACCGCTCGCCGCGACGGCCGGGTTCGCCGCCGAAGCCGTCCCGGAGCAGGCCGCCGCGCCCGCTCCGGACGACGCCACGCCGCTGCCGGTCCACCTGCGCGGCACGCCGGTCCGGGTCCCCCCGGCCGACTTCAACCCCTTCGCCCCCGAGGCCGACCCGACGCCCGTCGAGCCCCTCCTGGTGCCGGACGACAGTCCGGAGGCGGCCGAGCGGCGCCCCAAGGGCACCCCCGTCATGGTCCCGCCGCCGGACTTCGACCCCTTCGCCCCCCAGGCCGCGACGCTCACCGACACCACCGTGCCGGAGACCGCCGACGACCCGGAGCGGGGCCCCAAGGGCACGCCGGTGATGGTCCCGCCGCCGGACTTCGACCCCTTCGCCCCGCTGCCGGCCGACACCACCGCCCCCGCCGCCCCCGAGGCCGCACCGGCCGCCACCCGGGCCGCCGACCCGTTCGGCACGGTGACGGCCGAGGACCGGCCGAGCGACCCGTTCGGCACCACCCTCCCGCAGCCGCCCGCCGCCGTGCCGCCGCCACCCTCGGCGCCGCCGACCGTCCCCGCGCCGACCGTCACCCTGCCGACGGCCGAGGACGGGCCGGACGACCCGGCGCGCGGCCCCAAGGGCACCCCGGTGATGGTTCCGCCGCCGGACTTCAACCCCTTCGCCCCGCTGCCGGCCGACATCCCCGCCGCCCCCGAGGCCGCACCGGCCGCCGCGCCGGAGACCAGCCCCTTCGGCTGAGGCCCGGACCGCCCCGCACCGGCGGCCGCCCCGCACCAGGGGCGGCCGCCGGTGCGCGTCCGCCCCCGGCCCACCGACCGGCGACCGCGCCGCCCGCCATGTCCACCACCGTCAACTGGTACAGACCTATTGCCAGTTGCCGAGCGGCTCCCTACCCTCGGGGAGCACAGGATCCTGACGGCACCCCGACGGCCGGAGGTCTCCGGTTCCGCGCCGCCCGACGGCCCGGAGCTCCCGCACGCTGCTCCACGCACCTGACACCTCCCCACAGGTAACGGGGCGACCCGGCATGCCCGGAGGCCCCAGGACAGGAGCCACAACCATGCGCCGACGTCGGATCAAGCTGCCGCTGCTGGCGGCCGGGACCCTGATCGTCCCGCTGCTCGCCGTCTCCCTGCCCAACACCGCCGCCCACGCCGCCGGGTCCGCCACCGCGACGTTCACCAAGGGCAGCGACTGGAGCACCGGCTACGAGGGCAGCTACACCATCACCAACGGCTCCAGCGCCACCCTGCCCAGCTGGACCCTGGAGTTCGACCTGCCGGCCGCCAACACGGTCGCCTCGCTCTGGAACGCGAGCTACACCACGGCGAGTTCGCACGTCACGGTCAAGAACCCCAGCTGGGCCGGCAACCTGCCGCCGGGCGGCACGTACAACTTCGGCTTCAACATCGCCTACTCGGGCGCCTACAAGCCCCTGCTCAACTGCAAGCTGAACGGCCAGCCCTGCGACGGCGCCGGCGGGGACCAGAGCGCGCCGACCGTGCCCGGCGGCCTCCAGGCCGGCAGCACCACCCAGACCACCGTCGACCTCGCCTGGACGGCGAGCACCGACAACGTCGGGGTCACCGGCTACGACGTGTTCCAGGGCGCCACCAAGGTCGCCACCACGGACGGCGCCACCACGGCGGTCACCGTCCAGGGCCTGACCGCCGGCACCGCCTACCAGTTCACCGTCCAGGCCTTCGACGCCGCGGGCAACCGCTCGACCGCCGCCGGCCCGGTCACCGCCACCACCAAGCCGCCGACCGACCCGGACCGCCAGGCACCGACCACCCCCGGCACCCCGCTGGTCACCGGCTCGGACGCCAACAGCGTCTCGCTCACCTGGGGCGCCAGCACCGACAACATCGGGGTCACCGCCTACGACGTCTACAACGGCACCGCGCTCGCCGCCACCGTCACCGGCACCTCCGCCACCGTGGGCAACCTGGCTCCGGACACCTCGTACACCTTCACCGTGAAGGCCCGAGACGCGGCCGGCAACGTCTCCCCCGCGTCGAACGCCGTGACCGGCAAGACCCAGCCCGGCGGGAGCAACCCCGGCGCGCTGAAGATCGGCTACTTCACCCAGTGGAGCATCTACGCCCGCGGGTACAGCGTGAAGCAGCTCGACACCTCCGGCTCGGCCGGCCGGCTCACCACGCTCAACTACGCCTTCGCCAACATCCACCCGACCACCAAACAGTGCTTCATCACCAACAAGGCCGCCGGACCGGACAACGACCCCAACGCGGGCGACGGCGCCGGTGACGCCTGGGCCGACTTCGGCAAGGGCTGGGACGCCGGCAGCTCGGTGGCCGGCACCACCGACACCTGGGACCAGAAGCTGGCGGGCAACTTCAACCAGTTGAAGCAGCTCAAGGCCAAGTACCCCAACCTCAAGATCCAGATCTCGCTGGGCGGTTGGTCGTACAGCAAGTGGTTCTCCGACGCGGCCGCCACCGACGCCTCCCGCAAGGCGCTGGTGAGCTCCTGCATCGACATGTACATCAAGGGCAACCTGCCGGTCATCGACGGCCGCGGCGGTCCGGGCAGCGCGGCCGGCATCTTCGACGGCATCGACCTCGACTGGGAGTGGCCGGCCTCCGGCGGGCACGACGGGAACATCTTCCGCCCGACCGACAAGGCCAACTACACCCTGCTGGCCCAGGAGTTCCGCCGCCAGCTGGACGCCCTCGGCGCCACCACCGCCAAGCACTACACGCTGAGCGCCTTCCTCCCGGCCGACCCGGCGAAGGTCACCGCCGGCATCGACATCCCCGGGCTGTTCGGCGCCTTCGACTTCGCCACCATCCAGGGCTACGACTACCACGGCGGCTGGGAGATGAGCACCAACCAGCAGTCCGCGATCAAACTCGCGGCCGGTGACCCGAGCACCCCGGACCGGCAGTTCAGCTCCGAGATCGCCATCAACGCCTACCTCAACGGCGGCGCTCCGAAGAGCAAGCTGACCCTGGGCATCCCGTTCTACGGACGCGGCTGGACGGGGGTGCCGCGCGGCACCACCAACGGCCTGTTCCAGACCGCGACGGGCCCCGGCCCGGGGACGTACGAGGCCGGCTTCGAGGACTACAAGAAGCTCAAGCAGATGGCCACCGGCGGCGGTTACACCATCTACCGGGACCCGGTGGCCGGCCACGCGTACATCTACAACGGGACCGTCCTCTACACCTACGACGACCCGATCGAGATCGCCCGCAAGACCGCCTGGATCAAGTCCCAGGGGCTGGCCGGCGCGATGGTGTGGGCCTTCGACGGCGACACCCCGAACGGCGAACTGATGGCCGCGGTGGACAACGGTCTGAAGTAGACCACCGGTACAGCCCGGCCCAGCCGGCCCAGGACGACCCGGCCCGGCGCGGCGCTCAGTCGGCGCGCCGGGCCAGGTGCACCACGTCCGGCACTCCCCGGGCGACCTCGATCTCGTGGGTGACCACGTCCGAGAAGCCCGCCGCGCGCAGCGCCTCCTCGAAGTCCGGGGAGGGCTGCGCGCTCCAGACCGCCAGCACCCCGCCCGGCCGCAGCCGGTGCCAGAGCACGGCCAGCCCGTCGGCTCCGTAGAGCCCGGCGTTGGAGTCGGTGACCGTCCAGTCCGGGCCGTTGTCGATGTCCAGGCAGAGCGCGTCGTAGCGCTCGCCGTCCGCCGCCGCCAGGTACTCCAGCAGGTCGGTGTGGAGCACCGCCACCCGCTCGTCCTCCAGTGCGCCGCCGGAGAAGGCACCCAGCGGGCCACTCCGGTGCCAGTCGATGATCGCGTTCTCGCGCTCGACGATCGCGATCCGGCCCCAGCGCGCCTCGGCCACCGCGTACGCCAGCGAGAATCCGACGCCGAGCCCGCCGATCAGCACCGAGGGGCGCTCCACCGCGGGGCCGGTGCGGTCCAGCTCGTCCAGCGCCGCCTGGATCAGCAACCGCTCGGAGCGGCCGTCGGCGGTGTCCATCAGGAAGCAGCCGTTCGCGATGATCTCGAAGTGCCGTCCGCGCCGACGCAGCACCACCTCGCCGAACGGGCCCTCCCGCCGGTCGAGGGTGACGACTGCCTCCTGGTCGTCCCGTGCGGGCAGTGCGATGGACATGCGGCGATTCCTCCCGGGCTCGGGTGCAGAACGGCTCGGCGAACGAGTACCCGCCCGACAATAGCCGAGGCCACCGCCCGGCCGGTCACGTCGTGATCAGCACCCCCGCGTAGCTGACGCCGGCGACCATCACCCAGGAGGCCAGCCCCAGCAGGGCGATCCGCCCGCCGGTGCGCAGCATGGTCGGCAGGTGCACGGCGCTGCCGAGGCCGAACAGCGCGGCCGCCAGCAGCAGCTCCTGCGCGTCCCCCGCCAGCGTGAGCGCCCGGTCGGGCAGCACGCCGGTGGTCCGCAGCGCGATCATCGCGAGGAACCCGGCCACGAAGAGCGGCACGATCGGCGGCCGCTTGCCGGTGGCCCCGGGGGTGCCCCGGCGCGCCCGCCGCATCGCGACGGCGACCCCAGCGACCAGTGGCGCCAGCAGCACCACCCGCATCAGCTTGACCAGGACGGCTTCGCGCAGCGCACCCGCCCCGCCGGTCTGCGCGGTGGCGACCACCTGCCCGACGTCGTGCACGCTGGCGCCGACCCAGCGCCCGAACCCGGCGTCGTCCAGCCCGAGCGGCTGGTGGAGCAGCGGGAGGACGGCGATGGCCAGGGTGCCGCAGAGGGTGACCAGCGCGACGGAGGCGGCGACGTCCTCCTCCTCGCTGCCGGCGGCCTGGCTGACCGCGCCGATCGCCGAGGCCCCGCAGATCGAGTACCCGGTGGCGACGAGCAGCGGCTGGTCGCCCGGCAGGCCGAGCCGGCGTCCGAGCCAGACGGTCCCGGCGAAGGTGGCGGCCACCACGGCGACGACCATGGCGACGGTGGCCCAGCCGAGGCCGAGCACGTCGTCCAGGCCGAGCTTGAGGCCGAGCAGCACGATGCCGAGCCGCATCAGCCGCTTCCCGGCCGTCGAGAGGCCCGGCCGGGCCACCCCGCGGACCACCGGGCGCAGCCCGGGCAGGTGGGCGGCGGCCATGCCGAGCACCACGGCGGCGGTGAGCTTGGGCACGGCGGGCACGGCCTGGTGGATCGCGAGCGCGGCGGCCACGCCGAGGGCGGCGAGCAGCAGCCCGGGGACGTCGCCGCCGAGCGGGGGCAGTGCGCGGGTGCGGACCGGCCGGTCCCGGAGGGTCAGTGCCACGGCGGGCTCACCGCCGCCCGTCGGCGGGCAGCCGGTAGACGCGCCGGATGCTGGTGCCCAGCCGGGAGACGTCGGCGCCGTAGACGTGGATCGAGATGGCCGTGGAGGAGCAGGCGTTGCGCACCAGGTGGATGTCGCCGGGCGGGGCGAAGGCGGCGACGGTGCCGGCCGGGCCGACCACGTGCTCGGTCTCCACCAGGTGGGCGGTGCGTCCGTCGGACACCAGCCGGTAGCGGGTCTCGCTCTCCTTGCCCTGGTGGACGCCGGCCACGCACCAGGAGACGTGGTCGTGGATCGGGGTCTCCTGGCCGGGCAGCCAGACCAGCGCGACGACCGAGAACCCCCCGTCGGCCTCGGCGTGCAGGACGTGCTGGCGGTAGCGGTCGGGATCCCCCTCGCACTGCGCCTCGGTGAGCAGGCCGGCGTCCCCCAGGTGCGGGGAGAGTCGCTCACCGACCAGGTAGGCGGTGAGTTCCGGCGGCAGGCCGCGGTCCACGACCGCGCGGATCTCGCCGACCAGGGCGGTCATGCGCTCGGTGAGCCGGTCGCTGCCGACCGTGGCGGAGGGTGTCATGCCAGCAGGTTGGCCCCGGCCGACCCATCACGTCCAAGGAGGGTTCTTTCGCTCTTCCCCAAACCCCGCTTATGGATTGACCCCGGGCCGACGGGCCGGTTGTCGAACGGCGGGGATCAGCAGCCCACCCGCGAGGCCGCCGCGGACCGCAACTGGTCCAGCACCAGCGCGGTGGCCGGGATCCGGCGGTGCTCGCGGAGCACGTACGCGCTCACCTGGCGCCGCAGGTGCGGCTCGACGGCGCGCCCGGTGACCTTGCGGTGGCACATGAAGGAGAGCACCAGCGCGGGCATCAGCGCGATCCCGACCCCGGCGGCGACCAGGCTCTGCACCGCCAGGTTGTCGTCGGTGGAGAAGACGATGTCGGGTGCGAAGCCCTCCTCGGCGCAGACGTGCAGCAGGTTGGCCCGGCAGCGCGGACACCCGGCGATCCAGCGCTCGCCGTCGAGGTCGGCCAGCCGGACGGCGTGCCGGCGGCCCAGCGGGTGGCCGACCGGCAGCAGCACCGTGAGCAGGTCCTCCATCAGCGGGATCTCGTCCAGCTCGGGCGGCAGCTCGGCGGCGACGCCCGGGTAGCGGAAGGAGAGCGCGATGTCGCACTCGCCGCGCAGCAGCCGCTGCACGGAGTCGGGCGGTTCGGCCTCCAGCAGTTCGACCCGGACCCCGGGGTGCTCGGCGAGCAGCCGGGCCATCGCCTGGGGTATCAGGGTCGCGTTGGCGCTCGGGAACGCGCAGACCCGGACCCTCCCGGCGCGCAACCGGGCGAGCGCGCCGAGTTGCTGCTGGGCCGCGGCGAGACTGCCGAGGATCAGTTCGGCGTGCCGGGCCAGTGCCTCACCGGCCTCGGTGAGGCGCAGCCCGCGCCCGGCCCGGGTGAACAGCGGGACTCCGACGGACCGCTCCAGCGCCTTCATCTGCTGGGTGATGGCGGGCTGGGTGTAGCCGAGCTCGCGGGCGGCGGCCGAGTAGGAGCCGGCCCGGACGACCTCGTGGAAGGTCCTGATGTGCCGCGAGTCGAATACCGGCTCCACTGCCCCTCCACCTGCCCGCGCCCCTGGTCCCAGGAATCATAAGCAGACTTTGGAGATGCCGGAGCTATTCCCACCCGCACCTATGGTTTCTCCGGTGCGTTCCCGCCGCTCCTACTCCTCCGGGGGCAGCCCCAGCACCAGTCCGGCCTCGGCGACCGGTGCGCCGCCCTGGGTGCTCGGACTGCGCCGGGTACGGGCCTCGACCCACCGGGCCAGCCAGGAGAGCGCCAGGCACATCCCGATGTAGATCGGCGAGATCACCATCACCACGGGGATGAACGGCAGGTCGTAGTCGAGGTTGGTGGCGATCAGCTTGCCCGCGTGCAGGAACTCCTCGTAGGTGATCAGGAAGCCCAGCGAGGTGTCCTTGAGCGCCACCACCAGCTGGCTGATGATGGCCGGCAGCATCGCCCGGTTGGCCTGCGGCACCAGCACGTAGGACATCACCTGGGTCTTGCGCATGCCCAGCGCGTACGCCGCCTCGCGCTGCCCGGCGGGCACCGCGAGCACACCGGCCCGGAACACCTCGGCCAGCACCGAGCCGTTGTACAGCACCAGACCGGCCACCAGCGCCCAGAGTGGTTCCACCTTGAGCGCGACGAAGATGAAGAAGATCATCACCAGCACCGGCATGGCCCGGAAGAACTCCACCACCAGGGTGGAGAGCCAGCGCACCGCCCGGTGGTCGGAGAGCCGCCCGGCCGCGAACAGCGCGCCGAACGGCAGCGCGAACAGCACCGTCCATCCGAAGGCCTTGAGCGTGTTCCCCAGCCCGCGCAGCAGCAGGTCCTGCACGCCCTCGTACTCGAAGGCCATCCACTTCTGGTACGTGAACTGCTCGGTGTGGAACAGCATGTAGACGATCCACCCGATCAGCGCGGCGATCGCGACCAGTGCGATCAGCCCGTACAGCCGGTGCCGGGCCAGCGCCTTGGGGCCGGGGATGTCGTAGAGCGCCGAGGATTCCACCGTCATCGCGACACCGCCACTCGTCGTTCCAGCACGTTGAAGAGCGCGCTGACGGCCAGGGTGATGATCAGGTAGCCGACGGCGATCCAGACGAAGGTCCAGATGATGCTGTACCCCAGCTCGTTGATGGTCCGGTAGCTGCCGAGCAGTTCGGTCACGCTGAACGAGCCGGCGATCGCGGTGTTCTTGGCCAGCGCGATCATCACACTGCCGATCGGGGCGACCACCGACCGGTACGCCTGCGGCAGCACCACCAGGCTCATCGTCTGCCCGAAGGTCATGCCCAGGCTCCGGGCCGCCTCGCCCTGGCCGCTGGGCACGGTGTTGACCCCCGCGCGCATCGCCTCGCAGACGAACGCCGAGGTGTAGCAGCCGAGCGCGAGCACCGCGAAGGTGAAGAACGGCAGCGTGATGTCGAACCGCGGCAGGCCCAGCACCACGATGAAGAAGAGCAGGGTCAGCGGGGTGTTGCGCAGCAGCGTCACCCAGACCGTCCCGAACACCCGCAGCGGCCGCACCGGCGAGACCCGGAAGCCGGCGATCAGCACGCCCAGCACCAGGGCGAGCACGGCGCTCACCACGAACAGCGAGAGGGTGCCGAGGAAGCCCTCCCAGTAGGTCGACCAGTTGTCGGTCAGCGTTTTCACGGGGCGGCCCTCTCAGTACCGGTCGATCGGCGGCGGGGTCGGCGCGGGCACCCCGGACAGGCCGAGGGTGGCGTCGTAGGCCCGCTTCCAGTCACCGTTCTCCTCGTGGTGCGCCAGGGCGTCGTCGAGCGCGTAGCGCAGCACGGTGTCGTCCTTCGGCGTCCCGATCCCGTACGGCTCCTGGGAGAACAGCGGCCCGACCACCTTGAGCTCGTCCGGCACCTTGGCCGCGTAGCCCATCAGGATCGTGTTGTCCGTGGTGACGGCGTCCACCTGGCCGGTGATCAGGTTGTCCACGCAGGCCGAGTAGGTGTCGTAGCCGATCAGCTTGACGTCGGGGTACTGCTTCTGGATCCGCTGGTACGGGGTGGAGCCCGCCGCCGAGCAGACCTTCTTGCCGTTCAGGTCCTCCGGGCCGTGGATGGTGTCGTTGTTCTCGCGCACCAGCAGCGACTGGCCGGCCAGGTAGTACGGCCCTGCGAAGCCGACCAGCTTCTTGCGGTTGTCGTTGATGGTGTAGGTGCCGACGTAGTAGTCCACCTGCCCGTTCTGCAGGGCGGTCTCCCGGTTGGCGGAGGCGATCGTCCGGAACTCGATCCGGTCGGGCGCGAAGCCCAGGTCGGCGCCGACCATCCTGGCGATCTCGATGTCGAAGCCGGAGTACTCCCCGGTGGCCGGGTTCTTCTGGCCGAGGTAGGGCTGGTCCTCCTTGGCCCCCACCACCAGGTGGCCCCGGGCGCGCGCCGCGTCCAGGGTGGGCGAACCGGTGACGCCGGCGGCGTCCCGCACCTGGTAGCTGGGCAGCGCGCTGGGCTGCGGACCCTTCGGCGGCGGGGTGCCCTCCTTGCCGCAGCCGGCCAGCAGCACGATCAGGGCCGCGGCGGCGAGCATCCACTTCCTCGTCACGGCGCCCGCCTCAGTGCTTCAGGATCTTGGACAGGAAGTCCCGGGCGCGCTCGCTCTCCGGCGCGCCGAAGAAGTCCTCGGGGGCACGGTCCTCGACGATCCGCCCGTCGGCCATGAACACCACCCGGTTGGCCGACGCGCGGGCGAACCCCATCTCGTGGGTGACCACCACCATGGTCATGCCCTCGTGCGCGAGCTGGCGCATCACGTCCAGCACCTCGTTGATCATCTCGGGGTCGAGGGCGGAGGTGGGCTCGTCGAAGAGCAGTGCCTTGGGCTCCATGGCGAGCGCCCGGGCGATCGCGACGCGCTGCTGCTGACCCCCGGAGAGCTGCGCCGGGTACTTGTCCGCCTGGGCGACCAGCCCGACCCGCTCCAGCAGGGCCCGGGACTTCGCGTCCGCCTCCGCGCGCGGCCGGCCGCGGACCTTGATCTGCGCCAGCGAGACGTTCTGCAGCACGGTCTTGTGGGAGAAGAGGTTGAAGGACTGGAAGACCATCCCGACGTCCGCGCGCAGCAGGGCGAGCCCCTTGCCCTCCGCGGGCAGCGGCTTGCCGTCGATCGAGATGCTGCCCGACTCGATCGGCTCCAGGCGGTTGATCGCCCGGCAGAGCGTGGACTTGCCGGAGCCGGAGGGCCCGATCACCACCACGACCTCGCCGCGACCCACCGTCAGCTCGATGTCCTGCAGCACGTGCAGCTCGCCGAAGTGCTTGTTGACGCCCCGCAGCTCGATCAGCGGCTCGAAGGCGGACGCCCCCGGCGGTGCCGTCACTTGGTGCTCCGCCCCTTCAGCAACCACCCCAGCGCACCACCCGCGATCAGGGTGGCGAGCAGCGCGATCCAGAGCGGCGCGGTCACGGTGAACACCCAGAACTGGATCTTCACCTTGTCGAGGTTGGCGAACAGGAACCACACCGCGAGCACGACGATGACGCCGATCCCGATGTACCGGGTGGGGACGCCACCGATCTCGCTGCGCCGGGTGCTGGAAGAACCGTCTGAAATCTTGGTCACACGCGCAGTCTGCGGGCCGATCGACCGACTTGTCCGGTTACGCGCCCGGGAGTAACCCGCACGGGGCAACCCTGCCCCGTGCGGGTTTGCGCTGTGTCACCGGGAGCGGCCAGCCACCGGTGGCCGGTCGGGGCAGCAGAGCGCCCGGGGGGCCGCTGCCGCCCCCGGTTACCGCTCGTCCCGCCAGGACCGCCAGAGCGCCGCGTACGGACCGCCCGCGGCGACCAGCTCCGGGTGGCTGCCGTACTCGCTGATCCGCCCGCCCTCGACCACGGCGATCACGTCGGCGTCGTGGGCGGTGTGCAGCCGGTGCGCGATGGCGATCACCGTCCGGCCCTCCAGCACCCGCGAGAGCGAGCGCTCCAGGTGCCGGGCGGCCCTCGGGTCCAGCAGCGAGGTGGCCTCGTCCAGGACCAGGGTGTGCGGGTCAGCCAGCACCAGTCGGGCCAGCGCCAGTTGCTGCGCCTGCGGAGCGGTCAGCGCGGTGCCGCCCGAGCCGACCTCGGTGTCCAGCCCCTGCGCCAGCGCGTCCACCCACTCCCCGGCGTCCACCGCGTCCAGCGCGGCGCGCAGCTCGGTGTCGGCGGCGTCCGGCGCGGCGAGGCGCAGGTTGTCCCGCAGGGTGCCGACGAAGACGTGGTGCTCCTGGTTGACCAGGGCCACCTCGGCCCGGACCCGCTCGGCCGGCATCCGCGAGAGCGCCGCCCCGCCCAGCGTCACGCTGCCCCGGCCGGGCGCGTAGACCCCGGCCAGCAGCCGCCCCAGGGTGGACTTGCCCGCACCGGAGGGACCGACCAGGGCGACCCGGCTGCCCGGGGCGACGTCCAGGCTGATCCCGTGCAGCACGTCGGCGCCCTCGCGGTAGCCGAACCGGACCTCGTCGGCCCGCACGTGCCGGCCGTCCGGGTGGGCGGACTCGTCGCTCTCGTGCTCGGGCACCTCGCGGACCCCGACCAGTCGCGCCAGCGAGGCCTGCCCGATCTGCAGCTCGTCGTACCAGCGCAGGATCAGGTCGACCGGGCCGGTGAGCGCCTGGGCGTAGAGCACCCCGGTGGTCAGCTGGCCGACGGTGATCCAGCCCTCCAGCGTGAACAGGCCGCCGAGCACCAGCGTCCCGAGCACGGCCAGGGTGTAGACCGCGTCGATGGTCGGGAACCAGACCGAGCGCAGCCAGAGGGTGTACCGCTCCCAGGCGAGCCACTCGCCGAGCTTGCGGTCGGTGAGCCGGACCCGGTCGTCGCCCAGGCGCAGCGTCTCGACCGTCCGCCCGGCGTCGACCGTCTCGGCCAGCACGGTGTTGACCGCGGCGTAGCCGGCCGACTCGTTGCGGTAGGACTGCGGGGCGCGCCGGAAGTACCAGCGCGAGCTGGCCAGCAACAGCGGCAGGCCGATCAGCGAGGTGAGCGCGAGCAGCGGTGAGGTCACCACCAGGGCGCCGAGCACCAGCAGCAGCGAGACCACGGCGACGGCCAGCTCGGGCACCGCCTCGCGGACCGACTTGTCCAGCCGGTCGATGTCGGTGGTGCCCCGGGAGACGAGGTCCCCGGTGCCGGCCCGCTCCAGCACACCGGTCGGCAGCGTCACCGACCGGACCAGGAAGTCTTCCCGGAGGTCGGCCAGCACCCGCTCGCCGAGGACGCTGCCGCGCAGCCGGGACCACCAGGTGAAGGCCGACTGCACCACCAGGGCCAGCAGGTACCAGGCGACGGCCACCGCGATGGTGGACCCGGCGGTGCCGGTGGCCAGCGACTCGACCAGCGTGCCGAGCACCCAGGGCCCGACCAGGCCGGCCACGGTGGCCACCGAGTGCAGGCCCACCACGGCGCCGAAGCCGGCGCGGTGCCGCCGGGCGAGCAGCCGCAGGTAGGCGCGGACGGTGGCCGGCGAGCCGACCGGCAGGGTGGTGGCCGGTCCCTGCTCCTGATGGGCGGGGGGCTTCATGCGGTGCTCCTCGGCTGGGCGGGGCGGCGGACGGGTGCGGGGCTCATACGCCCTCCCCCACGGCGACCGGTTCCTCGTCGCGGGTGACCACGGCGCGGTAGGCGGGCTCGGTGCGCATCAGCTCGCGGTGGCGGCCGGCCGCGACGGCCCGGCCGCCCTGGAGCAGCACCACCCGGTCCGCCTGGTCCAGCAGCAGCGGGCTGGTGGCGAACACCACCGTGGTGCGCCCCTCCCGGCTCGCCCGCAGCCCGGTGGCGATCCGGGACTCGGTGTGGGCGTCGACCGCGCTGGTGGGCTCGTCCAGGACGAGCACCGGCGGGTCGGCCAGCAGGGCGCGGGCCAGCGCCAGCCGCTGGCGCTGGCCACCGGAGAGCGAGCGGCCGCGCTCGGTGATCCCGGCCCGCATGGCGTCCCCCGCGCACTCGGGCGAGCCGTCCACCAGCGCGTCCAGGACGTCCTCGGCGCGGGCGGCGGCCAGCGCCTCGTTGGGGGTGACCCGGCCCGAGGCGGGGATGTCGAAGAGCTCGGCCAGGGTGCCGGAGAGCAGCACCGGCTCCTTGTCGTGGACCAGCACCGCCGCCCGGGCCTCGGCCAGCGGCACGGCGTCCAGCTCGGTGCCGCCGAGCCGGACGGAGGGCTGCGCCCGCTCCCCCTCGCCCAGCGGGACGTGCCCGCCGAGCCGGCCGGCCAGCGCCCCGGCGAAGTCCGGGTCGCCGCAGACGACGGCGGTCAGCTCACCGGCCCGCAGCGTCAGCCCGGTCACCGGGTCGAACAGGTCGGCCCGGCCCGGCCCGGTGAGCACGGCCTCGGCGGTGCCGGTCGTCCGGCTGAGCGAGAGCACCCGGACGGCCCGCCCGGCGGAGACCCGGGCGACGCTCCAGGCGTGCGCGGCCTCGCCGAGGATGCGCAGCGGCGCGGCCAGGTAGGCGGTGGCGCCGTACACCGCGACGAGGGTGCCGATGCCGATCTCCCCGTCCGCGGCCAGCCGGGCCCCGTACCAGGTGACGCCGACCACGAAGAGGCCCGGCAGCAGGACCTGCTGGGCCTGCATCAGCGACCAGAGCCGGGCCGAGCGGACGGCGGCCGCGCGGACCCTCTGGGAGGCCGCCCGGTAGCGGTCGAGGAACAGCTCCTCGCCGCCGATGCCGCGGAGCACCCGGAGCCCGGCCACGGTGTCGGCGGCCAGCTCCGTCGCCTTGCCGCCGAGCGCGCGCTGTTCGGAGTAGCGCCGCTCGAAGGGGCCGAGCAGCGGCCAGACGGAGGCGGCCAGCACCGGGACGCCGAGCAGCACGGCGAGGCCGAGCACGGGCTCGGCGACCAGCACCGCGGCGCTGACCGCCAGCCAGACCAGCACCGCGCCGCGGAGCCGGGCGACCAGCTCGACGTACCAGCCGATCTTCTCGACGTCCCCGCTGCCGACGGCGACGATCTCCCCGGTGGCGATCCGCCGGGACAGCCCGGCGCCCAGGTGGGAGGCCTGACGGGAGACCAGTTGGCGGACCTGGGTGGCGGCGTGGATCCAGTTCCACACCGCCTGGCGGTGCAGCATGACGGCGCCGAAGGCGGCGACGACGGCCAGGGCCAGCACGGCGGCACCGGCCCACCGGAGGCCGGCGGCGTCGCCGTCCACGGCGGCCTGGACGCCGAGGCCCACCGGGAGCGGCAGGGCCGCCCGGCTGCCCATCTCCAGCAGCGACCAGCAGGTGGCGAGCACCTGCCCGCGCCGCTGGCTGCGCTGCAGCCAGCGCAGGAAGGCGAGGGGGGAGGAGAGGTCCGGGTCGCCGGGATCGGCCAGCGGCAGGGTCTTGAGCGGCATGACGCTCCGTTGGGGGTGGTGCGGGCGAATGGCGACGACGTGCTCGTCGCGCGGTGGCGCCGGGAGCACGTGGTGGGGGAAGGGGAGGAGGGGGCCGGTGCGGTCACGGCCGGGGGGCTGCTCAGGAGGTCATGGCAGCGAGCCTGCCAAGGCGACTGTGAGCTGCGCAACAGGTTTTCCGCGTCGCGCGCCCCCTCCCGGACCTCCTGCGCACGCCGGTACAACGCGTCAGAAAATTCTTTGCCCGGCCGGGAACAATCCGGACAACGGGCAGGTTGGTCCTCACGAACCTATGGACAACCAGGAGGGCACCCCTTCCCGTGAGCACCATCCCCAGCGTCACCCTCAACAACGGCTCGCAGATCCCGCAGCTGGGCTTCGGCGTGTGGCAGGTCCCGGACGCCGAGGCCACGGCCGCCGTCCGCACCGCCGTCGAGTCGGGCTACCGCTCGATCGACACCGCGGCGATCTACGAGAACGAGGCCGGCACCGGCCGGGCGATCGGCGAGGCGATCGCGGGCGGCGGCGTCGCCCGTGCGGACCTCTACGTCACCACCAAGCTCTGGAACTCGGGCACCCGCGACTGGTCCGGCCCGCAGGGCCGGGACGCGGTGCTGCGCGAGTTCGACGCCTCGCTGGCCAAGCTCGGCCTGGAGTACCTCGACCTCTACCTGATCCACTGGCCGCGCCCCATGCACGGCACCTTCCCGAACGTCTGGAAGGCCTTCGAGCAGCTCCTGGCCGACGGCCGGGTCAAGTCGATCGGCGTCTCGAACTTCGGGGCCGAGCAGCTCACCCGCCTGCTCGACGAGGCCTCGGTCGTGCCGGCCCTGAACCAGGTCGAGCTGCACCCGTACTTCCCGCAGGACGAGCTGCGCGCCTTCCACGCCCGGCACGGCATCGCCACCGAGGCCTGGAGCCCGCTGGGCCAGGGCAAGGAGCTGCTCGCCGAGCCGGTGCTGGCGCAGATCGCCGAGAAGCACGGCCGCACGGTCGCTCAGGTGGTGCTCCGCTGGCACCTGCAGAGCGGCATCGTCGCGATCCCGAAGTCGGTCACCCCCTCCCGGATCAAGGAGAACCTGGACGTGGCCGGCTTCGAGCTGGACGCGGCCGACCTCGCCGCGATCGCCGGCCTCGCCACCGGCGTGCGGATCGGTCCTGACCCGCAGGAGTTCGACTGGAGCTGACACCCTCGGTGAGCACGGCGCCGTCGCCGTGCTCCTGAAGGGCCGTCAACACCGAAGGCCGCCTTCCCGCATTCGGGTCGGCGGCCTTCGGTACGTTGGCGAATCGTTTTGGCTGGATTTCGAAGGCGAAGGCTAGAGCCTGGCCGCCTTGGCGATCAGCGCCATCGCCGGTTCGTGCTCGTCCTCGTCCAGCGGACCGAGCAGCAGCCGCTGGACCTGGGCGACGCCCGCGGCCGAACGGTGCAGCAGGTCCTGACCCGCGGGCGAGAGCGACAGCAGGTTGCGCCGCCCGTCCGAAGGGTCGCGCCGGCGCTGCACCAGGCCGCGCCGGACGAGCCGGCTGACCATCTCGGCCATCGTGGCCTTGTCCAGCGAGGCCAGCTCACCGACCGTGCGCTGGTCCGCGCCCGGTTCCAGTTCGAGGGCGTCGAGCACCGCGTACTGCGGCGCCGTCAGCTCCGAACCGACGTGCTCCGACCAGAGCTTGGTGTGCACCTGCTGGCTCACCCTGATCAGATAGCCGATCGCCCGCTGGGCGTCCAGCATCGGCCGCGCGTCGGTGAGGACGGCGACCGCAGCGGGTTCAAGCCTGGCTATCTTGGCCATCACCCGGACAATCTCCAGCTGCTCCTCGGCCGCGAGCGGTTCGAAGAGCGTGCGCTGCACACGGACCACTCCGCCGGTGGCCTCGCGCACCGCCTGTGCGCCGCTCTGCGAGAGAGCGAGCAGTTTGCGCCGGCCGTCGGCCGGATCGCGGCGTCGCAACACCAGGCCGCGCCGGACGAGCCGGGCGACCATCTCGGCCATCGTGGCCTTGTCCAGCGAGGCGCGCTCGCCGACCGTCCGCTGGTCAGCACCCGGTTCGAGGGCGAGGACCAGCAGAACGGCGAACTGCGGAGCCGTGAGATCGGCTCCGACGTGTTCGGACCACAGACGGGTGTGTACCTGCTGTGCAACGCGGATCAGGTGCCCGGGCGACTGCTGCAGTCGCGCGGACACGCGGGTCGTCGGGATCTCCCCCAGCACCATGTATCCGTCCCGATGTCACACCCGGTGTGTGTGGGACACCCGGGTGGGGCAGTAACGGCGAGTGGGCGTCCCGCTGTGAGGGAGGGCGCTCCAGCCGTGCAGCCGGTGGCTGCTGGCGGACACTATACAAACGGCTGGCCCTTGCTGGCAGGCGGGGGCGGATAGTAGACGCAGGTTCGGCAACATTGGCATATTTACGCGCCGTGCCGACCCGTGGGTAACCCGTTCGCAGGAGAAAGCCGACCGGCCGGTCCTTACCCTCGGTCACCTGCGCCTTCCGCCCTGGCCGCGCACCCTACTCGCCGGTAGGGTGTGGCCCACTCAGCGGTCCACCCTCCGCCGGGCGACTCCGCGGGAGCCTCCCGGCGAGATCCGAGAGAGACGAGAGCGAGCATGACCGAGCAGAGCACCGCCCCCAGGGTCGCCGTCGTCACCGGCGCCGCACGCGGCCTGGGCGCCGCCACCGCCGAGCGGCTGGCGGCCGACGGCTACACCGTCGCCGTGCTGGACCTGGAGGAGGCGGCCGGCCAGGACGCCGTCGACCGGATCACCGCCGCCGGCGGCCGGGCGATCGCCGTCGGAGCGGACGTCTCGGACGCCGGACAGGTGCAGGCCGCCGTGGACCGGATCGCCGCCGAACTCGGCCCGCCGGTCGTCCTCGTGAACAACGCGGGCGTGCTGCGCGACAACCTGATCTTCAAGATGTCCGAGTCCGACTGGGACACGGTCATGAACGTTCACCTCCGCGGCGCCTTCCTGATGACCCGCGCGGTGCAGAAGCACATGGTGGACGCCGGCTTCGGCCGCGTGATCAACCTGTCCTCCTCCTCGGCCCAGGGCAACCGCGGCCAGGCCAACTACTCCGCCGCCAAGGCCGGTCTGCAGGGCTTCACCAAGACCCTCGCCATCGAACTCGGCCGCTTCGGCGTCACCGCCAACGCGGTCGCCCCCGGATTCATCGCCACCGACATGACGGCGGCCACCGCCGCCCGGGTCGGGATGGAGTTCGAGGAGTTCAAGAAGGCCGCCGCTTCGCAGATCCCGGTCCAGCGGGTCGGTGTGCCCGAGGACGTCGCGCACACCATCTCGTTCCTGGCGAGCGAGGGCGCCGGATTCGTCTCCGGCCAGGTCATCTACGTGGCCGGCGGTCCCCTCGACTGAGCCATCGAACCTACACAGGGTTACCACGGAGTGGGAACCGGCGTGGCCGGTCTCCCACTCCGTGCGTTTTGCCCGCCCTTGGGAACGGGCGATCGGTGTTCGCCTGCACATTCGATGGGGGAATATCAGGAAATCGGACCGGAGCGAGGGCGATCCGGTCATTCAAACGCCGCTCCGAAGAATTCCGAATTCCACCGGGAGTCACGCCGGTCCACTGGGTAGGGTCACCCGCGTGCGAGCGCCGAGTGAATTGCAGGAGAACCCGACCACCCGCGGCAAGCGCTCCCGCCGCACCTCCGGAGAACCCGGCTGGCCCCCGCTCGGCCGACGGCGCGCGGGGCTGCTGGCCCTCACCTCGCTCGGCTACCTGATGGTGGTCGCGGGCGTCCTCCTCGACACCCCGCTGGTCGACCTCGACTGGGCGGTGCGCCTCGCCCGCCCTTACGAGCGGTGGCCCGGGCCGCAGCCGCTGCTCGACAACTGGGTGGTGGCCGGGCAGCGCGGCCCGTCCGCCGTCGCGGCCTTCGCCTGGCTCACCTGGCGCGCCCTCCGGCTGCGGCGCCTGCGCCCGCTCCTGGTGATGGGGGCGGCCCTGCTGCTGCTCAACGTCACGGTGGGCGCGGTGAAGATCGTCACCGGCCGGCTGGGCCCCCACTACGCGCACTACGTCGGCTCGCCCGAACTCTTCTCCGGCGGCACCGTATTCCCCTCCGGACACACCGCCAACGCGGTGGTCACCTGGGGCGTCCTGGCCTACCTGGCGGTCCGGTGGCGGCGCGGCGGCGCGGTGCTCGCCGGCGCCACCGCCGCCTCGGTCGGGCTCACCACGATCTACCTGGGCACCCACTGGGTCACCGACGTCCTGGCCGGCTGGGCCGCGGGCCTGCTGGTGCTGCTCTCGCTGCCCCTGCTGGAGCCCCTGGTGACCGCCCTCGAACAGCGGACCGCCCGGCGCCGGGGGCCGGCGCTCACCCCTCCCAGCTGCGTTCCACGACCCCGTCGCGCACCGCGAGGTTGAGCCGCCCCTCGCGGTGGTCCATGGTCATCATCGCCCCCGGCTGGAGGACCCGCACCGAGGTCCAGCCGTCCCGGTGGGCCAGCTCCCGCGCCCGCTCGACCCGCAGGCCGGCGTAGCCCTCCGCGTCCGCTTCCGGCATCGCCCCTCCCCCACTCGTACCCGGACGTACGCTGGAATCGTAGACCGGATCCCGTCCGACGGGAGGTGCGCGGGTATGCGAGCCACGACGCCGCGGCGCTGGCGCAGCGGCACCGAACCCAGTTCCGCCCGGAGCGACCTCAAACTGCGCTATCTGCTCTCCCTGACCTTCACCCCGCTGTTCGCCGTCGCGACGGTGGCTTTCGCGATATGGGCCGCCAACGCCCCGGCGTACGGCGCGCCCGGCCGGGGCACGCTCACCGGATTCGCGGTGGCCTGCGGGCTCCTCACCCTGTTCGCCGTGGTCGATCTCGTCATCGTCATCCGGCGCCGCCGGACCGAGCTCTGACGCGGTGTCTCCCACGGAGTGGGAAGTCGGCCCGGCCGACTTCCCACTCCGCCGCGGCCCGGCCCGCTCAGCGGTTGCCGACCGCCTGCTTCACCAGCGTCCGCCCGAAGTCCCACATCAGGCCGCTCCCGCGGTGCGCGTCGTCCATCACGTCGGTGAAGGCGTCGATGAACCGGTCCACGTCCCGGTCGGTGATGATCAGCGGCGGGATCAGCTTGATCACCTCCAGGTGGTCGCCGGAGACCTGGGTGAGGATCCGGTGCCGCTGCAACAGCGGGACGACCACCATCTGGGCGAACAGGCCCTTGCGGGCCGCCTGCAGCGCCGTCCACCCGGTCCGCAGCTTCAGCGACTTCGGCCGGCCGAACTCGATGCCGATCATCAGGCCCCGGCCGCGGACCTCGGCCAGCAGCTCGTACCGGTCGACCAGCGCCGCCAGCCGCTCCCGGAACCGGTCCCCGACGGCGCGGGCGTTCTCCACCACCTTCTCGTCCCGCATCACCTCCAGGGTCGCCAGGCCCGCCGCCATCGCCTGCGCGTTGGAGCCGAAACTGGCCGAGTGCACCAGCACCCGGTCCATCGAGGAGTAGACCTTCTCGAAGATCCAGCCCTTGCCGAGCGTCGCCCCGACCGGGACGTAGCCGCCGGACAGCGCCTTGGCCGCGCAGACCAGGTCGGGCAGCACGCCCTCCTCGTGCTGGTAGGCGAAGAACTCCCCGGTCCGGCCGATGCCGGTCTGCACCTCGTCGCAGATCAGCAGCGCCTTGTGCTCGTGCAGGAGTTCCTGTGCCGCCCGCAGCCAGCCGGGTGGCGGGGCCAGCACGCCCTTGCCCTGGATCGGCTCCACGATCAGGGCCGCGACGTCGCCCTTCTTCAGCTCCTTGGCCAGTGCCCCGAGGTCGCCGAGCGGGATCGCGGTGTCCGGCAGCAGCGGATCGAAGCCCTTGCGGAACCCGCTCTCGCCGTTGACCGAGAGCGAACCGGTGGTCAGCCCGTGGAAGGCGTGGTCGGCGTAGAGCACGCGCCGGCGCCCGGTGGCGTAGCGGGCGAACTTCAGCGCCGTCTCGACCGCCTCGGTGCCGCTGTTGCCGAAGAAGACCCGGTCCAGCCCCGGCGTGTACGAGAGCAGCCGCTCGGCGAGCAGGCCGGGCAGCGGCGAACAGTCGAACCGGACCAGGTCCGGCAGGTCGAGGTCCATCACCTGCTGGACGGCCCCGCGCACCACCGGGTGGTGCCGGCCGAGTGCGAAGATGCCGAACCCGGCGAGCATGTCGAGGTACTCGTTGCCCTCGGCGTCGTAGAAGTACGGGCCCTCGGCGCGCTCGTAGTACTTGTCGAAGCCGATGGTGTGCAGCATCCGCGGCAGCTGCGGATTCAGGTGGCGGCTGTGCAGCTCGTACCGTTCGCCCCCGCGCTCGGCGAGCAGGGCGGCGAGGTCGAAGCGGGGTTCGTTGCCGGGGTCAGCCTGCATGGCGCTGGTTCGCTCCTCGGGTCGGTAGCAGGTTCTTGGCGAAGGCCGCGGTCTGCGCGGCGACCCCGGTGCCGGTCAGCCCGGTCTCCTCCAGGATCTCGCCCCTGGCGGCGTGGCCGAGGAACTCCTGCGGCAGGCCGAGCACCCGCACCGGGACGTCCACGTCGGCGTCCCGCAGCGCCTGGGCGACCGCCGCGCCGACGCCGCCGGTCCGGCAGTTGTCCTCGACCGTGACGACCAGCCGGTGCGCGGCGGCCAGCGCGGGCAGGGCCGGGTCGACCGGCTTGACCCAGCGCGGGTCGACGACCGTCGCGGTGAACCCCTCGGCCAGCAGCAGGCGCGCCGCGTCCAGCCCGGCGCCCGCCATGGTGCCCACCGCGACCAGCAGGATCTCCGGCAGCTCTCCGGTCCGCAGCAGCACGTCGACGCCGCCGATCCGCTCCACGGCCGGGACGGCCGGCCCGATGTTCCCCTTGGGGAACCGGACCACCGTCGGCGCGTCCGTCACCTCCACCGCCTCGCGCAGCTGGGCCCGCAGCTGGTCGGCGTCGCGCGGGGCCGCCAGCCGCAGGCCGGGGACGACCTGGAGGATCGACATGTCCCACATGCCGTTGTGCGAGGCGCCGTCCGGCCCGGTCACCCCGGAGCGGTCGAGGACGAAGGTCACGCCCAGCCGGTGCAGGGCGACGTCCATCAGGACCTGGTCGAAGGCCCGGTTGAGGAAGGTCGCGTAGACCGCGACCACCGGGTGCAGCCCGCCGGTGGCCAGCCCCGCCGCACTGGTCACGGCGTGCTGCTCGGCGATCCCCACGTCGAAGGTCCGCTCCGGGTGGGCCTTGGCGAACTTGGCCAGCCCGACCGGCTGGAGCATCGCGGCGGTGATCGCGACCACGTCCGGCCGCTCGGCGCCCAGCGCGAGCATCTCCTCGCCGAACACCGACGTCCAGGAGACCCCGGCACTGGGCGCGATGGGCAGGCAGGTGTACGGGTCGATCGGGTTGACGGCGTGGAAGCGGTCCGCCTCGTCCTGCTCGGCCGGACCGTAGCCGCGGCCCTTCACGGTCAGGCAGTGGACGATGACCGGGCCGCCGAAGCCGCGAGCCTGGCGCAGCGCCTGCTCGACGGCGCCCAGGTCGTGGCCGTCGATCGGGCCGAGGTACTTGAGCCCGAGGTCCTCGAACATGCCCTGCGGGGCGAAGGCGTCCTTGAAACCCTTCTTGGCGCCGTGCAGCGCGTCGAAGATCGGCTGCCCGACCAGCGGGGTGCGCTGCAGCGCTTCCTTGCCGAGGGCGAGGAAGCGCTCGTACCCCTGGGTGGTGCGCAGCGTGGCGAGGTGGTGGGCGAGACCGCCGATGGTCCTTGCGTAGGAGCGCTCGTTGTCGTTGACGACGATCACCAGCGGGCGGTCCCGCGCCTCGGCGATGTTGTTGAGCGCCTCCCAGGCGAGCCCGCCGGTGAGCGCGCCGTCACCGATCACCGCGATGGTCTGCCGGTCGTGCTGGCCGAGCAGCTGGGCGGCCTTGGCGAGGCCGTCGGCGTAGGAGAGGGCGGTGGAGGCGTGCGAGTTCTCGACCAGGTCGTGCTCGGACTCCGCGCGCGAGGGATAGCCGGACAGGCCGCCCCTGGAACGCAGTTTCGAGAAGTCCTGCCGCCCGGTGAGCAGTTTGTGGACGTAGCTCTGATGGCCGGTGTCCCAGACGATCCGGTCGTAGGGCGAGTCGAACACCCGGTGCAGCGCGATGGTCAGCTCCACAACCCCGAGGTTCGGGCCGAGGTGGCCTCCGGTCCGGGTGACGGCATCGATCAGGAAGGCGCGGATCTCGTCGGCGAGGAGCGGGAGGTCGGCGGCCGGGATCTTTCTGAGGTCGGCCGGGGACGTGACGCCGGAGAGCAGTGGCATGTGTTCACCTCACGACTCGGAGCAGTGCTGTGGTGCCCCCCTGTGGCAGGACCGCCCGGCACGGGGGCGACCCCGTGCCGGGCGGGGCGCGGTCAGTGACCGCGGTTGGCGCCGACGGTCTCCGTGAGCGCGCGCAGCGACTCCTTGAGCGAGCCCATGGTGGCGAGGACGGCGGTCGGCTCGTAGCCGCAGTGCGCCATGCAGTTGGCGCAGCGCGCGTCCTTGCCGCGGCCGTACTTCGACCAGTCGGTCTTCTCGATCAGTTCGCGGTAGGTGGGCACGTACCCGTCGGCCATCAGGTAGCAGGGGCGTTGCCAGCCGAAGAGCGAGTAGTTGGGGATGCCCCAGGCGGTGCACTCGAAGTCGACCTTGCCCTCCAGGAAGTCCAGGAAGAGCGGGCTGTGGTTGAGCCGCCAGCGGCGCCGGTTGCCGCCGGAGAAGGTCTTGCGGAAGAGCTCCCTGGTCTGCTCCACGCCGAGGAAGTGCTCCTGGTCGGGCGCCTTCTCGTAGGCGAACGCCGGGGAGATCATCATCTCGTCGACCTTGAGGTCGTCGTTGAGGTAGTCCAGCACGTCGATGATGGTCTGCGGGGTGTCGGTGTTGAAGAAGGTGCTGTTGGTGGTGACCCGGAAGCCGCGCCGCTTGGCCTCCTTGATCGCCTCCACCGCCTCGTCGAAGGTCCCCTCCTTGGCCACCGAGGCGTCGTGCCGCTCGCGCAGGCCGTCGATGTGCACGGTGAAGGTGAAGTACGGCGAGGGGGTGAACTTGTCCAGCTTCTTGCGCAGCAGCAGCGCGTTGGTGCAGAGGAAGACGTACTTGCGGCGCGCCACCAGCTGGCGGACGATCTCGTCGATCTGCGGGTGCATCAGCGGCTCGCCGCCGGCGATCGAGACCATCGGGGCGCCCGACTCCAGCACCGCGCCGACCGCCTGGGCGACCGGCATCCGCTGCTTCAGCACACCCGCCGGGTGCTGGATCTTGCCGCACCCCTCACAGGCGAGGTTGCAGGCGAAGAGCGGCTCCAGCTCGACGATCAGTGGGAACTTGTCCCGCCGCTTGAGCTTCTGCTGCATGAGGTAGGTGCCGACCCGCACGGTTTGGCGCAACGGCATGGCCATGGCTAGCTCGCCTCCTGAGGGAGCGTCGAGGGTGTGGGGTGGTTGAGGCTTGCGGACCGCGGGCCTGCCTGCCGCGGCCGGTTCTGCTCGTGCCAGTCGACGAGCGCGGGCACGGTGGCCCGCAGCGTCCGCCAGGCGCGGACGCCGGCCGGCAGGGTGCCCGGGCGCAGCAGCTCGCGCTCGGGGGTGTCGACCACCACCCGCAGGACGGCGGCGGGCAGGGCCGGGCGGATCTCCTGGAGGGCGGCGAGGACCGCCGCGGCCTCCATGTCGACGGCGAGTGCGCCCTGCAGGTGCAGGGCGCGCCGCTCCAGACCGCGCACCACGTGGTCGGCGGTGTGGTGCACGCCGGTGTGGGCCGTCAGCCCACGCGTCTTCAGCGCCCGGCTGAGCCCGGGCCCGGAGTCGACCGCGAAGAGGTTCCCCTCGGCATCGCGCACGCCGTCCGCAACGATCACGTCACCGGGTGTTATTCCCGGCGCGACGGCCGCGCCGAATCCGGCCACCACGACGGCGCCGTAGCCGCCGGGGGCCGAGGTGAGCAGCCGTCTGACCGTGTGGGCGGCCCGGCGGCGACCGACACCGGTGCGGACCAGTACCGGCGGCCCGCCGGCGGCGCCGCGCCAGTCCCCTCCGCGCAGGGCCCAGACCTCGGGGCCGAGTGCGCAGAGCACCAGCAGCGGAGCGGGCTTCACCGGGCCGCCCCGATCACCGGGCTGCCGCCGGCCGGGGCGCCCTTGGCGCCGGGGACGCTGTCCCGGCCGGTGGCGGGAGTGCCGTGCAGGTACCGGCCGAGCGCGGTGACCGGGAAGACCAGCCGGTAGAGGTGGTAGTTGATGGAGAAGTCCCACGGGAAGCCCGTCCCGGTGAACTGCGGCTCGTCCCAGGTGCCCTCGGGCAGCTGGGTGCGGGCCAGCCAGTCGACCCCGCGCACGACCGCCGGGTTGGCCCGGCCGTCCGGGCCCTCGCCGGCCGCGAGCAGCGCCATCAGCGCCCACGCGGTCTGCGAGGCGGTGGAGTCGCCGCGCCCGGCCCAGCGGGCCGGGTCCTCGTAGGAGCGCATGTCCTCGCCCCAGCCGCCGTCGGTGTTCTGCCGGTCCTCCAGCCAGCGGACGGCGCGGCGGATCGCCGGGTGCTCGTCCGGGACGCCGGCCGCGACCAGGGCGGGCAGCACCGAGCCGGTGCCGTAGATGTAGTTGGTGCCCCAGCGGCCGAACCAGGAGCCGTCGGCCTCCTGGTTGCGCAGCAGCCACTCCACGCCCCGGCGGGTACGGGGGTCCTTGCCCTTGCCGACCTCGGCGAGCATCTCCACCACGTGGGCGGTGACGTCGGCGGACGGCGGGTCGACCACCTCGCCGAAGTCGCAGAACGGCAGCTTGTTGGGCAGGGTGCTGGTGTTGTCGACGTCGAAGGCGCCCCAGGCGCCGTTCTTGGACTGCATGCCGAGGTTCCAGCCGACCCCGCGGTCGACCGCGCCGGTCACCTTGGCGGGATCGGGGTGGGCCACCCGGCGCAGGGCGAGCACCACCTCGGCGGTGTCGTCGATGTCGGGGTAGGTGTCGTTCTCGAATTCGAACGCCCAGCCGCCGGGGGCGAGCGAGGGCCGCTGGACGGACCAGTCGCCGCGCCGGGTGATCTCCTCGGCGAGCATCCAGTCGACGGCCGAGACCAGCGCGGGGTGATCGGCCGGCAGCCCGGCGTCGGCCAGCGCGATGGTGGCCAGGCAGGTGTCCCAGACCGGGGACTGGCAGGCCTCCAGCCAGCGCCGGCCGTCCTCGGTGTGCACGGTGAAGCGGTCGAAGGAGGAGAGCCCGGCCTGCATCACCGGATGGTCGAGTTCGTAGCCCTCCAGGTGCAGGGCGATCAGCGAGTAGACGGCGGGCGGCTGGATGCCACCCCAGCAGCCGTCCGCCTCCTGCCGTTCGACGATCCAGCGGCAGGCCTGCGAGAGGGCGAGCCGGCGCAGTGGGCGCAGCGCCCGGCGGTGGTAGGCGTGCAGCACCTTGTCCAGGCGTTCGAAGACGCCGTCCCAGGTGGTGGCGGGGGCGAGCGGGCGCTCGGGGAAGGGGTGCTCCGGGTCGGTGTGCAACTCGGTCAGCGGGAACGGCGCGGGGCGCACCGGGCGGTGCGCCGAGACGATGGTGAGCGGCACGATGGTCTGCCGGGCCCAGCATCCGAAGGCGTAGATGTTCAGCGGGAGCCACTTGGGCAGGAAGATGATCTCCGGTGGCATCTCGGGCAGCCGCGCCCAGGGCCACCAGCCGAAGAGGGCCAGCCAGATCCGGGTGAAGACCCGGGCGGCCGCGATGCCGCCGGCGGACCGGACGTAGCGGGCGGCGGCGAGCATGTGCGGGGCGTCGGGATCGTCACCGGCGAGCTTGAGGGCGACGTAGGCCTCGACCGTGGTGGAGAGCTCCGCCGGTCCGCCGTGGAAGGTGGACCAGGTGCCGTCCTCCCGTTGCTGGGAGCGGATCCACTCGGCGGTGGCCTTGGTCTGCTCCTCCGTCCGGATCCCGAGGAACTGCCGGAGCAGTAAGTCCTCGGCGTCCATGGTGACGTTGGTCTCCAGGTCGCCCTTCCACCAGCCCTCGGAGCTCTGCAGCGAGAGCAGGTGGGTGGTGGCGCGCGCCAGTGCCTCCTCGGCCGAGAGCGGACCGTCCTGCTCCTGGTCGGGCCGGTCGGCCGACCGCCCGGCGCTCAGCAGCGCCGGGGGGCGGTCGCCCACCGCGACCGGCTCGGAATCGTACTCAGGGTCGAGCCGGCCGTCCGCGGTTGCTGTCAACGTAACGTCACCTCTCTCGTACCACCACGAATTCGGCGAGTGCGACGAAGTGCTCGCGCACCACATCGGGCATGGGCACCTCGTCCAGAGCGGCGAGGGCAGTCGTGTGCTGGCGGCGGGCCTCCTCCTGGGTCCAGGCGCGGCCGCCGGCCTCCTCGATCAGCGCGGCGCGGGCGGCGAGCTCGGGCTCGCTCTCCTCGCCGCGCCCCGAGGGGTCGGCCAGCTGTTCGGCGAGCCGGCGCGAGGCCGAGCCGCCCTCGGCGAGGGCCGCGGCCACCGGCAGGGACTTCTTGCGCTGGCGGAGGTCCCCCCAGTGCGGCTTTCCGGTGACCTCGGTGGCGCCCCAGATGCCGAGCAGGTCGTCCACCGCCTGGAAGGCCAGTCCGAGGTGGTGGCCGTAGCGCTGGAGGGCGTCCGAGACCCGGTCGTCGGCGCCGGCCAGGACGGCGCCGATCGCGGAGGCGGCGGCGAGCAGGGCGGCGGTCTTGCCACCCTCCATCTCCAGGCACTCGGCGACGGTGACGCTGTCCCGCTGTTCGAAGGCGACGTCCATGGCCTGGCCGTCGATGAGCCGACGGGTGGCGGTGGTGAGGAGCCGGACGGCGCGCGCGGCGTCGGTGGGGCTCGTGCCACCGGCGGTGGCCGCGTCGAGCAGCACCTCGGTACCGAGCGTCGCCAGGGCGTCGCCCACCAGGATCGCCTGGGCCGGTCCGAAGACCGTCCAGGCGGTGGCCCGGTGCCGTCTGGTCTCGTCACCGTCCATCAGATCATCATGGAGCAGGGAGAAGTTGTGCACCAGTTCAACGGCCACCCCACCGGGCACACCGGCCTCCGCCGGGGCGCCGACGGCCTGGGCCGAGAGCAGCGCCAGGGCGGGGCGCACGGCCTTGCCGCCGTCCCCCGCGGCCGGCGTGCCGTCCCGGTCGATCCAGCCGAAGTGGTAGGCCCCGACGGTGTCCATCGGTGCGGCCAAACGGGCGACGGCGGCCCGCAACGGCGGGGTGCAGAGCGTGCGGCTGCGGGCGAGCAGCTCCGGCACCGAGACCGGTTCGGCGTGCGCCGTGCCTCCGACGGCAGTGCCGGTGCGTGACTCCACGTGCGTTCCCTCTCCCTGGTGGTGCCGGGCCGCGCGGGACGGCCGGGCGCTTGCGATGTCGATGAGACCGGTGCGGCCGGCGGTGGGGCGGCCGGATCTCGCGGGGTCGCCGGGACCGGCGGCGGGGCCCTGGGTCACCGGGGCCACCTCCCGTCGCCGCGGTCCACCGGGAGCCGGGTACCGGCGCCGGCGAGCGCCGCGTCGGCCGCGGCGTGGCCGCTGCGGACGGCGCCCTCCATGGTCGCGGGCCACCCGGTGGCCGTCCACGCGCCGGCCAGCAGCAGGCCGGGGACGTGCGTGCGGGCCGTCGGGCGGACGGCGGCCGTGCCCGGGGCCGGGTCGAAGGTGGCGGTGCGCTCGCGGGTGACGAAGAAGTCCAGCACCTCGGCCCCGCCGGCGGCGGGGAGCAGCCGGGCCAGCTCGGGCAGGTAGCGGCGGCGCAGCTCGGCCACCGGCAGGTCGATCTCGTCCTGGACGGCGGACTGGGAGAGCGCCAGGTACTGGGCCCCTGGGTGGGCCCGGCCCAGCTCGGTGGCGGCCAGCCCGGAGTGCGCGGTGCGGTCGAAGACCCACTGCACCGGCGAGCCGAGCGCGGCGAAGAACGGGCGCCGCAGCACCTTGCGGTCGTAGACCACGTGCACGTTGAGGATCGGCGCGGTGCCGAAGCCGGCCAGCCGCTGCTGGGCGTCGACGGCGTCGGGCGGCAGCAGGGCGGCGGCGGTGTCCTGGGCGCCGGCCAGCACCACCGTGTCGGCCATGAGCAGCTCGCCGCTCTCCAGCCGGACGGCGTGCTGCGGGGCGGACGGCTTGAGCTCGGTCGCCCGGGCTCGCAGCAGTACCTTCACGCCGGCGCGCTCCAGCTCGGCGAGCGCCCGGTCGTGGTGGATCACGCCGAGCGGGACGGCTGCCATGCCGATGTCGGAGGCGCCCGGATCGGAGAGCAGGCCGGTCTTGAAGACCATCGCGGCCAGCGCCAGCGACACCTGGTCGGCCCGGGCGTTCAGGGTGGCCACGCCGACCAGGTCCCAGAGCGCGGCGATGGTGCGCTCGTTCTGCCCGTTGCGGCGCAGCCAGTCACCGAACGAGACCGCGTCCAGCGCCGGATCGGCGAGGTCGAGGCCCTGGAGCGCGATCGCGCCGCGGACCACCCGGGCCCGGTCGGCGGGCGCCAGGTGCGGGTAGGTGGCCAGGCTGGCGGCCAGGTGCAGCGGGACGGGCAGGCCCGCCCGGCGGAGCCGGCCGAGCGTGCGCACCGGCGCGGCCGCGGGCCCGGACACGCCGAGCACCGGGACGTCCAGCCGGTCCTGGAGGTGGACCAGCCGGCTCGCGCCGAGCCGGTCCAGCAGGCCCCGGTAGGCGGTGCAGCAGCGCAAGTAGACGTGCTGGCCGTTGTCGACGGTCAGCTCGCCGCGCTGGAACGAGAAGGCCAGGCCGCCCAGCCGGGGACGGCCCTCGACGAGGGTGACCCGGTGGTCGGCCTCGGCCAGCCGGAGCGCGGTTGTGATGCCCGCCAGGCCGCCGCCGACCACGACGGCGGCCGGGCGCGCGGCATCGGCTCGCCCGGTCATCGGCCCTCCCCCTCGCATCCGGCGCCCGACCCGGTCCGGTCCGGGGCGCTCGTGGTCAACACGGTCGTGCCCAACACGGTGGTCAACACGGCTCTACCCATAAGTGATTCCCCGCTGACACAGCGTGACAGAAGTGCGGCGAGAATCAAGAACGCCCCCCGGCGAGCCCGGAAAGCGCCACGTACGCCTTCTCCCAGCCCGGCAGCGAGACCCGGCCGCGCAGCACCGACTCCGGGTCGGCCGCGATCCGGCCGAGCAGCCGGTGGTAGATCCCGGCCATCGCCGCGGTGCAGGCGCGGCTGCGGCGGTCGAGCATCGGCAGCAGCCGCAGGCCCTCCTCGAAGGCGGCCTGGGCCCGGGCGGCCTCGAAGGCGACCAGACCGGTGAAGTCGGCGCCGGCCGGCGGCCTGGGCAGCGCGAAGCCCCGCTCGCAGCCGAACCGGACGAGGTCCTCGGCGGGCAGGTAGGTGCGGCCGTTGAGGGCGTCCTCGCGCAGGTCGCGCAGGATGTTGGTGAGCTGGAGCGCCAGGCCCAGCGTGTCGGCGTACCGGGCCCCGCGCTCGGGGTCGTCGCAGCCGTACACGCCGAGCGAGATCCGGCCGATCGCGCCGGCGACGCAGCGGCAGTAGACCTTGAGCTCCTCGTACGTCTGATACTCGGCGCCCTTGAGGTCCATCTCGACGCCGTCGATCAGCTCGTCGAAGCCGCCGAGCGGGATCGGGAAGCGCCGGGCGGTGTCCGCCAGGGCGACCTTGATCGGGTCGGTGTCGTCCTCCGACACCGACCCCGCGCGGATCTCGTCCAGCAGCTCCCGCGTGCGCAGCAGTGCCTCGGCCTTGCGGTCCGCGGGGAGCTCGCCGTCGCCGATGTCGTCGACCCGCCGCGCCAGGGCGTACAGGGCCGACATGGCCAGCCGCTTCGGCTCCGGCAGCAGGCGGATGCCGTAGCTGAAGTTGCGGGCCTGCAGTCCGGTGACTGCCTCGCAGTACCGGTACGCCGCCATGACCTGCGCCGACGCCAGTGGTGATGCCGCCACTCGGGCGTTCACCTTCCCTTCGCGAAGATGGCCGCCGCCTTCGCTGCGAGGCGGCGCTTGTCGGGCTTCGTCTGCTGGGCGAGCACGTCGTACCCGGCGCCCTCGATGGCGGCCAGGGCCGCGTACCCGCCGGCGGTGAATCCCGCCAGGAGCAGTCGAAGCCTCCCCCGAACCGTACCTACCAACGGCGCACCGCGGTCCAGCAGGGTGCGGGCCCGTCCGACCTCGAAGGCGACCAGCTCACGCACCGCGTCGCCGGCGGACGGGGCGGCGAGATCGGCCTCGGTGACGCCGAAGCGGGCCAGGTCCTCGGCCGGGAGGTAGATCCGGCCGCTGGCGAGGTCCTCGGCGACGTCCTGGAGGTGCTCGACCACCTGGAGGCCGCTGCAGACGGCGTCGGAGAGCTCGATCCGCTCGGGCGTGGAGACGCCCGCGATGGCCAGCACCAGCCGGCCCACCGGGTCGGCGGAGAGCGTGCAGTAGCCGACCAGGTCCCGGTAGGTGGCGTAGCGGGCGGTGGTCTGGTCCACCCGGTTGGCCTCGATCAGACGGCGGAACGGCTCCGGGGTCAGCGCGTGCCGGTCCACCAGCGGGACGAGCGCGCGCATCAGCGGGTGGCGGGGCGCCTCGGCGGCCGCGGGGCGCAGGGCGGTCTCGAAGACCCGGTCGAGGTCCCGCTCCAGCCCGTCGAGCAGTGCGAGCCGGAAGGCGACCTCCTCCGGACCCGGCGGGGCGGGCTGGGCCGAAGGGGTGATGGCGGGGGGCCGCCCGGGCACCCCGAGCAGCCGGGCGGCGCCGGCCGGGTCGGCGAGGTCGCCGTCGCCGGCGTCGTCCACCAGGCGGGCGAAGCCGTAGACGGCCATCAGGTCGTCGCGCCAGGCGGCGGGCAGGAAGAACGGGGCGACCGGGAAGTTCTCCGCGCTCGCCTTGTCCAGGGTCACTCCCGCTGGACCGTCCGCCGTCCCGTCGCCGGGCCGGGACTCACTACTGGGCTGGGCCGAAGCCGACACTGCTGTCACTCCCCCGTTCTACACCGCTCGGTACGACCGGCCCGAGTCGGACACGCGTCCGATATCGGGGGTCACCTGCGACACACCACCCCCGCGCCTTACAGCCTGACACCACCGCCCGCGCCGGAAAAGGGCGCCCCACCCGGCGCGCGGGGCGCTCACCCGGGCAGCGGCGGGCCACCCGGGGGACGGCGGGCCACCCGGGGTCGGGCGCGCCACCCGGGGTCGGGCGGGCCGGGGAACGACGGAGGGCCGGCGGCCGGGCTGCCCCGGTCACCGGCCCTCCGTGCGGGGCCCTCGCGGTCCTACGGCCGGTCGCCGCGCTCGTAGCGGCTCACGACCTCCTCGGTCGGGCCGTCCATCACCAGCTCGCCGGCCTCGATCCAGATGGTCCGCTCGCAGACCTCGCGGATCGAGCTGTTGTCGTGGCTGACCAGGAAGACCGTACCGGCCGAGCCGCGCAGCTCGTCGATCCGCTTCTTGCTGCGCTGCTGGAACGCCTGGTCGCCGGTGGCCAGCGCCTCGTCGATCAGCAGCACGTCGTGGGTCTTCGCCGCGGCGATGGAGAACCGCAGGCGGGCGCCCATGCCGGAGGAGTAGGTGCGCATCGGCAGGGAGATGAAGTCGCCCTTGTCGTTGATGCCCGAGAACTCGACGATGTCCTGGTAGCGCTCCCGCACCTGGGCCGGGGTCATCCCCATCGCCAGGCAGCCGAGGACGACGTTGCGCTCGCCGGTGAGCTCGTTCATCAGCGCCGCGTTGACGCCCAGCAGCGAGGGCTGGCCGTTGGTGTAGATGCCGCCCTTCTCGGTCGGCAGCAGGCCCGCGATGGCGGCCAGCATGGTCGACTTGCCGGAGCCGTTGGAACCGATCAGGCCGATCGCCTCGCCCTTGTACGCGGTGAAGCTGATCCCGCGCACCGCGTGCACCTCGCGCACGCCCGCGGAGCGCTTGCGGCTGATGATCCGGCTGATCGCGGAGGTGGCGCTGCCCTTGCCGGAGCCGGCGCCGTGCACCCGGTAGACGATGTGCACGTCGTCGACGACGACGGTGGGCTCGCGCGCGACGTCGCTGTCCTGCACGGTCAGGCCCTTTCGCAGGTCGGTGTCAGCCACGGCCGTACTCCTCCTCGGCCTTCCAGAAGAAGACGTATCCGATCACGAACATCCCGACCGCCCAGGCGATGCCGTACGCCCACTGGTGCGGCGGGAGCACCTGGTGCTGGGGGACGTGCTTGTTGTAGATGACCGGCGCGAAGGCGTGCCGGACCAGGTCCATGTAGACCGAGGCCGGGTTGAGCTGCATCACCTTCTGCCAGAACTCCGGCCAGCCGTTGATCTTGTCCTGGATGCTGAACATCACGCCGGAGAGGAACATCCAGGCGCGCATCGCGAACGGGATCAGCTGGGAGATGTCACTGGTCTTGGAACCGATCCGCGCCATCACCAGGGCCACCCCGGTGTTGAACATCGACTGCAGGACGAGCGCCGGGGCCACCGCGAGCCAGGTCCGGCCGGGCTCGATGCCGCTGGCCAGCACCACGCCGACCAGCACCACCATCGAGATCATCAGCTGCTGGAGCTGGATCACCGTGAAGGCGATCGGCAGCGAGGCACGCGGGAAGTGCAGGGCCCGGATCAGGCCGAGGTTGTCGGAGATGGCCCGGGTGCCGGACTGCACCGCGTTCTGCGTGAACTGGAAGACGAAGACACCGATGCAGAGCCACGCGGTGTACGTGCCGTCCGGGAACCCGTCCTTGCTGCGCAGGATCACACCGAAGACCAGGTAGAACACCGCGCAGTTCAGCAGCGGAGTCACGACCTGCCAGAGCTGGCCGAGCTTGGCGTCGGTGTACTGGGCCACCAGGCGGGCGGTGGCGAAGGCCCAGATGAAGTGCCGGCGGGCCCACAGCTGCTTGGTGTAGGCGACGAGGCCGGGTCGTCTGCCGCTGACCGCGAGACCGTACTTGTCCGCAAGCTGCTTGGGGGTCAGGCCCGCGTCCGCCCCCCTCGGGGCTGAGAGGCTGACGGGTTCACTCACTGTCGACACATTCGTCCTTCGCGCGGGATCGTCGGGGAGGCCGGTCGACGGGGGTCCGCCGGCCTTTCGCCGAGGGGGATCCACTCGGATCACGGGGGAGTCCGGCCGGTGCGTGGTCACCGGCCGCTGCGATCGGACGACCGTA
Organism: Kitasatospora sp. NPDC005748; assembly: GCF_040630735.1. Taxonomy (NCBI): domain Bacteria; kingdom Bacillati; phylum Actinomycetota; class Actinomycetes; order Kitasatosporales; family Streptomycetaceae; genus Kitasatospora; species Kitasatospora sp. NPDC005748. The sequence continues at coordinate 73,004 of NZ_JBEXYD010000018.1, forward strand.
CGACGACTGAACCGTACGGTTCAAATCATCGCGGGGCCGCCCGACCGTACGATCAGATGACCGGCGGTCGGCCCAGCCTGGTCAGTCGCCAAACGGTACGCCATCGCATGGGCCGCCGCGTACCGCAGGGTTCGCGCCAGCCCGCCCGGAACCCGCCCCACCAGGCCTTCAGCGCCTCCGGGGAGGGGCGGCGGGCCAGGGTCAGCAGGAACCAGGTTCCCAGATAGAGAGGCACGAACAGGGCCGGAAGGTTCCGTCTCGCGAGCCACACCCTGTTGCGGGCCACGTTGTGGAAGTACGTGGCGTGCCGGGCGGGCGAGGTGGTCGGGTGGTGGAGCACCACGTCCGCCCGGTAGTCGATGGCCCAGCCGGCGTCCAGCGCGCGCCAGGCGAGGTCGGTCTCCTCGTGCGCGTAGAAGAACTCGGCGGGCAGCTGGCCGGCCTGTTCGAACACCGTGCAGCGCACGGCGCTCGCGCCGCCCAGGAAGGTGGTCACCCGGGAGGAGCGCAGCGGGTCGCTGGCGCGCAGCCGGGGGACGTGCCGGCGCTGGGTGACGCCGGTGTCGGGGTCGGCGATCCGGAAGCTGACGATCCCCAGCTCCGGGTCGGCGCTGAAGGCCTCGCGCAGCAGCCGGGCCGAGTCGGTGCCCGGGAGCCGGCCGTCGTCGTCCAGGAAGAGGACGGCGTCGACCTCCCGGCCGTCCTTGCCGAACAGCTCGATGCCGACGTTGCGGCCGCCCGGGATGCCGAGGTTCTCCGGCAGCTCCACGCTGCGCACGCCCGGCGGCAGCGGCGGCAGCGGGGCGCCGTTGGCGACCACGGCCAGCTCGACGGTCGGGCCCTCCTGGGCGCGGACCGACTCGATCAGCGCGTTCAGCTCGGCCGGGCGGTTGCCCATGGTGATGATGACCGCGCCGAGCCGGAAGGTGTCGGCGGCGGCCGGGAGGTGCTCCGTCACGGCGCTCACCGGAGCCTGCTGGAGAGGACGATGCTCAGCAGGTGCAGCACGGTCTGCAGCATCGCGATCGCGGCCAGCACGACCACCGCGAGCCGGGTGAAGAGCAGCCCGCCGTGCACGGCGTCCGCGACGCCCGCGGCGAGGATGAGCAGCGAGGCCTCGACCGCGCCCACCAGCCGGTGGAACTTGAGGAAGGAGGCCGCCCGGCGGGCCCTGGCCACGCCGGAGGAACGCGGCACCGAGGCGCTGTCCTCGACCGCCGTGAGGCCGCTGCGGGCCCGGGCCACGTCCACCAGGTCCGTCTCGGACTTGATCAGGATGGCGCCGAGCGCGGCGAGCGTGCCGAGGAAGGCCCATTCCCAGTGCGAGGCGGTGCCGCTCCGGTGGAAGAGGTCGCAGCCGCGCAGGCCGAGACCGGTCAGGAGGGCCGCCTCGGACATGTAGTGGCCGACCCGGTCCAGGTAGACGCCGGTGAGCGAGGTCTGCCGGCGCCAGCGGGCGACCTCGCCGTCCACGCAGTCCAGCAGCAGGTAGACCTGGATGAGCAGGGCGCCGAGGACCGCGCCGGTGAGGCCCGGGACGATCAGCGCGGCACCGGCCAGGATGCCGGTGAGCATCATCAGGTAGGTCAGACCGTTGGGCGTGATCGCCGTCACGGTGGAGAGCACGCGGGTGATCCGCAGCGAGATCCGCCGCATGTAGAGGCGGCCCGCCCAGTGCTCCGCGCTGCGGCGCTGGAGCATGCCCTCCGGGTGGATCACCGCGCGCAGCTCCTCGACGGAGGGGCGGCGGGTCAGATCCACCGGGGCCGGGGGCGAGCCCTTCGTGGCGGGGTCAGCTGTTGACGGCTTGGACATAGTCGGCGTACGCGTCCCTGATCGCTGAGGGGGAGAGGTCGAGGTGCTCAAGAATGGTGAAGCGGCCCGGGCGGGTGTTCGGAGCGTAGTGCACCGCCTCGGTGAACTCCGCCTCGGTGAAGCCGATCTGAGCTGCGGTCACCGGCAGGCCGTGGCGCGACAGGCGCTCCACGATCAGACCGGTCAGCTCGCGCTCGCCCCGCAGGAAGCTGGCGAAGGCGGCCCCGAGGCCGACCTGTTCGCCGTGCTGGGCGGATCGCTTGGGATACAGCACGTCCAGGGCATGCGAGATCTCGTGGCAGGCCCCCGACGAGGGCCGGGTGCTGCCGGCGATGTTCATCGCGATGCCGGACAGTACCAGGGCTTCCGCGAGCGCTGTCAGGAGGTCCTGATCCTGAAGGTTTCCTGGGTGCCGCAGCAGGTTCTCGCCCGCCGAACGGGCCATCGCCACGGCCAGTCCGTCCACCGGCTCGCCGGTCTCGGCCTGGGACAGCTCCCAGTCCGCGCAGGCGGAGATGTTGGAGACGACGTCGCCGATGCCGGCCGCCACGAAGCGCGGCGGAGCCTGCCGGATCACGTCGAGGTCGACCACGATGCCGATCGGGCCGGGCACGCCGTAGGACCCCCGGCCGGCGTCGTTGTCGAGGGTGGAGACGGGAGAGCAGATGCCGTCGTGCGCGAGGTTGGTGGCCACCGCGACCACCGGCAGGCCGACCCGCGCGGCGGCGTACTTGGCGGCATCGATGATCTTGCCGCCGCCGAGGCCGACGATCGCGTCGTAGTGGCCGCCGCGCATCGCGTCCGCCAGGCGCACCGCGCTGTCGAGGCTGCCGTCGTCGACGTTGTACCAGTCGGCGCCCGGCAGGGCCGGCTCCAGCCGCTCGCGCAGCACCGCCCCGGAGCCGTTGCTGATCGCCACCGCGATCCGGCCCGAGGTGGAGAGCCGCTGGTCGGCGAGGATCCCCCCGAGGGCGTCGAGCGCCCCCGAGCGGATCTCCACGAAGACCGGCGACGGCACCAGCCGCGTCAGTACTGGCACGCGATCTCCCGCGCCTTGGCCAGGTCGTCGTGGTTGTCGACCTCGACCCAGGAGACCTCGCCGATCGGCTGCACGTCGATCCGCAGACCGCGGTCGACCATCTCCTGGTAGCCGTCCTCGTAGTACAGCTGCGGGTCGCGCTCGTAGGTGGCGCGCAGCGCGTCGGTGAGGTCGGCGGCGGCCGACGGGTTGATCACGGTGAGGCCGATGTACTCGCCGGTCGCCTCGGCCGGCTCCATCAGCTTGGTGATGCGCCGCATGCCGGTGGCCGGGTCGACGACGACCTTCATCTCCTCGTCGGCGAGCTTCTTCACCGTGTCGAGGGCGAGCAGGATGCCGGGGGCGCGGCCCTCCTCGGTGAGGCGCCGGTTGCCCTCCAGCATGGTCCGCTGGACGGAGGCCGGGTGCACGGTGTCCCCGTTGGCCAGCAGCAGGCCCTCGCCGAAGAGCTCGCGCGCGCACCAGAGGGAGTAGGCGTTGTTCCACTCCTCGGCCTTGTCGTTCTCGACCAGGGTGAGCTTCACGCCGTACTTCTGCTCCAGGGCCGCCTTGCGGTCCTGGACCGCCTCCTTGCGGTAGCCGACGACGATCGCCGCCTCGCGCAGGCCGACCTCGGCGAAGTTGCCGAGGGTGAGGTCCAGGACGGTCCGCTCCCCGTCGACCGGCACCAGCGCCTTCGGCAGGGTGTCGGTGTACGGGCGCAGCCGGCGGCCGGCGCCGGCTGCCAGAACGAGGCCGATCATGCGGGGTCTCCTGATCCGTCGTGCTGTGCTGATCCGTCGGGCCGAACGCCGCAGCCGCCCGGCGGGCTGTGCGCTGCCGCAAGCCGCCGGACCGTGCGCCGCCGCAGGCCGTCGGGGTGGCGCGCCGATGCCGGCGAGGATGCGGGCACCGTGTCATCAGTGATGGTAGGCGACCGTGGCGACCAGCCCGAACGCGGCCGGTGGCCCGGGCGGACGCCGGGTCCGGCGGCGGTGAAGGAGGGGTGCCGTCGAGGTGTCCGTTCACCGTCCGCACGCCGTCGGAATCGAACGGGCGCCGAACGCGTTCCGAACGCCTCTGCTAATCCGTCGCCCATTCCGATACCGGGAATGGTGCGGGAACGGTCATGATCCGCCCTGTTGTGTGTGGGACGCCTGCGGACCGCCACCCGTACGGCAGACTGGGGCACGACGCCACCGGTGCTCCCATTGCCCCCGAAAGAGGCCTCATGCCCCAGAGTCCGCCGACCAGCCCGACGCACTTCACCTCGGAGATCGACACCGGTCTCGACGTGGAGACCGACGTGACGGCCGACCCCCGAGCCGCGGCCGGAGCGCCCGCCGGCACCGAGATCCTGCTGGAGCTCGTCGACGACGAGGGCGTCACGATCGGCACCGCCGAGAAGCACTGGGCCCACCAGCAGCCGGGCCGACTGCACCGGGCGTTCTCGGTGTTCCTCTTCGACCGCCAGGGACGGCTCCTGCTCCAGCGCCGGGCCCTCGGCAAGTACCACTCCCCCGGCGTCTGGTCGAACACCTGCTGCGGCCACCCGTACCCCGACGAGCCGCCGTTCGTCGCCGCGGCCCGGCGCACCGCCGAGGAGCTGGGCGTCGCCCCCGCGCTCCTCTGCGAGGCCGGCACCGTCCGGTACGACCTGCCGGACGAGGCCTCCGGCCTGATCGAGCGGGAGTGGAACCACCTGTTCGTCGGCCTGGTCACCGCCGACGTCGTGCCCGACCCGGACGAGGTGGACGACTTCGCCTTCGTGTCCGCGCAGGAGCTGCGCGAGCTCCAGGAGGAGCGGCCGTTCTCGGTGTGGTTCCGGACCGTCTTCGAGGCCGCGCTGCCCGGCATCCGCGAGATCGCCGGCCGGGACTGGTAGGACCACCCGCTACCGCGCGTCCTCCCGGGGGATGGGCAGCGAGGCCCAGACCACTTTGCCGCCCTCCCCCGTCCGCTCCACGTCGCAGACCCCGCCCGCCTGCAGGGTGACGCTCTTCACCAGCAGCAGCCCCCGCCCGCCGGTCCGCCCGGCGTCGCTCTCCAGGGCCTTCGGCCGGTACGGGTCGCCGTCCTCGACCGACACCCGGACCCAGCCCGCTCCGACCACGAGTTCGGTGGTCACCTCCGGCGACAGCTCGGCGGCGTGCGTCACGGCGTTGCCCACCAGCTCCGAGACGATCAGCAGCAGGTCGTCCACCAGCTCCTGGTAGCGCACCCCCGCCATCCCCTGGGCCAGCAGCCGGTCCCGCACCGCGTGCCTGGTCCGCGGCACCGAGGCCTCCACCGCCGGCACCGGGAACCGCCACACCCCTTCCGCCGGCCCGCTCCCGGCGCGTCCGGATGCCGGGCATCCGGACGCCACACGTCTGGGCTCGGCCTCCGCCGCCCCGCTGATCTGCTCCACGTCCAGCCGCCCTTCGTCCGCGACCCCGGGAATCAGGCGTTCCGCTCATGGCGCCCTCGGTCCACAGAGGCTAGGAGAGCCGGCCCCGGCACGGCCGCACCGTCGACAACTTGCCCGTGTCGGACCACTCCCGCCCGTTCCCGACCGCCCGCCGGTCACAGTCCGACCGCTTCCCGCCCCTGAACCACCGCTTCGCTCAGTCCTGCGACCCATCCCCGCCACCCCGGTGGTCCCCACCCGGGGAAACGCAGGTGAGAAGCACTCCAGAACCCTGGTAATGTTCTCTCTGTCGCCGAGGGGGCGAGCAGAAAGTCCCCGAAGCACACACCCTGTCCGGGTGGCGGAATGGCAGACGCGCTAGCTTGAGGTGCTAGTGCCCTTTATCGGGCGTGGGGGTTCAAGTCCCCCCTCGGACACCAGAACAATTCCCCGCAGGAACTCGAAAGAGTTCCTGCGGGGAATTTCTTTTTGCCCGGACGGGTCGGCGGGAGCCTGCGCCGGCGGCTCTGCGGGAATGGGGCGGCACGGGCGGGTGCACAGGGACACAGGGGGCACTGCGGATCAAGGCTGCCCGGGGTCCGTACGTGTCCGATCTTCGGACACGAGATGGCAACAATCGGATGATCTGAGCTTCATCTGAGGTTTTCGTCCTATTTCGCACCATAGTCTGCTGTGCGTTTGTCCGGAACCCCAGGAGACAGAGGACCGATACGTTGAGCGCGCCTGAGTCGACGACGGCTTCCCATCAGCACTACCGCCGTTCGCTCGGCACCATCAGCCTCACCGCCGTGGGCCTCGGCTCGATCATCGGCTCCGGCTGGCTCTTCGGTGCCGAGCGGGCCGCCCGGCTCGCCGGACCGGCCTCGATCGTCGCCTGGGTGATCGGCGCCGCGGTCGCGCTCACCATCGCGCTGACCTACAGCGAGCTCGGGTCGATGTTCCCCAAGGCCGGCGGGATGGTGCGGTACGGGCAGTACTCGCACGGCTCGCTCGCCGGGTACCTGGCGGCCTGGGCCAACTGGATCGCCATCGTCTCGGTGATCCCCGGCGAGGCCACCGCCTCGGTGCAGTACATGAGCTCCTGGCACTTCGGGTGGGCGAAGGGCCTGTTCGACGGCGAGGAGCTCTCGGTCAGCGGGGTCGCCGTGGCGAGCGTGCTGCTGGTCGGCTACTTCGCGCTGAACTGGTTCGCGATCACGCTGTTCGCCAAGACCAACACCGCGATCACCGTGTTCAAGGTGGTCGTGCCGACGCTGACCGCGGGCGCCCTGCTGCTGGCGCACTTCGACACCGCCCACTTCACGGACCACGGCGGCTTCGCGCCGAACGGCTGGAGCGCGGTGTTCACGGCGGTCGCCGTCTCCGGCATCGTCTGGGCCTTCAACGGGTTCCAGTCCCCGCTGAACCTGGCCGGCGAGGCCCGCGACCCCGGTAAGTCGCTGCCCAAGGCCGTGATCGGCTCGATCCTGATCGCCCTGGTGATCTACGTCGCGCTGCAGGTGGCCTTCCTCGGCGCCGTCCCGACGGCGGACCTCAGCAACGGCTGGAGCGGGCTCGGCTACACCTCGCCGCTGGCCGACCTGTCGATCGCCTGGGGCCTCAACTGGCTCGCGCTGCTGCTGTACGCGGACGCCTTCGTCTCCCCCAGCGGCACCGGCATGATCTACGCCGCCACCACCTCGCGCATGATCCACGGCGTGCAGGAGAACGGCCACCTGCCCAGGATCTTCGGCCGGGTCGACCCCAGGACCGGCATCCCGCGCCCGGCCCTGCTGCTCAACCTGCTGATCGCCTTCCTCTTTCTGGCGGTCTTCCGCGGCTGGGGCTCGCTCGCCGAGATCGTCTCGGTCGCCACCGTGATCTCGTACGTCACCGGCCCGGTCGCGGTGATGGCGCTGCGCCGCCTCGCCCCCGAGCTGCCGCGACCGGTCCGGCTGCGCGCGATGCCGGTGATCGCCCCGGTGGCGATGGTCTTCGGCTCGCTGGTGCTCTACTGGGCCCGCTGGCCGCTGACCGGCAAGGTCATCCTGCTGATGGCCGCCGGCCTGCCGATCTGGGCCTGGTACGAGCTGCGCAAGCCGTGGGCCGAGCTCAAGCCGCACCTCAAGGCCGGCGCCTGGATGATCGCCTACCTGTTCGTGATGGCCGCCGTCTCCTGGGCCGGCAGCGCCGACTTCGGCGGCCGGGGCTACCTCCCCGAGGGCTGGGACCTGCTGATCGTCGCCCTGATCGGTCTCGCCTTCTACCGCTGGGGGGTGGCCAGCGCCTGGGCCAACCCCTCGCTGGCCGCCGTCAAGCGGGAACTGGCCGAGACGGCCGCCGCCGATGCCGCCGGCCCCGAGGCCACCCTGCCCCGCCAGACCGGCGAGGCCTCCCGGGTCTGACCGACCCGCCGCACCACGCCGAAGGGGCGTGCCGACCCGCCGGCACGCCCCTTCGGCGTGGTGCGGACGCGTGCGCCGGGGTGGTCAGCCGCGGCGGGCGCGGCGGATGGCGGCGGTGAGGACCGGGGGGAGGAGGTCGCCCGCGACGCGTTTGGCGACGTTGGCGGGGCGGCGGCGTTCGGCGGCGCGGGCGCGGCGGACGGCGAGGTCGACGTCGGCCTCCTGCTGGGCGCGCAGGGCCTCCGCCTCCGCCCGTTCCGCCTCCCGGCGGGCGGCCTCGGCGGCCAGCCGGTCGTGGTGGCGCGAGGGGCGGAACGGGGCGATGCCGTGGGAGCTGCCGCCGACCCGGACCACCCGCTGGCCGTTCAGGTGCTCGACGGCGAGCTGGACGCCCTCGGCCAGCCCGGTCCGGTCCAGCAGGGCGCGCCGGGCGGGCTCCGGATCGCCCCAGGTGCCGTAGAACTTGCTCTCGCTCAGCACGATCGGGGTGAGGCCCCCGTTGAACACCGCCTCCCAGGTGGCGGCGGCGACGCCCGGGGTGTGCGCGGAGCGGTAGTCGTCCAGGACCACCACGCCCTCCGGCTGGAGCGCTGCCCGGGCCACCCGGAGGTCGTCCACCACGTGCTCGTAGAGGTGCGAGGCGTCGATGTGGACGAAGCGGAACGCGCCGGCCGGGAGGCGGCCGTCGGCCAGTGCCGAGGTGGGCGCCTGGATGATCTCGGGCAGTGCGTCGTGGAAGGACAGGTAGTTGGACTCGAACGCCTTCCGGGTGAGCGACTTCCGGTAGGACATGGACATCTCGGCGGCGTTCTCGTCGTCCGGGGCGTCCGAGTCGAAGAGGTCGCAGACCGTGAAGGTCTCGGTGGGCTGCCGGTGGTCGCCGATCACGATCGCGCTGCGCCCCAGGTAGGCGCCCATCTCCAGCAGGTCCCCGGTGACGCCCGCCTTCTCCTGGCGGTCGAGGAACCACTCGAAGAGGTGGCGGTCGTGGTCCCAGAACCAGCCGGGGACGTCGTCGAGCCGGCCCGGCTCGGTGGGCCGGTACTGCTCGGCGCTCAGCGCGGCGTCGGTCACGAAGTTGCTCCTCACACGGTGCGGACGACCACTGGGAACGACCTCCGGCGCGGACCCGCCCGCCGCACGGGTGCGCGGGCCGGTGACGGACGTCACCGCCCGGCCTTCCGGAGCAGCCTGCGGACCGGCGTGGGCGGACGCCGTTCGAACCCGCTGCCCACGGTAGTGACGCACACCGGAGTGCGCCGCAATCTACCGTCCGCTGTCCGGAGTTGAGGAGATGTCGCACGGACGTTTTCGTCCGGTGCGCGTTTGTGAGCACTCGGCGGGACGGCGGCCCGGGAGGACCGGTTCGTCCATACTGCCGCTCGCGTGCCCGTTTTGTCACCATCCCCGGGGCGGTAGGGGCCGGAGGGCTAGGAGGCCGGGCAGCACAGGGGGCCGGCTCTTGCGCCGGGCTGCCCGGGCGGCCTTGACTGGCCCTTTGGCCAGCGACCCCCAGCGACCCCCGAGCGACCTCCGGCGGCCCCCAGCGGCGGCCCCGCGCGGCTCCTCGGGCGGACGATCCGATGAGAGGACCACCCGGTGCAGCAGGACGCGGAGCAGGGCACCCAGTACGGCGACCAGTACATCGACGGCGAATGGCGGCCCTCGCTGGACGCCGGGTCGATCACGGTACTGAACCCGGCGACCGAACAGGTGCTCGCCACCGTCCCCGCCGGCGGCACGGCCGACGTCGCCGCTGCCGTGGCCGCCGCCCGCCGGGCGGCCCGGAGTTGGGCCGCCACCTCCCGCGAGGAGCGGCTGGCGCTGCTCACCCGGCTGCGGGACGGCCTGGCCGGGTGCCAGGAGGAGATAGCCGACACGGTGGTCGCCGAGCTGGGCGCGCCGGTCGGCTTCGCGACCGCCGTGCACGCCGGCCTGCCGCTGGCCGTGGCCGGTTCCTACCTCGCGCTGCTCGCCGAGTACCCCTTCGAGGAGCGGATCGGGAACTCGGTGGTGCTCGCCGAGCCGGCCGGGGTGGTCGCGGCGATCACGCCGTGGAACTACCCGCTGCACCAGATCGTGGCCAAGGTCGTACCGGCCCTGGCGGCCGGCTGCCCGGTGGTGCTCAAGCCCGCCGAGGACGCCCCGCTGGTCGCCCGGCTGTTCGCGCGGCTGGTCCACGAAGCGGGGTTCCCCGCCGGGGTGTTCAACCTGGTCACCGGCACCGGCGCGGTGGCGGGCGCGGCCCTGGTCGGGCACCCGGAGGTGGACGTGGTCTCGTTCACCGGCTCCACCGCCGTGGGCCGGACCGTCGCCGAGACCGCCGGTCGGGGCATCAAGCGGGTCGCGCTGGAGCTGGGCGGGAAGTCGGCCAACGTGGTGCTGCCCGGCGCCGACCTGGCCCGGGCGGTCAACGTCAACGTCGCCAACGTGTTCGCCAACTCCGGTCAGACGTGCAGCGCCTGGACCAGGCTGCTGGTGCACCAGGACCAGTACGAGGAGGCGGTCGGACTCGCCGCGAAGGCCGCCGCCAAGTACCTCCCGGGCGATCCGGCCGATCCGCGGACCCGGATCGGCCCGGTGGTCAGCGCCCGGCAGCGGGAGCGGGTGCGCGGCTACATCACCGGCGCGCTCGCCGAGGGCGCCCGGCTGGTCGTCGGCGGGGCGGACGCCCCGGCCGGTCTGGACACCGGCTTCTACGTCCGGCCGACCGTCCTCGCCGACGTCACCAATGACATGACGGTCGCCCAGGAGGAGGTCTTCGGCCCGGTGCTGGCCGTCCTCGCCTACCGCGACGAGGACCACGCCGCCGAACTCGCCAACGGCACCCAGTACGGCCTGGCCGGCGGCGTCTGGGCGGCGGACACCGACACCGCCGCCGCCTTCGCCCGCCGCCTCGACACCGGCCAGGTCGACCTCAACGGCGGCCGCTTCAACCCGCTCGCCCCGTTCGGCGGCTACAAGAACTCGGGCCTCGGCCGCGAGCTGGGCCGCCCCGGCCTGGAGGAGTTCCTGCAGCTCAAGTCGCTGCAGTACTGAGCACGCCGGCACACGGCCCGGTCCCCGCGGGGGCCGGGCCGCGCGGGCCTCAGACCAGGTCGACGCCCGGGTAGAGGGGGAAGCCCGCCAGCAGGTCGGCGGCGCGCTTGGCGACGCCCTCGCGGACCGCGTCGTCCAGGGTGTACTGGGCCTTGGACGGCGCGCCGGCGGAGGTCGCGACGGGAGTGGTGGCGCGCAGGACGGTGTCGATCAGGGCGGCGATCTCGTCCATCTCGGCGGTGCCCAGGCCCCGGGTGGTCAGCGCGGGGGTGCCGAGCCGGACGCCGGAGGTGTACCAGGCGCCGTTGCGGTCCTGCGGGACGGAGTTGCGGTTGGTGACGATGCCGGAGTCCAGCAGCGCCGCCTCGGCCTGCCGGCCGGTCAGGCCGTAGCCGGAGACGTCGGCGAGCACCAGGTGGTTGTCCGTGCCGCCGGTGACCAGCGTGCCGCCCCGGCGCAGCAGGCCCTCGGCGAGGGCCCGCGCGTTGTCGACGACGCCGCGGGCGTACGTGCGGAACTCGGGGCGGAGGGCCTCGGCGAAGGCGACCGCCTTGGCGGCCATCACGTGCGAGAGCGGGCCGCCGAGGACCAGCGGGCAGCCGCGGTCGACGTGCTCGGCCAGCTCGGCGGTGCAGAGCACCATGCCGCCGCGCGGACCGCGCAGCGACTTGTGGGTGGTGGTGGTGACGATGTGGGCGTGCGGGACGGGATCGTGGTCGCCGGTGAGCACCTTGCCCGCGACCAGGCCGGCGAAGTGCGCCATGTCGACCATCAGGGTCGCGCCGACCTCGTCGGCGATCTCGCGCATGACGCGGAAGTTCACCAGTCGCGGGTAGGCGGAGTAGCCGGCCACCAGGATCAGCGGGCGGAACTCGCGGGCGGTGGCCCGCAGCGCGTCGTAGTCGATCAGGCCGGTGACCGGGTCGGTGCCGTAGCTGCGCTGCTCGAACATCTTGCCGGAGATGTTCGGCCGGAAGCCGTGCGTGAGGTGGCCGCCGGTGTCCAGGGACATGCCGAGCATCCGCTGGTTGCCCAGCTCGTGGCGCAGCTCGGCCCAGTCCTGCTCGGTGAGGTCGTTGACGTTGCGGACCTCGGCGCGCTCCAGGGCGGGGCTCTCGACGCGCTGGGATAGGACGGCCCAGAAGGCGGTCAGGTTGGCGTCGATGCCGGAGTGCGGCTGGACGTAGGCGTGGTCCGCGCCGAAGAGCGCGCGGGCGTGCTCGGCGGCGATCGTCTCGACCGTGTCGACGTTGCGGCAGCCGGCGTAGAAGCGGCGGCCGGCGGTGCCCTCGGCGTACTTGTCGCTGAGCCAGTTGCCCATGGCGAGCAGGACGGCCGGGGAGGCGTAGTTCTCGCTGGCGATCAGCTTGAGCGAGGCGCGCTGGTCGTCGATCTCCCGGCCGATGGCGGCGACGATCGTCGGCTCCACCTCGCGGACGACGTCGAGGGCACTGCGGAAGGCGGTGTTGGCGGTGGCACTCGCGGCGGTGTGCGGTGCGGCGGTGTGCGGTGCGGCGGCGTCGGGCGCGGCAGGGCTGACGGGGGTGGCCAAGGCGGTCTCCTCGTGACGGGTGGACGAGTACGGACGGCCCAGGCGCTCGGCAACTTGGCGTGCGGGTGCACGGAGCCGCTTCCCGATGGTCGGTTCCATCCGTGCGCGCCAGTCGCGGCTCACCGGGATCGTACCAATGCCCCGGCCGCTGTGGCGGAGATCTCAGAATGCGGGACGGGCCGCCTCCTTTGCCCCGGTATGACCGTTCTTCTGCAACGGCAGTATTGCGGCGGAATGAAGCCGTCACAATTCCCGAAACATTGCACCCGAACTCCGCCGGGAATGATTTGCGGAAATCCGGCGGCGTCCGATCTGATGGCGTTCGGCAGGCCGCCGGGAAACCCCCGCAGGCCGGCCGTCACATGCACACCAGCGCACCCTCACCCACGGGGCGGCGGAGAATTCGGGGAGTACGCCTCTCATGGCAGTGGTCGAGACAGTCGCAGAGCCGTCCGCCGGGACGGCGCCCGCCGCCGCGCGGGCCCCGCAGGGCCTGCTGCGCCGGATCCGCCGCGACCGGGTCGCGGCCACCGCGCTCGCGGTCGTCGTGGTCTTCCTGCTGCTCGCGCTCGCCGCCCCGCTGATCGCCGCCCTCTACGGCAGGAACCCGGTCGAGCACTACGGCCAGAACACTCCCGGCCTGCTCAGCGACGGCGGACTGCCGATGGCGCCGAACGGCGGCATCTCGGCCGACTTCTGGTTCGGCCTGGAGCCCGGGCTCGGCCGCGACGTCCTCACCCAGCTGCTCTACGGCATCCGCACCTCGCTGCTGATCGCCTTCGCCTCGGCCGCCGTCACCACCACGCTCGGGGTGCTGGCCGGCGTCGCGGTGGGCTACCTCGGCGGGATCACGGACCGGCTCTTCGGTTTCCTCTCCAACGTGCTGCTGGCCTTTCCGACCCTGCTCCTGCTGCTCGCGCTCAGCCCCGTCATCCAGTCCCGGCTGGTCGACCCGGACACCGCCGAACCCGAGTGGATGCAGTTCCTGGTGCTGATCCTGGTCTTCTCCGCGTTCGGCTGGATTCCGCTCGCGCTTTCCCTCCGGGCCGCCGTCCGGTCACTTCGGGAAAGGGATTTCGTGCAGTCCGCCCGGGCGCTCGGGGCGAGCGGATTCCATATCGTGTTCCGCGAACTCCTGCCGAATGTCCGGGCGCAGCTCCTGGTGCACGCCACGATGGCGGTGCCGACGTTCGTCGCCTCCGAGGCGGTGCTGTCCTTCCTCGGCGTGGGCATCAACGAGCCCGTCCCGGACTGGGGCCGGATGATCGCGCGGGGCTCCGAGGTCTTCCAGGCCGACCCCACCTACATGTTCTTCCCCGGCGTGGCACTGCTGCTCTTCGTGCTCGCCTTCAACCTGCTCGGCGACGCCGTCCGGGACGCGCTCGACCCGCGCGCCGCGCGCTGAGCGCCGCGTTCCCCTCCTCCCTCCCTCCTCCCTCCCTCCCATTTCACCCGACCGCCCCGTCTCCGGGGCAAGGAGAGTTCCGCCATGCGCTGGATCAAACCGTCCCTCGCCGTCGTCGCCACCGCGGTGCTGGCGACCTCCTGCTCGGCCGGCGCGGGCTCCACCCCGGGTACCGGCGCCGGGGCCACCGCCCGGGAGTCCTCACCGCTGACCGCCGCGCTCGGCACCGAGAAGGAGAGCGCCGGCCCGGCCCCCGCCGTCCCCGGCGCCCGCCCTGGCGGCACCGTGAACGTCTACAACACCACCGACTTCCGCCACCTCGACCCGCAGAAGGTCTACGCCGGCGCCGCGTACAACACCTCGCTGCTCTGGGGCCGCCAGCTGACCCAGTACCAGGTGGTGGACGGCAAGGCCAGGCTGGTCGGCGACCTCGCCACCGACACCGGGACCCCGGCCGACGGCGGCCGCACCTGGACGTACCGGCTGAAGGAGGGCGTGGCCTGGGAGGACGGGCAGCCGATCACCTCCCAGCAGGTCAAGTACGGCATCGAGCGCTCCTTCGGCAAGGGCTACGAGGTCGGCCCGCCGTACTGGCCGCAGTGGCTCACCGGCGAGGCCAGCTACGACGACGCGCGCAAGAAGTACGCCGGCCCGCAGGACGGCGACCTCGCCGCGATCGAGACCCCGGACGACCGCACCCTCGTCCTGCACTTCCCGCAGCCGCAGGCCGACGTGCCGTACATGGCCGCGCAGTCCTCCTCCTCGCCGGTGCGCAGGGACAAGGACACCGGCACGGACTACGACCGGCTGCCGTTCGCCAGCGGCCCGTACCGGATCGCCGAGCACGTCCAGAACACCCGGCTGGTGCTGGAGCGCAATCCGCACTGGAAGGCGGAGACCGACCCGATCCGCTCGCAGTACCCGGAGAGGTTCGTCTTCACCTTCGGCAAGGAGGCGCTCAACATCAACCAGGAGATCCTCTCCGGCCGGGACGGCGGCGCCGACGCCACCACGGTGGCGACCCAGCTCTCCCCCGAGCTCTACCAGAACGTGGACACCGACCCGAAGGCCAAGGAGCTGGTGGTCTCCGGCCGCCAGGGCGCCTTCGTCACCCAGCTCGTGATCAACAACGAGCGGGTGCCGGACGTCGAGGTCCGCAAGGCCCTGCACCTGGCCTACCCGCGCCAGCAGGCGCGCCAGGTCCAGGGCGGCTCCCGGGTCGGCGAGCTGGCCACCACGCTCAGCTCCCCCGCCCTGGTCGACTGGCAGAAGTACGACCTGTACCCGGCCAAGCCGGAGGGCGACCCGGAGGCCGCCAAGCAGGCGCTCGCCCGGGCCAAGCAGCCGCCGGCCGCGCTGACCTACGCCTACGCCTCCACGCCGAACGGGCAGCGGGTCGCCCAGGTGCTGGTGGAGGGCTTCGCCAAGGCCGGCATCACCATCGTGCCGAAGCCGGTCGACCCCAAGGCGCTGCTGGACGAGGCGCACCGCGCCGACTCCCCGTACGACCTGTTCGAGGAGACCAGCTCGGTCGACTGGCCGACCCCCTCCACGCTGGTCCCGTTCTCCTTCGACGGCCGGGCCAACGGCGACCTCAACTCCGCCCGCTACCGCAACGCCGAGGTGGACAGGGAGATCGACCGGATCAACCAGATCGGCGAGCCGCGCGCCAAGGCCAAGGAGCTGTACGCGCTGGAGCAGACGGTGATGAAGGACGTACCGGTGCTGCCCTTCGCCTACCCGGCCGTGAACCAGCTGCGCGGCAGCAACGTCGGCGGGGCGTTCGTCCACCCGATCTACGGCTCGGTCGGGCTGGCCTGGCTCTACCTCAAGTCCTGACCCGCCCGGCCCCGGGGCCGTCCCGGGGGCCCGGCCCGTGCCACGGGCCGGGCCGCCCGGCCCAGACCGCCCCCGCCGTGCCCCTCGACCCCGTCCCCCCTCGACCCCGTCCCCCCTCGACCCCGGACCGGCCATGCTCTCCTTCGCCCTGCGGCGGACCCTCCAGGCCCTCGCCGTCCTGGTCGCGGTCTCCGCCGCCGCCTTCGCCCTCTTCTACGCCGCCCCCGCCGACCCGGCCCGCGCGGCCTGCGGCCCGCGCTGCGACTCCGGCCAGGTCGCGGCCGTCCGCCAGAGCATGGGCCTGGACCAGCCGCTGCTCACCCAGTACACCGACTACCTCGCCGGAGTCGTGGCCGGACGGGACATCGCGGACGTCGACGGCTCGGTCATCCACTGCGACGCACCCTGCCTCGGTTACTCCTACCGGCTCCACCAGCCCGTCACCGAGGCCCTGGTCGACCACCTGCCGGTGACCTTCTCGCTCACCGCCGGCGCGCTCGCCGTCCTGGTGCTGTTCGGGCTCGGCACCGGCTTCGTCTCCGCCCTGCGCCACGGGACCAGGACGGACCGGCTGCTCTCCGGCTTCACCCTGGTCGGCGCCAGCGTGCAGATCTACTTCCTCGGGTACGTCGCCCAGTGGGCGCTGGTCTACTCGACCGGCCTGCTGCCGCTGCCCTCCTACACCCCGCCGGCCGAGGACCCGGCCGCCTGGGCGGGCGGCATGCTGCTGCCCTGGCTCGTCCTCGGCTTCGTCAACTCGGCCGTCTTCGCCCGGCTCTCGCGCTCCCAGCTGCTGGAGACGATGAACGAGGAGTACGTCCGCACCGCGCGCGGCAAGGGCCTCGGCCGGGTGCGCACCCACCTCAAGTACACCTCGCGCGGCGCCGCCGGTCCGCTGGTGCAGCTGCTCGGGCTGGAGGCCGGCGCGCTGCTCGGCGGCGCGGTGATCACCGAGACGGTGTTCGGGCTGAACGGCGTGGGCACCTTCGCCGCCGAGGCCGTCTCCGGGCAGGACCTGCCGGCCGTGGTCGGCGCCGTCCTGCTCGCCGCCTGCTTCGTGGTGCTGTTCGTCGCCCTGGCCGACCTCGCGGTGGCCTGGCTCGATCCCCGCATCCGTCTCAGCTGACCCCTCTGGAGTACCGATGACCCCCTCCACCGAAGCGGTGCTGAGCGTCCGCGACCTCTCCGTCGCCTTCGCCGACCCGCGCGGCGGCGCTCCCGTGCACGCCGTCCGCGGCCTCTCCTTCGACCTCGCCCGGGGTGAAGTCCTCGGCCTGGTCGGCGAGTCCGGCTCCGGCAAGTCCGCGACCGGCCTGGCCGTGCTCGGCCTGCACGACCCGCGCACCACCACCGTCACCGGCTCGATCCGGCTCGCCGGCCGGGAGCTGGTCGGCGCCGGTGAGTCCGTGCTGCGCGAGGTGCGCGGCGGCCGGGTCGCCCTGGTCTTCCAGGACGCGCTCACCTCGCTCAGTCCGTTCCACGGCGTGGGTGCGCAGCTGGCCGAGATGTACCGGCTGCACCACCCGGGCGCCGGGCGTGCCGAGACCCGGCGGCGGGCCGTCGCCATGCTGGACCGGGTCGGCATCCCGGCCGCCCGGGCCGGCGACCACCCGCACCGGTTCTCGGGCGGCATGCGCCAGCGGGTGATGATCGCCATGGCACTGATGAACGACCCCGACGTGCTGATCGCCGACGAGCCGACCACCGCGCTGGACGCCCGCGTCCAGCGGCAGGTCCTCGACCTGCTGGGCGAGTTGCAGCGCGAGCACGGCACCGCGGTGCTGCTGGTCAGCCACGACCTCGGCGTGGTGGCCGGGACGACCGACCGCACACTGGTGCTGCGCGACGGCCGGCAGGTCGAGTCCGCGCCGACCGCCGAGCTGCTGGCGGCGCCGCGACAGCCCTACACCCGGGCCCTGGTGGGCGCGGCGCTGACCGCGGACACCGTGCCGGGCACACCGCTGGCCACCGTCGACGAACCGTCGCCGTCCTTCACGTTCGCGCCACGGGCGGGCGCCGCCCCCGACCGCCCGCTGGTGGAGGTCGAGGAGCTCGCCGTGCACTTCCCCGGGCGGCGGCGCCCCACCGGCCGGCGCGGCGAACCCGTCCGCGCGGTGGAGGGCGTGAGCCTGCGGATCGCGCCCGGTGAGACGCTCGGGCTGGTCGGCGAGTCCGGCTCCGGAAAGTCCACCACCTCACGCGTGCTGGCCGGCCTGCAGCCGGTGACCGCCGGCCGGGTGCGCTACGACGGGATCGACGTCACCGCGCCCGACCGGGCGCTGCGCCGCCGGCTCGCCCGCGAGATCCAGCTGGTCTTCCAGGATCCGTACGCCTCGCTCAACCCGCGCCGCACCGTCGCCCAGACCCTGGACACGCCGCTGCGCCTGCACACCGCCCTCGGCCCCGCCGAACGGCGCGAGCGGTCCGCCGAGTTGCTGGAGCAGGTCGGGCTGGCGGCCGGCCACCTGGACCGCTATCCGCACGAGTTCTCCGGCGGCCAGCGCCAGCGGATCGGCATCGCCCGGGCACTCGCCCCCGAACCGCGCCTGATCATCGCCGACGAACCGGTCTCCGCGCTGGACGTCTCGGTCCGCGCCCAGGTGCTCAACCTGCTGATGGAGCTGCGCGAACGCCTGGGCGTCGCCTTCCTCTTCGTCTCGCACGACCTCGCCGTGGTGCGGCACTTCTGCGACCGCGTCGCGGTGATGCACGGCGGCCGGCTGGTCGAGTCGGCCGACCGCGACCGGCTGTTCGCCGCCCCGCACACCGACTACACCCGGGAGCTGCTCGCCGCCGCGCACTGAGGGTGTGTCGGCGGCCTCCTGGCGACACGATCCGCATACGATCGGCTACCGGCAGCGACCCCCGTCACCCCGGAAGGGGTTCCCGATGACCCTCGTCAGCCAATCCGCCACCCTGCTCCAGCTGTTGGGCCGGCTCCACCCCGAGGCCCTGGACGGCATCCGCCCGCACCTGCCCGTCCTGGGGCCCACCCGCCACGTCCACCTGGCCGCGCACGGCGGCGGGCAGGCCGGGCTCAACCCCCAGCCGCTTCCGCCCGGCGCCACCGAGCTGCGGCTGGCCGTCGCCGGGACGGTCAACGCGGTGGCCAACGCGGCCATCACCGCCCGGCTGTCCGGCGCAGACCCGGGCGGCATCCTCACCGAGGTGGGGGACGACTGGTGCCCGACCCCGCCGGACCGGCGGCTGCCGTGGCCGCGGCACTGGCCGCTCCCCTGGCCGCCCGGCGAGCCGTTCCCGATCGACCCGGGCTACGCCACGCCGGCCGTCCAGGCCCAGGCGGCGCTCGCCTTCCAGGCCTACGCGAGCGGGATCGCGGACGAGGAACTGGGCGCCGCCTTCGGCGAACTGGCGGAGCGACTCTGCGAGGCCGCGCTGGGGAACGCCGGCTGAGCCGGCCCGGTGCACGGGGCCCCCGACCGTCCCGTGCACCGAGACCCGCCCCGCGACAGCGACTCTGCGTAGTCGCGGCGGTGCTCCGCCCGGGGCCGGACCGTGCGCACCCACGGTCACCCGACCCCCATCAGGCCCACCATCCGGCGGAAATCCCGGAGCGGGACAGGTAGCGTGGGGACGTCAGTATCCGGTGGGGGGATCCCGTGAGTGTCACGGTGCGTCACAGCGTGTCGACGCGCTCAGTACGGCCACCGCACGGGTGCCGACTGCCGCACCCGCCCGGATGCGGTACGGACGCTCCGAGGACGCCGCGACATGCCTACCCCGACCACCGCGTACGTCGGCCGACCGGCCGTGGTCGCGGGCCCCCACCTCGTCCGCGCCGAACGGATACGCGACGACATCCTCGCCCGCAATCCCGGCTACTCGCCCCGGCAGGCCCAGACGGTACGGATGGCCCTGAGCAACCTGCCCGGCACCCGCCGGTACTTCCAGCCGTACGAGGTCGTCACCTCGCCCGACCGCACCGCCGCCGAGCGCAAGACCACCACCATGGCCGACCTGCTGGCCGCCGCCGAGAGCGCCGCCCGCGAGGCGCTGGCGAACGCGGGGGCGGGCACCGCGGACGTCGACTGCGTCGTCGTCAGCAGTGCCACCGGTGACGGGGTGCCGGGGCTGGACATCCTGCTCCAGCAGCGGCTCGGGCTCCGCCCGGACATCAGCCGCCGGCCGATGACGCAGCTGGCCTGCGCGGGCGGCGCGCACGTCCTGATCGCGGCCCAGGAGTACCTGGCCGGAAACCCGGGCGGCGTCGTCCTGGTGGTCGCGGGCGAGTCGCTCTCCTCGCTCTACCAGGACAGCCGGACGTCGATCGAGGACCAGATCTACAAGGGGCTCTGGGGGGACCTCGTCGGCGCGGCCGTCGTCACGGGCGAGCGGCGCACGCCCGGGCTGCGCCTCGGCCACCGCTTCGAGTACACCGTGCCGGGGTCCACCGACCGGTACCGCAAGCTGACCGACGACCGCGGCGACCACTTCGCCTCCACCCGGGCCTCGCTCCGCTCGGTCACCGACCTGGGGCCGGCCCTGCTCGACTGGCTGGACCGGCACGACGCCCGGGAGCTCGACTTCGGTGTGCTGCACCCGGGCGGCCCCGCGATCCTCGACCGGCTCGGCACCCTGCTCGGCGTGGACGAGGACTTCCTCCGGCACTCCAAGGCGGTGCTCGCCGAAGAGGGCAACCTGGGCGGGGCGACGGTCTTCTCCGTCCTGACCCGGACCCACCGGACGCCCCCGGCCGCCGGTGCGCGGGGCCTGGTCTTCGGCCTCGGGCCGGGGGTCGCCCTCAGCGCCCTGCTCGTCACCTGGGCCGACGGCCCCGCCGACTGAGCGGGCGGCGGCGGGGGCCGCCGCCACCCCTCTCGGCGTCGACAGGAGGTCGCCAGCAGGTCTCCAGGAGTGCGAGCAGCGAGGGGACGCCGAGCGGCGGCCCGCCCGCTCCCGCTAGGCGCTCGGCACGATCCGCTCGACCATCGTCCCGACCAGCGCGGCGAGGCCGTCGGCGCCCAGCACCTCGGGAAGGGTGAGGTGTTCGACCAGCAGCCCGGTCATCGCGAGGTAGAGGACGACGACCGTCTCACGGTCGCCGGGGAGGCCCTCGCCCACGTGGTAGGCGATGTTCGCCTCCAGTTGCTCGCGGATCGTGCCGGTGAGCTCGGCGCGCAGGTCCGGCCGACGGGTGGCCTCCAGCCGCAGTTCGAGCAGCGCCAGGTACCCGGCCCGCTCGGCGGTGATCCGGCCCAGCAGGTCGTGCATCAGGGCGGTGACCAGGGCGCGGTCGCGCGGGGCCCGCAGCAGCTCGGCGATGACGGCCGGGTCCGGGGTGAGCCGGTGGTGGATGTGACGGGCGGTCTGGTGGAGCAGGTCGTCGCGGTTGGCGAAGTAGTTGGACGCGGTGCCGGCGGGGACGCCCGCCTGTACGTCGACCGCGCGGAAGGTGAGTCCCCGGGCGCCCTCGCGGGCGAGGACGTCGATGGCGGCGTCGGTGAGGGCGGTACGGCGAGCGGGGTTCTGGACCACGGCCCTGATCCTCCTTCAGAAACATCTGGACAACCACTACAGACTGAGTACTATATCCGGAGTGGTTGAGGGCGCAGGGCCTTCGACCGGGTCTCCAAGGACGTGAATGCGCAAGCTCACCTACTACGTCGCCGCCACCCTCGACGGTTACATCGCAGCCCCGGACGGCGACTTCGGGTTCTTCGACCCCTACATCCCCGGGGCCCTCCCCTTCCTGACCGGCGAGATGGGCGACGCACTGCCGACCCCCGCCCGCGCCGCGTTCGGCCTGGCGGACGCGCCCAACGAGCGCTTCGACACCGTCCTGATGGGCCGCGCCAGCTACGAGCCGGGCCTGGCCGCGGGCCTCTCCAGCCCCTACGCCCACCTGCGCCAGATCGTGGTCTCCCGCTCGCTCACCAGCAGCCCGGACCCGGCCGTCGAGGTCACCGCGGAGGAGCCGCTCGACCTGGTGCGCCGGCTGAAGCAGGAGGAGGGCCTCGGCATCTACCTCTGCGGCGGCGGCGACCTCGCCGGTCAACTGCTGCCCGAGATCGACGAGTTGATCGTCAAGCTCAACCCCGTCGCGGTCGGCTCCGGCATCCCGCTCTTCCGGGCCGGGTTCTCACCGAACGCCTTCACCCTGGTCGACACCCGGGTGCTGGCCAACGGCGTGCTCGTCCTCACCTACGCGAAGGCGTCCGGGGTGCCCGCGCCGGCAACCGGCTGACGCTGACCACCAGACAGACACCGACCACCACGATCGCCCCACCCACCAGGGTGGGGCCGGTCAGCGGTTCGGCCAGCACCAGCGAGCCGAGCAGCACGGCCACCACCGGGTTCACGTACGCGTACGTGGCGACCAGGGTCAGCGGCGCGGACTGCAGCAGCCAGGCGTAGGCGGTGAAGCCGACCAGCGAACCGACCACCACCAGGTAGCCGAGCGCCAGCCAGGACCGGGTGGAGAAGGCGCCGACGTCCAGACCCTGCTGCTCCCCTCGGGCCAGTCCGATCACCACGTTGCCCAGCCCGCCCACGATCATCTGGTACGCGCTCCCCGCGAAGACGTTGCCCGGCAACGGGATCCGCTTGGCGGCGAACGAGCCGGCCGCCCAGGTCAGCGTGGCGCAGATGACCGCGATCACGCCGGCCGGTGCGATGTCCCCGCCGATCGCGGGCGCGGAGAGCACCGCGAGCCCGGCCAGCCCGAGCAGCACCCCGGACAGTTCCACGGGCTTGGGCCGGTCACCGGTGGCCGCCGTGAGCAGCACCATCCAGAGCGGGACGGCCGCCACCAGCAGCGCCGTCAGCCCCGACGGGATGGAGTTCTCGCCGAGCACCACCAGCCCGTTGCCGCCGGTCAGCAGCAACAGGCCGACCAGCGCGGAGGAGCCGAACTGCCGCCGGTCCAGCCGGAGCCCGGCCCACCCCTCGCGGAACAGCACGAAGCCGCCCAGCAGCAGCCCGGCGACGAGGAAGCGCGCCCCGGCGGAGAGGAAGGAGGGCATCGTCTCCAGGGCGATCCGGATCGCCAGATACGTCGAGCCCCACACCACGTACACCACGGCGAGCGCCAGCCAGACCGCCTTTCCCAGGCCGGCCGGACCGGGGACGGCGTCGGCGGGTCTGCCGGCCGGGGCCTTGGCGGGCGTGCGTGAGACGGGCGCTGTCATGGGTGTCCCCCTAGGACGGTACTGGCGGTCAACCGTCATGACAGCGCATCACCGCACCCGCGCGCCAGTGGGTATCACCAGACGGTCGCCGCCGCCCGGGGGCGCGCGCGGGGCGGGCGCTACGGTGGGCGCTCCCCCGGCCGGGGGAGCACGCACCGGGAGGCCCCTTGTCCGACGCACCGACAGCCGACACGCCGACAGCCGACGGGCCGACGGCCGGCCCGCCGGGCGCCCGGCCCGGCGCCCTGCCGTTCTTCGTCTACGGCACGCTCCGCACCGGCGGCCGCAACCACGCCGTGCACCTGGCCGGGCGCTGCGCGGACATCCGGCCGGCCGTACTGGAGGGTGCCGCGCTGCACGACGGCCCGGGTTTCCCGTACGCGGTGCCGGACGGCACACCGGGCCGGCGGATCCTCGGCGAGCTGGTCACCGTGCGCCCCGGCGGGTACGCCGCCGCGCTCGCGGCGCTCGACCGGCTGGAGGACTGCCGGGCCGACGGGACGGGAGAGTACGTGCGCGAGCGGCTGGCCGTCCGGACGGTGGCCGGGTCCACCGAGGACGCCTGGGTCTACCTGGCCGGCCCCGCCGTCGCCGCCCGTCTGCGGGTCCACCCGGCGCTGATCCCCTCCGGGGACTGGACCCGCCGCACCGAACGCTGAACGGGGCAGGCCTGGCCCGGGACCGGATCGCACGCGGGGGCGCGGGACACCGCGGCGTCCCGCGCCCCCGCCGACGGCCCACTCAGGGCCTGCCCACCCCGGAGGCGACCCGGTCACCCGGCGATTTGTCGACATTGCGCCAGTACTGCACCGCCCGCGCTACCACCGGGTCGCTGACGCCGGCCTTCAGGTGGCCGACGATGTTGGACACCAGCCGCTCCCGCTGCGCGTCGTCCAGCACCTCGCGGACCTGAACCGGTACCCGGGCGCTCCGTCGAACGGCATGGCCTGGACGTACGGCGTCCAGGACGGGTGGTCGCCGCCCTCGACGGCCTCCCAGAGGTCCTGCCGGTGGAGGTCCGGATCCGGTCCGGCCAGCCGTGCGCGAGTGCTCGTCGCTCGGCACCCGGGTCCCGGTGTTGTCGGTGGTGTGCGGAACCGCTGACTCGGACACGGTGCCCTCCGTTGCGCGCCGAACTGCCCCCGGACGACACTGACCGCGGCCACCGGGGCGTGCACCCTGACCGGGTGGTGGCCGTGTACCGCCAGGTAGGCTGCCCCGGCCACGCCTTCGTCGGCCGAGCGGCGCCGACGGCAGGCCGACCGACCGGCTGTGGAACACGGACCGCAGACCCGCCGACCCGCCGACCCGCCGACCCGCCGACCCGCCGAACGAGGAGCCCCCGGTGCCCGAGCTGCCACCGCCGATCACCGTCGTCGGGATCGGCGCCGACGGCTGGCCCGGCCTCGCCACCACCTCCCGGGCGGCGCTGCGGACGGCCGAGGTGGTGATCGGCGGCCCGCGCCAGCTGGCCCTGCTCCCCGCCGCCGAGGTGGCCGCCGAACGGGTGCCGTGGCCGTCCCCGCTGCGCCCGGCCGTCCTTGGGCTGCTCGCCGAGCACGCCGGCCGCCGGGTGGCCGTGCTCGCCAGCGGCGACCCGATGTTCTTCGGCATCGGCCGCACCCTCGCCGAGACCGTCGGCGCCGAACGGCTGCGCGTCCTGCCGCACCCCTCCTCCGTCTCCTACGCCTGCGCCCGGCTCGGCTGGCCGCTGGAGGGCACCGAGGTGGTCAGCCTGGTCGGCCGCCCCCTGGACACCCTGACGCTCGCCCTGCACGCCGGCCGCCGGCTGCTCGTCCTCGGCGCCAACGCCCGGACGCCCGCCGCCGTCGCCGCGCTGCTCACCGCACGCGGCTTCGGCACCGCCCGGCTGCACGTGCTGGAACAGCTCGGCTCCCCCGGCGAGCGGCGGCTGGACGGCCCGGCCGACGGCTGGCCGCACCCCGCGGGCGACCCGCTGAACGTCATCGCCGTCGAGCTGGCGGACGGCCCCCGAACCTCGCTGGTGCCCGGCCTGCCCGACAACGCCTACGAGAGCGACGGCCAGCTGACCAAGCGGCACGTGCGCGCCGCCACCCTGGCCACCCTCGCGCCCGCCCCCGGCGAGCTGCTCTGGGACGTCGGCGGCGGCTCCGGCTCGATCGCGATCGAGTGGCTGCGCGCCCACCGGGACAACCGGGCGGTGACCGTCGAGCGGAGCGCCGTCCGGGCCGAGCGGATCGGCCGCAACGCCGCCGCGCTGGGCGTGCCCCGGCTGCGGGTGGTCACCGGCGCGGCGCCGGACGCGCTCGCCGGGCTGCCCGCCCCCGACGCCGTGTTCATCGGCGGCGGCCTCACCGCGCCCGGTCTACTGGACGCCTGCTGGGCGGCGCTGCCGACGGGCGGCCGGCTGGTCGCCAACACCGTGACGCTGGAGTCCGAGGCCCTGCTGACCAGCTGGTACCGGCGGCACGGCGGCGAGCTGCTGCGCCTCGCCGTGGCGCACGCCGTGCCCGTGGGCGGCTTCACCGGCTGGCGGCAGGCGATGCCGGTCACCCAGTGGTCCGCCGTCAAACCTTCGACCGATCCAGGAGCGAGCTCGTGACCGTCTACTTCATCGGGGCCGGCCCGGGCGCCGCCGACCTGATCACCCTGCGCGGTGCGCGCATCCTGGCCCGCGCCGAGGTCTGCCTGTACGCCGGCAGCCTGGTGCCGCGCGAGCTGCTGGACGAGTGCCCGGCCGGTGCCCGGCTGGTCGACACGGCCCAGCTCGACCTGGACCGGATCGTCGCCGAGCTGGTCGCCGCCCACGAGGCCGGGCAGGACGTGGCCCGGCTGCACTCCGGCGACCCGTCCGTGTTCAGCGCCGTCGCCGAGCAGATGCGCCGGCTCGACGCGGCGGGCGTGCCCTACGAGATCGTGCCCGGCGTGCCCGCCTTCGCCGCCGCGGCGGCCGCGCTCAAGCGCGAACTGACGGTGCCGACCGTCGGCCAGACCGTCATCCTCACCCGGATCGCCAAGCGGGCCACCCCGATGCCCGAGGGCGAGGACCTCGCCACGCTCGGCCGCAGCGGCGCGCTGCTGGTGCTGCACCTCGCCGCCGGGTACATCGACGACGTGGTCGAACAGGTGCTGCCGCACTACGGCGCCGACTGCCCGGTCGCCGTCGTGGCGATGGCGAGCCGCCCGGACGAGCTGGTGCTGCGGGGCACCGTCGCCAGCATCGCCGAGCAGGTGAAGGCGGCGGGCGTGGTGCGCACCGCCGTCATCCTGATCGGCCGCACGCTGACCGCCGAGCAGTTCCGGGACAGTCACCTCTACTCGGCGGACCGCGAGCGCCCGCACGAGCCCTGCGACGCGTGAGGGCCCACCTGCTCGTCCTCGGCGGCACGACCGAGGCGCGGGCCCTCGCCGCCGCCCTGGCCTCCGACCCGGCGCCGGAGGGCTCCGGGCCGAGGGTCACCAGCTCGCTCGCCGGGCGGGTCGCCGCACCGCGGCTGCCCGCGGGCGAGGTCCGGATCGGCGGCTTCGGCGGACCGGACGGGCTCGCCGCCTGGCTGCGCGCGGAGCGGGTGGACGCGGTGGTCGACGCCACCCACCCGTTCGCGGCCGTCATGTCGCGCAACGCCGCGCTGGCCGCCGCGGCCACCGGCGTCCCGCTGCTGGCGCTGCGCCGGCCCGGCTGGTCGCCGGTGGACGGCGACCGCTGGCATCCGGTGGAGTCGCTGGACGCCGCCGCCGCCGTGCTGCCCGGGCTGGGCCGGCGGGTCTTCCTCACCACCGGCCGTCAGGGCATCGGCGCCTTCGCCCACCTCGACGGCCTGCGCTTCCTGGCCCGCTCGGTCGACCCGCCCGAGCCGCCGGTGCCCGCCGCCCTCGACGTGCTGCTCGACCGCGGCCCGTTCACCCTGGACGGCGAGCGGGCGCTGCTGCGCGAGCACCGGATCGACGTCGTGGTCACCAAGGACAGCGGCGGCGCCGCCACCGCCCCCAAGCTCACCGCGGCGCGCGAACTCGGCCTGCCGGTGGTGGTCGTGGAGCGGCCGGCGCCGCCGGCCGGGGTGCCGGTCGCCGCATCGGTGCCGGCCGCCCTGGACTGGCTCGCGGCGCGCGGTCTCGCTCCCCGGTAAACCGGGCGACGGCCGGCGGCGGCCCTGCCAGGATGGGCCGATGAGAGCCGAAGAGCGCACCCGGACCGAACAGACCGCCGACGAACGCGCCACCCTGGTCAGCTTCCTGGACTTCCAGCGGGACACGCTGGCGATGAAGTGCGCCGGGCTGAGCACCGAGCAGCTCCGCGCGCGCGTCCTGCGGCCGTCCGCGCTCTCGCTGCTCGGCCTGGTCCGCCACCTCGCCGAGGTGGAGCGCAGCTGGTTCCGCAACACCTTCGCCGACGAGGCCAGGCCCGGCTTCTGGAAGCACCCCGACGGCAGCTTCGCCGAGTTCGACGTCGACACGGCCGACCCGGCGGAGGCCTTCGCCGTCTGGCGCGGCGAGTGCGACCACGCCCGGGAACTGGTCGCCGCCGCCGAGTCGTTGGACTCCCTCGGACACCACGGCGAGGAGGCCTTCTCGCTCCGCTGGATCCTCACCCACATGATCGAGGAGTACGCCCGCCACAACGGCCACGCCGACCTGCTGCGTGAGCACCTGGACGGCGCGACCGGCGAGTAGCCGGGCCACGAGCAGCGACGGAGAACCGATGCGGACCCACCGGAAGGACCACCACACCGCCGGGCCGGACGTCGCCGGCCTGCTGACCGGCCTCGACGGGTGAGGCCGGCCGGCGGGCGGCCCGTCAGATGTCGCGGAAGGTCTCGATCTGGGCGCCGATCGAGTTGAGGCGCTCGGCGAGGTCCTCGTAGCCGCGGTTGATGACGTACACGTTGCGCAGCACCGAGGTGCCCTTCGCGGCGAGCATCGCGAGCAGGATGACCACGGCCGGGCGCAGCGCCGGCGGGCAGACCATCTCGGCGGCGCGCCAGCGGGTCGGGCCCTGGACGAGCACCCGGTGCGGGTCGAGCAGCTTGATGTCCGCGCCGAGCCGGGTGAGTTCGGTCAGGTAGATGGCGCGGTTGTCGTACACCCAGTCGTGGATCATCGTGGTGCCGTTGGCGGCCGCGGCGATCGCGGCGAAGAACGGCACGTTGTCGATGTTGATGCCGGGGAACGGCATCGGGTGGATGGTGTCGACCGGCGCGGTCAGCTTGGAGGGGCGCACGGTGAGGTCGACCAGCCGGGTGTAGCCGTTGTGGGCCCGGTACTCGGGGGTGCGGTCGTAGTCGAGGCCCATCCCCTCCAGCACCGCGAGCTCGATCTCCAGGAACTCGATCGGCACCCGGCGGATCGTCAGCTCGGAGGAGGTGACCACCGCGGCGGCGAGCAGGCTCATCGCCTCCACCGGGTCCTCGGCCGGGGTGTAGTCGACGTCGCGGGTGATCTCGGGGACGCCGTGCACGGTGAGGGTGGTGGTGCCGATGCCCTCGATCTTCACGCCCAGCCGCTCCAGGAAGAAGCAGAGGTCCTGGACCATGTAGTTGGGGGAGGCGTTGCGGATGACGCTGACGCCGTCGTGCCGGGCGGCGGCGAGCAGGGCGTTCTCGGTGACGGTGTCGCCGCGCTCGGTCAGCACGATCGGCCGGTCCATCGGCGCGCCGGGCTGGACGGAGGCGTGGTAGGCGCCGGAGGTGGTGGCGACCTCCAGGCCGAAGCGGCGCAGCGCGGTGAGGTGCGGCTGGACGGTGCGGGTGCCGAGGTCGCAGCCGCCCGCGTACGGGATGGCGAAGCGGTCGGCGCGGTGCATCAGCGGGCCGAGGAACATCAGCACGCTGCGGGTGCGGCGGGCGGCCTCGACGTCCATCGCCGCGAGGTCGAGCTCGGCGGGCGGGGTGAGTTCGAGGTCGCGGCCCTCGTTGGTCCAGCGGCTCTTGACGCCGATGCTGGTGAGCACTTCGAGGATCCGGTACACCTCCTCGATCCGGGCGACCTGGCGGATCGTGGTGCGGCCGGTGGTCAGCAGCGAGGCGCAGAGGATCGCGACGCAGGCGTTCTTGCTGCTGCGGACGTCGATCGCGCCGGAGAGCTGGGTGCCGCCGGCGACCCGAAGGTGCATCGGGCCGGCGTAGCCGAGGGAGACGATCTCGCTGTCGAGGGCTTCGCCGATGCGGGCGATCATCTCAAGACTGACGTTCTGCTTGCCCTGTTCGATGCGGTTGACCGCGCTCTGGCTGGTGCCGAGGGCCTCGCCGAGCTGGGCCTGGGACCAACCACGGTGCTGACGCGCGGTGCGGATGAGGGTGCCGATACGGGTGAGGTAGTCGCCTGTCACTCGCCAGACCATATCTCATGCTTGAGATAGCAACAGGGTCGGGGGCGGGCAATGCGTCACCTTTGTCCATTTCTGCTCCGGATTGACGAGGCATCGGCACACCACCGCCACACTCCTGTCACGGATCCGGTGCCCCGCGACCTCACGGGCCGAGCGGTTCCGCCCGGCCCACGATCGTGCCGGCCCGGTCGATGCAGATGACGTCCACCGCGACCGGCGAGCCGACCAGCACCCCGAGCGCGGTGGCCCGGGCCGCCTCGGCGACGAGGTCACCGAGCGGAACGCCGGCCGCGCGGCAGAGCTGGATCGCCTCCAGGGCCGTGTTGGCGGCCGCGACCGCCGCGACCAGCTCGGGCCCGGCGCCGCCGGTGCGGGCCAGGCCCGCCAGGTAGCCCTGGTCGACCTGGGAGCGGGCCGAGTGCAGGTCCAGGTGACCGGCGGCCAGCTTGGAGAGCTTGGCGAAGCCGCCCGCGACCGTCAGCCGCGGCACCGGGTGGCGCTTCAGGTACTTGAGCACCGCCCCGGCGAAGTCGCCCATGTCGAGCAGCGCGTCCTCGGGCAGGCCGTGCACGGTGGCGGCCACCTTCTCCGAGGTCGAACCGGTGCAGCCCGCGACATGGGTGCGCCCGACGGCCCGGGCCACGTCCACCCCGCGCCGGATGGAGTCGATCCAGGCGGAGCAGGAGTAGGGGACGACGATCCCGGTCGTGCCGAGGATCGAGAGCCCGCCGAGGATGCCCAGGCGCGGGTTCCAGGTGGAGCGGGCGATCTCCTCGCCGTGGTCCACCGAGACCTCCACCACGACGTCCCCGCCGCCGCCGAACTCGGCCGCCACCTCGGCGACCGCGTCCCGGATCATCTGCCGGGGCACCGGGTTGACGGCCGGCTCGCCGACGGCCAGCGGCAGTCCGGCCTTGGTGACCGTCCCGACGCCGGGACCGGCCCGGAACACCACCCCGCTGCCCGGCTCCCCCGCCCACACCGTCGAGCGGATCAGCGCACCGTGCGTCACGTCCGGATCGTCCCCGGCGTCCTTCACCACCGCGGCCATCGCCCGGCCGGCCGCCCGCTCCTCCGCCGCCAGCGCGAAGCCGGGTCGCTGCCCCTTCGGCAGGGTGATCACCACCGGATCCGGGAAGACCCCGGTCAGCAGCGCCTGGTAGGCCGCCTTGGTCGCCGCCGTCGCACAGGCGCCCGTCGTCCACCCGGGCCGCAGCCCGCTGCTCCTCAGCTGCCCGGCCCGTCCACCGACCTCCGCCACGCCGCCCGCTCCTCACCTCGCGCGGACCTTTGAACCGGCCCGCCGGCCTCCATCGTCCCCGGCCGCCATCCTCCCCGCCGCGGGCGGGGAGGAGGGCGGGGCTCACACCTCCGGGTAGCGGCGGGGCGTCCAGACCACCTGGGTGCCGTTGCCGCGCCGGACGGCCCGGGTCTGGGAGGAGCCGATCAGCAGGATGGTGCGCATGTCGACCTCGGCGGGGTCGAGGTCCCCGAGGCGGACGGTGCGCACGCGCTCGGTCGGGCCGCCGACGTCGCGGGCCATCACCACCGGCGTCCCGGGGTCGCGGTACTCCAGCAGCAGGTCCCGGGTCAGGCCGACCTGGGTGGTGCGGGACTGCGAACCGGGGTTGTACAGGGCCAGCACCAGGTCGGCCTCGGCCGCCGCGCGCAGCCGCTTGGCGACCACCTCCCAGGGCTTGAGGCGGTCGGAGAGCGAGACCACCGCGTAGTCGTGGCCGAGCGGGGCGCCGGCCCGGGAGGCGGCGGCGTGGGCGGCCGTCATCCCCGGCACGATCCGGACCGGGACGTCGCCGTAGGCCTCCTCGCAGGCGACCTCCAGGACGGCGGTGGCCATCGCGAAGACGCCCGGGTCGCCGGAGGAGACCACCGCGACGTGGTGCCCGCGCCGGGCGAGGTCCAGCGCGAACTCGGCCCGCTCGGACTCCACCTTGTTGTCGGAGCCGTGGCGCTGCTGGCCGGGGCGCTCGGGCACCCGGTCCAGGTAGGTGGTGTAGCCGACCAGGTCGGTGGCGGCGGCGAGGGCGCCGCGCGCCTCGGGGGTGAGCCAGAGCGGGCCGGCCGGGCCGGTGCCGATGACCGTCACGCTGCCGGGGCCCGCGGCCGGCGGGGCCGGCCGCTCCAGCGGCGCGACCTTGCTGGGCAGCACGGCGACCGAGAAGTAGGGGACGCTCTCGGGGTCGACGTCGGCCAGCGGGCCGGTGCGCTCGCCCGCCATGAAGGCCCGCTCGACGTACTGGGCGTCGGCCAGCCGGCCGGCCCGCTCCAGGGCGCGGCGGACGGCGGGGAAGGTCCGGCCCAGCTTCATGATGACGGCGGAGTCGGCGGAGGCGATCCGCGCGGTCAGCTCCTCCTCGGGCAGCGTGCCCGGGATGACGGTGAGCGTCTCCTCCGCCTCGGTGAGCGGCACCCCGAGCCGGGCGGCGGCGGCGCTGACCGAGGTCACGCCGGGGACCACCTCGGTGGGGTAGCGGTGCGCGAGGCGCTTGTGCATGTGCTGGTAGGAGCCGTAGAAGAGCGGGTCCCCCTCGGCGAGCACCACCACGCTGCGGCCGGCGTCGAGGTGGGCGGCCAGCCGGTCGGCGGCCTCCTGGTAGAAGTCGTCCAGCGCACCCCGGTAGCCGCCGGGGTGGTCGGTGGTCTCGACGGTGAGCGGGTAGACCAGCTTCTCCTCGATCTGACCGCCCGTCAGATAGCGCTCGGCGATGGACCGGGCGATGGACCGGCCGTGCCGGGCGCTGTGGTACGCCACCACGTCGGCCTTGCCGATGAGTTCGGCGGCGCGGACGGTGACCAGCGAAGGGTCCCCCGGGCCGAGCCCGACCCCGTACAGCCGGCCAGTCTGCTGAGCGTCCGTCACTCTTCCTCACTCGCAATCGCGTTGATGGCCGCCGCGGCCATGGCACTGCCGCCCCGCCGGCCGCGCACCACCAGGTGCTCCAGGCCGGACGGGTGCGCCGCCAGGGCCTCCTTGGACTCGGCGGCGCCGATGAAGCCCACCGGGACGCCGATCACCGCGGCCGGGCGCGGCGCGCCCGCCTCGATCAGCTCCAGCAGCCGGAACAGCGAGGTCGGCGCGTTGCCGACGGCGACCACCGCGCCCTCCAGCCGGGGCAGCCACAGCTCCATCGCGGCGGCGCTGCGGGTGTTGCCCATCCGCCGGGCCAGCTCGGGCACCGACGGGTCGGTGAGGGTGCAGATGACCTCGTTGTCGGCGGGCAGCCGCTTGCGGGTGACACCGCTGGCGACCATGTTCACGTCGCAGAGGATCGGCGCCCCGGCGCGCAGCGCGGCGCGGGCGGAGGCGACCGCGCCCGGCGAGTACACCAGGTCCTCGACCAGGTCGGTCATGCCGCAGGCATGGATCATCCGCACCGCGACCTGGGCCACGTCGGCGGGCAGGGCGGCGAGGTCGGCCTCGGCCCGGATGGTGGCAAAGGACTGGCGGTAGATGGACGCGCCGTCCTTCTCGTACTCGATCACTTCGTGGTCCTCCTGGCCTCGGCGACCGCCTCGGCCGTCTCCTCGTTCGTCACGTCCACGGCCGCCCCGGCGGCTGCCGGACCGTTCACCGTCACCCGGTAGCCCTGCCCGGTGGCGAGCACGTCCACCCACCGCCCGGCCGGGTGGCCGCAGCGCCGTTCACAGCCTGACCAGTGCACGGGCAGGCCCCCCGTCCCGGCCGCCTCCAGGGCGCGCGCGGCGTCGGCCCGGACGTCGGCCCTGGACGACCCGCAACCGGGCAGCCCGGTACAGGCGGTGGCCCGCTCCCAGGCGGCTCCGGGCGCGGTCCGGAAGCCGGCCGCCGCCAGGCCGGCGAGCCGCCCGGGGGCGGCGCCGGGCAGCACCGCACCGCGCCACGGGGTGAGCCGCAGCTCCCCCTCGGCGGCGTCGACCAGCGCCCGCCACTGCGCGCCGGAGGCGGAGCCGAACCGTAGGGCGACCGAGAGGCCGCCGGGCACCGCGCCGAGCGGCGGCGGCGTACCGGCGAACGCCGGCAGCTTCACCGAACCCGGCGGCACCAGGTCGGGTACGTCCCGCAGGTGCCAGGCTTCGCGGCCGGTGGCGCGCAGCACGGCCACGAAGTCCCGGGCGACCGCCAGCGCCGTGTCGACGGCCCGCTCGGCGGGGACGGGCCGGGCGGTGTCCGCGTGGGCGAGGCGCAGCAGCGCGCTGCCGTCCGGGCCTGCGATCAACGTCACATCGGCGTTCAGGGTGGCCACGTCGCCGCGTCCGTCGTCCAGGGCGAACAGGAACTTGCCGGAGAGGGCGGCCGCCCAGGGGCTCGCGCACAGCTTCGCGTCCAGTTCGCGCGCCCAGGCCCGGACGTCGGCGAAGCCGCCGGCCGGGCCCGGCGAGGCGACGATGTTGCGGACCCGCTCATGGGTGTCGGAGGGCAGCAGCCCGACCGCCCGCAGCCGCCCGCCGAGTTCGGCGCCGCACTCCGAAGCCAGGCCCCGCAGCTGGACGTTGCCGCGCGAGGTGATCTCCAGGTGGCCGTCGCCCAGCGACTCGGCGGCCCCGGCCAGGGCCAGCGCCTGATCCTCCGTCAGCAGTCCGCCGGGCAGCCGGACCCGGGCCAGGGCGCCGTCGGCAGCGGTGTGCAGACGAAGCGCCCCCGGGCAGGCGTCCTCGCGGCCCCGGCCGGTCACGGCGGGGGCCGGCGCGGTCGCGTCGGGTGTGGGTGGCATGGCCGCGAGCATACAGATGATCCGATCGCTTGCCGCTGTCCCGCGGGTCACACTCTCGGCCGCTCTCCCCCTGGTCAGCCGCACCCCGTACGATGCTGCCGGGCGGCCCCGCGGGGCCGTCCGCACGCCAGCGACGGCGCAGGGGAGGAAGCCGGTGCAAACCCGGTGCGGTCCCGCCACTGTGACCACGGTTCAACCGTGGGAGCCAGGAACTCCTGCCGTCCTCCACCGGCCCGGGGCGCGGACCCCGAGGAAGGCTTGACGCCATGCGCCGCCGCATGCCCGCGACCCCGTCGTCGCACGTGCCTCCACGGGCGACCCCGTCGTCGCCCGTGACCTTGCCCTTGCCCGCCATCGAGGCCGGGAGGGCCTTCGCATGATCCTGCTGCTGTCGACGTCAGACACCGACCTGCTCAGTGCCCGGGCCGCCGAGGGCCCCGTCCCGTACCGCCTCGGCAACCCGGCCCGGCTCTCGCCCGAGGAGCTGCCCGCCCTGCTGGAGGGCGTCGAACTGGTCGTGGTGCGCCTGCTCGGCGGCCGCCGCGCCTGGCAGGAGGGCCTGGACGCGCTGCTGGCCGGCCCCCGCCCGGTGATCGTGCTCACCGGCGAGCAGGCGCCGGACGCCCAGC
Source organism: Kitasatospora sp. NPDC005748 (assembly GCF_040630735.1). NCBI lineage: Bacteria > Bacillati > Actinomycetota > Actinomycetes > Kitasatosporales > Streptomycetaceae > Kitasatospora > Kitasatospora sp. NPDC005748. The sequence goes on from NZ_JBEXYD010000018.1 coordinate 107,259, forward strand.
TGATGGAGCTGTCGACCGTCCCGGCCGGCATCGCGGCCGAGGCGCACGCCTACCTCGCCCACGGCGGCGCCGCCAACCTGGCCGAGCTGGGCGCCTTCCTCTCCGACACGGTGCTGCTCACCGGCCACGGCTTCGCCCCGCCCGCCTCCGCCCCCGCCTGGGGACCGCTGGAGCGCGAGGCCCGGACGACCGAGGGCCCGATCGTCGCGGTGCTCTACTACCGCGCCCACCACATGAGCGGGAACACCGCTTTCGTCGACACCCTCTGCCGGGCGATCGAGGACCAGGGCGCGCGCGCCAGGGCGTACTACTGCGCCTCGCTGCGCGGCGCCGAGCCGGAGCTGCTGGCCGCGCTGGGCGAGGCCGACGCGCTGGTCACCACCGTGCTGGCCGCCGGCGGCACCCGCCCGGCCGACGCGCAGGCCGGCGGCGACGAGGAGGCCTGGGACGCCGGCGCGCTGGCCGCGCTGGACCGCCCGATCCTCCAGGCGCTCTGCCTCACCTGGTCGCGCGCGCAGTGGGAGGCCAGTGACGACGGCCTCTCCCCGCTGGACACCGCCACCCAGATCGCCGTCCCGGAGTTCGACGGCCGGCTGATCAGCGTCCCGTTCTCCTTCAAGGAGCTGGACGAGGACGGCCTCACCGTCTACGCGGCCGACCCCGAGCGCGCCGCCCGGGTCGCCGGCACCGCCGTCCGGCACGCCCGGCTGCGGCACATCCCGGCCGCCGAGCGGCGGCTGGCGCTGGTGCTGTCCGCGTACCCGACCAAGCACGCCCGGGTCGGCAACGCCGTCGGCCTGGACACCCCGGCCAGCGCGATGCGCCTGCTGGCGCGGCTGCGCGCGGAGGGCATGGACCTCGGCTCGGACCTGCCGGGGCTGGACACCGTCCCCGAGAACATGCACGAGGGCGACGCGCTGATCCACGCGCTGATCGCGGCCGGCGGCTACGACCAGGACTGGCTCACCGAGGACCAGCTGGCCCGCAACCCGGTCCGCATCCCGGCCGCCGACTACCGCCGCTGGTACGCGACCCTCCCCGAAGCCCTGCGCACCCGCGTCGAGGAGCACTGGGGCCCGGCCCCCGGCGAGCTCTACGTCGACCGCTCGCAGAACCCGGACGGCGACATCGTGCTGGCCGCGGTCCGCTCCGGCAACCTGCTGGTGCTGATCCAGCCGCCGCGCGGCTTCGGCGAGAACCCGGTCGCGATCTACCACGACCCCGACCTCCCGCCCTCGCACCACTACCTGGCCGCCTACCGCTGGATCGCGGCCGCGCGGCAGGACGGCGGGTTCGGCGCCGACGCCGTGATCCACCTCGGCAAGCACGGCAACCTGGAGTGGCTGCCCGGCAAGACCGCCGCGCTCTCCGCCGCGTGCGGACCGGACGCCGTCCTCGGCGACCTCCCGCTGATCTACCCGTTCCTGGTCAACGACCCGGGCGAGGGCACCCAGGCCAAGCGCCGCGCCCACGCCACCCTGGTCGACCACCTCGTCCCGCCGATGGCCCGCGCCGACTCCTACGGCGACATCGCGCGGCTGGAGCAGCTGCTCGACGAGCACTCCAACATCGCCGCGATGGACCCGGCCAAGCTGCCCGCGATCCGGGCCCAGATCTGGACGCTGATCCAGGCCGCCAAGCTCGACCACGACCTCGGCCTGGACGAGCGCCCCGAGGACGACGGCTTCGACGACTTCCTGCTGCACGTCGACGGCTGGCTCTGCGAGATCAAGGACGCCCAGATCCGGGACGGCCTGCACGTCCTCGGCCAGGCGCCGGCCGGCACCGACCGGGTCAACATCGTGCTCGCCATCCTGCGCGCCCGGCAGATCTGGGGCGGCGTCAGCGCCCTCCCCGGCCTGCGCGAGGCGCTCGGCCTGGACGAGGCCGCGCTGACGCTGGGCGCCACCGACGCGGCCGAGGCCCAGGCGCGCGCGCTGGTCGAGGCGATGGAGGCCGAGGACTGGGCGCCGGAGGCCGTCGAGAAGGTCGCCGCCGGACTGCCGGCCGCCGTCGCCGACGTGCTCGCCTTCGCCGCCACCCAGGTGGTGCCGCGCCTGGCGGCCACCACCGACGAGCTCGACGCCGTGCTGCACGCGCTCGGTGGCGGCTTCGTCCCGGCCGGGCCCTCGGGCTCGCCGCTGCGCGGCCTGGTCAACGTGCTGCCGACCGGCCGCAACTTCTACTCGGTCGACCCGAAGGCCGTGCCCAGCAAGCTCGCCTGGGAGACCGGCCAGGCGCTGGCGGCCTCCCTCGTCGAGCGCTACCGCGCCGACAACGACGGCGCCTGCCCGCCCTCGGTCGGGCTCTCGCTCTGGGGCACCAGCGCGATGCGCACCGCCGGCGACGACATCGCCGAGGCCTTCGCGCTGCTGGGCGTGCGCCCGGTCTGGGACGACGCCTCGCGCCGGGTCACCGGCCTGGAGGCGATCTCCCTGGAGGAGCTGGGCCGCCCGCGGATCGACGTCACCCTGCGCATCTCCGGCTTCTTCCGGGACGCCTTCCCGCACGTGGTCGCCCTGCTGGACGACGCGGTGCGCCTGGCCGCCGCCCAGGAGGAGGACGCCGCGGACAATTACGTCCGCGCCCACGTCCAGGCCGACCTCGCCGTGCACGGCGACGAGCGCAAGGCCACCGTCCGCGTCTTCGGCTCCCGCCCGGGCACCTACGGCGCAGGTCTGCTCCAGCTGATCGACAGCCGCGACTGGCGCACCGACGCCGACCTCGCCGAGGTGTACACGGTCTGGGGCGGCTACGCGTACGGTCGCGGCCTGGACGGGCGGCCGGCCCGCGAGGAGATGGAGACGGCGTACAAGCGGATCACCGTCGCCGCGAAGAACACCGACACCCGCGAGCACGACATCGCCGACTCGGACGACTACTTCCAGTACCACGGCGGCATGGTGGCCACCGTGCGGGCGCTCACCGGCAAGGCCCCGACCGCCTACATCGGCGACTCGACCCGCCCGGAGACCGTCCGCACCCGCACCCTGACCGAGGAGGCGGCCCGGGTGTTCCGCGCCCGGGTCGTCAACCCGCGCTGGATGGAGGCGATGCGCCGCCACGGCTACAAGGGCGCCTTCGAGATGGCGGCCACCGTCGACTACCTCTTCGGCTACGACGCCACCACCGGCGTGGTCGCCGACTGGATGTACGAGAAGCTGACCCAGGAGTACGTCCTCGACCCGGTGAACCGCGAGTTCCTGGCCGACGCCAACCCCTGGGCGCTGCACGGCATCAGCGAGCGCCTGCTGGAGGCGGCCGAGCGCGGTCTCTGGGAGCAGCCCGACCCGGAGCTGATCGAGCAGCTCCAGGCCGCCTTCCTGGAGACCGAGGGCGACCTGGAGGGCGACGAGGCCTGACGGGCGCCGACGAGGCCTGACGGGCGCTCGGAAGTCCCGGGCCGGTTTCTCCCGGGGCCTGTCCTGCCAGGGTCCTTCACCCATTCGGGTGACAGGACCCTGGCAGTGATCGCCGCTGAAGCGGACAATACGGGGCATGTCCCGCCGCCTCACGCTGCCCCGGCCCGCCCTCCGGGCGCCCACCCCTCCGGACCGTGCCGTCCGGGCCCACCGCTACCGCGTGCGGGGGGCCGCCCTGGCCGCCGGGGCGCTGCCGGTGTTCGCCTTCCCGGCCCCCGGGCTGGCCGCGCTCGCCTGGGTCGCCCTGGTGCCCGGCCTCCTGCTGATGCAGCGGGCGCCGAGCGCCCGGGAGGCCGCCGTCCGGGGCTGGTGGTTCGGCGCGGGGTTCATCCTCACCGGGATGTACTGGCTGATCCCCTCCATCGGCCCGGCGCTGCCGCTGCTCGCGGTGGTCTTCGGCGTGCTCCAGGCCGGGTTCGGCCTCGCCGTCCACCGGCTGCTGCACCCGCCGCTGACCGCCCGGCGCGCGCTGCTCGCCCTGGCCGTCGTCCCCGCGGTCTGGCTGACCACCGAGTACGCCCGCTCGTGGCACGCCCTCGGCGGCCCGTGGGCGCTGCTCGGCGCCACCCAGTGGCGGCACCCGGCCGTCCTGGCGCTGGCCTCGGCCGGCGGGATCTGGCTGGTCAGCGCGGCCGTGGTGGCCGTGAACACCGGTGTGCTGATCGTGCTGACCGCCGCCGGGTGGCGGCCGCGCGCCCTGGCGGCGCTGGCCACCGTGCTGGTGCTGGCGGCCGGACCGCTGCTGTTCGCGCTGCGCGCCGCGCCCGCCGGCGCCGGAGCGGTCACCGTGGCCCTGGTCCAGCCCGGCATCGTCGAGGACCCGCAGGCCCGGTTCGAGGCGAGTGCCGCCGCCACCGCCGCCCTGGGCGGGCGGCCGGTCGACCTGATCGTCTGGGGCGAGAGCAGCACCACCGCCGACCTGGAGCGCGACCCGGCCGCCGCGGCCCGGCTGAGCCGGCTCTCCGCCGTCACCGGCGCCGAGATCCTGGCCGGGGAGGACGCCCGCAAGGCCGACGGGCGGATCTCCAAGGACGCGGTGCTGGTCTCCCCCGCCGGGACGGTCGACCGCTACCGCAAGATCCGGCTGGTGCCGTTCGGCGAGTACATCCCGCTGCGCCCGCTGCTGGGCTGGATCGCCGGCGTCAGCCGGGCGGCGGGCGAGAACCGGGCCCCGGGGAACGCGTTCCACGTCCTCCCCGCCACCGACCGCACGGGGGCGCCGCTACCGGTCGGGGCGCTGATCTGCTTCGAGTCGGCCTTCCCCGACATGTCCCGGACCGCCGCCCGGGACGGCGCCCGGGTGCTGGTCTACCAGTCCTCGACCTCGACCTTCCAGGACACCTGGGCGCCCGAGCAGCACGTCTCGCTGGCCGCCATCCGCGCCGCCGAGACCGGCCGGCCGGCCGTCCAGGCCTCGCTCACCGGGGTCTCGGCCGCCTTCGACGCGCAGGGCCGCGAGCTGGCCCGGTTCGGGACGGACCGCACCGGCGCGCTGACGGTGCGGCTGCCGCTCACCGCGCCGTCGACGCTGACCTGGTACGACCGGATCGGTGACGTGGTGCCGGCCGCCGCCCTGCTGGTGACGGCCGGGGCGGTGCTGGCCGCCGGGCGCGGCCGGGTGCGCCGGGCGGGGCGGTAGCGGGGGCGGCGCTGACGCTGGGCGGCGCGGGGCGGTAGCGGGGGCGGCGCGGGGCGGTAGCGGCGCGGGGCGGTAGCGGGGCGGGCCTCGTTCCACGCCCGGCCGGCGCGGAAGGCCGACCGGGTGGGCGGGTTCAGCCCTCCGCGCCCGCCAGGTGCACCGCGAAGGCCGCGCCCTGCGGGTCGCGCAGCACGGCGACCCGGGGCCCGTCCGGCATCGAGGTGGGCGGCAGCAGGACGTCGGCGCCCAGGTTCCCGGCCCGGAAGGCGGTGACGTCCACGTCCGCGACCGCGAAGTAGGGCAGCCAGTGCGGCGGCACCTGCGGCGGAAACCGGTCGTCCATCGTCAGCATGCCGCCGAAGTCGGCGCCGGCCAGGCCCCACTGGGGGTAGACCTCGGACGGGCGGACCGTCCAGCCGAACACCGCCGGGTAGAACGACCGGGCGCCGTCCGGGTCCCGGGTGAGCAGTTCCACCCAGCCGAGCGCGCCCGGGTCGTCGAGCACCTCCAGGCCCGCCAGCGCGTGGCCCTGCCAGAGCCCGAACACCGCGCCGGACGGGTCGGCGGCGATCACGAACCGGCCGAGACCGAGCGCCTCCGTCGGTCCGATGACGACGCTCCCGCCGGCCCCGGTGATCCGGGCGGCGGACGCGTCCGCGTCGTCGACCGCGAAGGAGACCGTCCAGGCCGTCGGCTGCCCCTCCCCGTAGAGCGGGGCGACGGCGGCGGCGATCCTGCCGTCCAGCTTCATGAAGGTGTAGTCGCCGGCCTCCGGCGGTGCGTCGAGGTCGGCGGCCCGCCAGCCGAACAGCTCGCCGTAGAACCGCTGGGCGCCCTCCGGGTCGGAGCTGCCGTGCTCCACCCAGCAGGGCCCGCCGACCGTCACCGTACGCTGCTTCATCCCGCCTGCTCCCAGCCGATGTCGAGGATCAGTTTGCCGCGCGCGTGCCCGGACTCCACCAGCGCCAGTGCCTCGGCCGCGTGGGCCATCGGCTGCCGGCCGGTGAGGTGCACGTCGAGCTCGCCGGTCGCCGCCAGCGCGGCGAGGGCGGCGAGGCTCGCCGCGGTGGTGGCGCGGGTGACGAAACGCCCCCCGAGCTCCGCGACGGTGCCCGGATCGACGGTGGAGACCAGCTTCGAGCGGTCGGCCAGCGTCTCGGCCGCGGCTCGCAGGTCGGCCCCGCCGACCAGGTCGAGGATGCCGTCCACACCGTCCGGGGCGGCCGCCGCGATCCGCTCCGCCACGCCGTCGCCGTACCGCACCTGCACCGCGCCCAGCGACTCCACGTAGCCGCGGTTGGCGTCGCTCGCCGTGCCGACGACCCGGATGCCCCGGCTGCGGGCGATCTGCGCGGCCACGCTGCCCACGCCGCCCGCGACGCCGAGGATCAGCAGCGTCTGCCCGGCTCCCACGCCGACGTCCCGGAGCCCGTCGTCGGCCGTCGCGGCCGCCACCGGGAGGGTCGCCGCCTCGGCGAACCCGAGCGCGGCGGGCTTGACCGCACTCATCGCCGCGAGCAGCAGGGTCTGCTCCGCGAAGGCGCCCGCCGCCGCGATCCCGAACACCTCGTCCCCGGGGGTGAACCCCGTGACGTCCGGGCCGATCCGCTCGACCACGCCCGCCGCCTCCTGGCCCAGCACGGCGGGCAGCTCGCGGTCCCGCCCAAAAAGTCCCCGGCGGATCTTCCAGTCCACCGGGTTCACCCCGGCCGCCCGGACGCTGACCGCCAGCTGGCCCGGGCCGGGCTCCAGCACCGGCCGGTCCAGGAACTCCTGAGTCTCCGGCCCGCCGTAGTCGACGAACCCGAACGCCTTGACCATCCTCGATCCACTCCTCCGCTGACCCCCTCCCCCGCCCCAGCATGCGGCCCGCCCCGGCCCCGGTCCGCCGCTGCTGCGCCGAACGGGCGTGCGGGGCGCCGGCGGGAGCCCGTGTGCGCGCCGATCGAGCGGTGCCGGGACCGGCCGCCGGGCGGCGCACCACCGTCACCATGCCGAGCGGGAGTTGACGCGTCGCGCCGCCGTCGGGTTGGTTGGGGTCGCCGACCGACCCCGCCGAACCGGGAGGGCCCATGACCACCCCCACCAGCGCCGACACCACCGCCACCGTCTTCCGCGACGTCCGGCCGCACGGCTCGGCCGCGCCCGTCGAGCTGATCGCCGCCGGCGGACTGCTGGTCGACCGGGTCCCCGAGGGCGCGCGGGTCGAGGTCGTGGAGGGCCGCGGACGGATCGCGCTGCCGACCCTGGTGGACGCGCACATCCACCCCGACAAGACCGCCTGGGGCGAACCCTGGTACAGCCGGCGCCCGGCGCGCGGCCTGCCGGAGTACGTCCGGGGCGACGTCGAGCTGTACGAGCACCAGCGCACCCCGCTCGCCGAGCGGGCCGAGCGGCTCCTCGCGCACGCGGTGACCCGGGGCACCCGGGCGGTGCGGGCCCATGTGGACGTGGCACCCGCGTACGGCCTGGCGGGCGTGGAGGGGCTGGTGGCCGCCCGGGAGCGACTGGGCGCGGCGCTGGACGTCCAGGTGGTGGCCTTCCCGCAGCACGGGGTGCGCCGGACGCCCGGCGCGGGGGCGCTGCTCGCGGAGGCGGCGGCGAGCGGGCTGATCGACGCGGTCGGCGGCATCGACCCGGCCGGGTTCGACGGAGCCGGGGGCGAGGGCTTCGCGGGCGAGGGGCCGTCGCAGCTCGACCAGGTCTTCGGCCTCGCCGAGCGGTACGGCCTCCCCCTCGACATCCATCTGCACGACACCGGCGAGCGCGGCCTCGCCCCGCTTCACGACATCGCCGCCCGGACGAAGGCCGCCGGGCTGCAGGGCAGGGTGGTGGTCAGCCACGCCTTCTGCGTGCCGGAGCTGTCCGGCGGCCCGCTCGACGCCCTGGCCGAGCTGCTGGCCGGGGCCGGCATCGGGCTCACCACCGTCGCGCCGTCCGCCCACCAGGTGCTGCCCTTCAGGGAGTTGGCGGCGCACGGCGTGCGGGTGGGGCTCGGCTCGGACGGCGTGCGGGACTCCTGGAGCCCGTTCGGCAACGCCGACATGCTGCACCGGGCCCACCTGCTCGGCTGGACCACCGACGCGCGGACCGACGTGGAGCTCACCGAGTGCTTCGCCCTCGCGGCCGGCGGCGGCGCCGACCTGCTGGGCCTGCCCGCCGCCGACCTCGCCCCGGGTTCGCCGGCCGACTTCATGCTGGTGACGGGCGAGTGCCTGCCCCAGGTGGTGGTCGACCTGCCCGAGCGCGAACTGGTCGTCCGGGCCGGGCGGGTGGTGGCCCGGGACGGCCGCTTCCTGGGCTGACCCGGAGCCGACGCCCCCGGCTCCCGCTCCCGGGCCGTCAGCCCCGGTTGTGGTCCCCCGTCCGCCCGTCGATCAGCTCGCGCAGGATGTCCATGTGGCCCGCGTGCCGGGCGGTCTCGGTCGCCATGTGGATCAGCACCCAGCGCAGCGACACCTGGTCGCCGAACCAGGCCCGGCCCAGGTCGTCGAGCTCGAACTCCTCGATGACCTGGTCGGCACTGGCCCGGGCGCGGGCGTAGAAGGTCAGCAGATCGGCGGTGGACTCGTCCGGGCGCACCCGCAGGTCGGACTGCTCGTCCTCGGCGAGGTCGAACGGCAGCGGGCCGGTGTCCCGGCCGAACGTCCGGCAGAACCAGCCGAGTTCGACCCCGCCGAGGTGCTTGACCAGCCCCAGCAGCGTCGTCCCGGACGCCGTCATCGGCCGGCGCAGCTGCTCGTCGTCCAGCCCCTCCAGCTTCCACAGCACCGCGTCGCGGTGCCGGTCGAGCGCAACGAACAGACTCTCCTTCTCGGCCCCCTGGAAGGGCACACGCTTCGTCATGCGCGGACCCTAACAGGCGGCCGGGCCGATGGGACCGTCAACGTCCCATCGGCCCCGCCCAGTTCACCATGCGGCAGGGTTCACCGGGCGACCCGCTCCACGCCGGTCCACAGCTGCGCCTCGGCGACGCCGTCGGCCAGGAAGCGGGTGCGCAGGATCTCCGGCCCCGGCCGGGCCTCGTAGGGGTTGGACGGGAACCACTGGGTGTAGACGTCCCGCCACATCTCCTGGAGCGCCTGCGGGAACGCCCCGGTGACGGAGAAGACGGCCCAGGTCCCGGCCGGCACCTCCCGCACGTCCAGATCCTCCGGCACGACGACGTCCGCACCCGCCACCACCGCGTGGTAGTAGTCGAGTTCGACGCCCTCCTCCCGGCTGTCCGAGAAGAACTCGGTGACCGAGACGACGCCGTCCGGGTCCTGGTCCGAGAGGGCGGCGATCCGGTCGACGACCTCCGGTGCGATCCCCCGGATGAACGCCGCGATGGCCGGATTCACCCCCTCGTGGACGAGCGGGACCCGGGCCCGCCGACCGACCACCCGGAACCCGGGCTTCTCCACGATGCGGTATTCCATACTGCTGCTCCCTTCGACGACGAGTCGGAAGGACATCCGGGGCTGGGACCGCAGCACCACGCCGCCGCGCCGGGCCTCACCCGGTCCGACGCCGTGCATCGCCCGGAACGCCCGGGCGAACGCCTCCCCCGAGGTGTAGCCGTACCGGACCGCCACGTCGAGCAGCGTCCGCTCACCGGCCAGCACCTCGGCCCCGGCCACGGTCAGCCGCCGGCGCCGCACGTACTCCGACAACGGCATCCCGGCCAGCGCGGAGAACATCCGCCGGAAGTGGTACTCCGACGTCCGCGCGATCCGCGCCAGCTCACCCACGTCGATCACCCCGTCCAGATGCTCCTCGACGTACTCCATGGCCCGGTTGACCTGCTCCAGCACCCCGACCCCGTCCTTCCCTCTTACTGCCACCACCGTAGGAAGGACCCACCCTGCCGCACCCGACATCCTGTGCCCGCTCCGATCGGGTCCGGGAGTGGAACGGGCCGCGTAGTCGGAGACCCGCCCGCGCTGGACCTCCTTGCCCCCGGCCGGGACGTCGGTGTACTCGCCCAGGTGGCGGTGGAGCTCGGTCATGAAGGGTTGGCAGAACCGCGTGATCTCGGCATCCGCAATCACGCGTGAGGCGCCCCACGCGGGGACCCCGGTGGTCCCCCTCGCCATTGAGGGCATCGCACTGTCAGGCACGCCGAAGCGGCTTACGGACCGCTGTTGCGGAGGAGCGTCTTCCAGTGTCGACACCCGATGTCCGACCCCATCCACCTGATGAAACCCCTGTCCGATCCGCGACCGCCCCAGGATGCGCGGAAGGGGCGGTGGACACCCACGTGGATGTCCACCGCCCCTTCCGTGAGGCGTCCTACGGGCGGCTCACCGCCGGAGGCCGCGCCCCAGGAGCCCTCGAAGCCCCGAAAGGGCCGGGCGCCGTTCGGAAGCCCCGACCGAGAACCGGTCAGGAGCCGCCGAGATAGCGGGACTCCAGGTACACGGTCTGCTCCGCCTGTCCCCGGTCCTGGTCCGCCACCACGCTGAAGCGGCTCCCGGTGGAGGTCCTGAAGTCGACGAAGAGGTCGTAGGTCACGGCCTTGTCGAAGGACCAACCGAAGTCCCTCGTCTCCGCTTCGGAGTCGAACCCGGTCTTGTTCCCCTGGCCGGGGGTCCAGTGCACGGGGTGGGCGACGTCGACGGAGTGTGCGGAGAGGAAGCGGCCCACGCAGTCCTTCGGAGCCCGGAAGCTCAGGTTCAGGTTCTGGGCGGGGTACTTCGAGCTCCCGGAGAATCCGAGGCCCTGCAGGTCGCAGTCTGGCAGGTCCAGCCCGAACGCCTTCGTGACCGCTTCGAGGGTCTGCCCTTTCGGGCTACCCGGGTACGCCCTCGGATCCGGGTCCGCGGACGTGCAGCCGGCGGCCAGGGCTACGGCGGCGACCACGTTCATGGCCACCGCGGCCGTGCGTGGCGGCCGGCCGGGCCGGCGCGGTCCCACCGTGTTTCGTACACGCATGACTGTCCTTTCCCGGGCGGGGACCGTCCCGCGAGGAAGGCCTCGCGGGACGGTACCCGATCCGGATCGGGCGATCAACCAGTGGTGGTGTCGACGTGCCCGGTGGAGCTTCCCTGGACGGTGAAGTCGCGGGCGTACCCCTGGCTCGGAGCCATGGCCAGCAGCTTCACGTCGACCGGGATCCCCCAGACGTCGATCGGCGGCTTGTCCATGTCGAAGTTGTACTCCTTCTTCACGTCGAACCGGTAGTCGCCGGACAGCCGCACCTTGCCGGGGCTGACCACGGTCGCGGTCACGTCCCCGCTGACGCGGTACTGGATGGAGTGCAGGGCGAAGATGTGGTCCTTCGACCCCGGGTACTTGTAGGTGAACCCGAGCCAGTTGGAGTCGAGTTTCACGGTGCACGTGGTGCCGGCCCCGCCGGTGCACTTCTCCGCCGCGGACTGCGCGTACTTGGCGGCCCGCTCGTTCAGATCGGTCTGCATGGTCGGGTTGGTGTAGAGGTCGCGCATCTGGTCCGCCGAGAAGTTGAACGGCTTACCCGACTTCTTCTCCCAGTACTTGAACAGCTCGCAGGACATCGAACCGGCGTGACAGGCCCACAGCTCCGCGCCGCCGACGATCGTCAGCATCGGGTCCGGCTGGCCCTGGCTGCCGAGGTTGCGCCAGAACTTCTCCCAGCCGCTCGGCTCGTGGAACGGCGGGTGCTTCTTCGGGTCGTCCTCGTCACTGGTGTAGTCGTGACCGTCCGGGTCACCGACGGTGACCGTGCCCGGCGGGGGCGGCGTCGACGGCGGCTGGCTCTGCTGGGCGGCGCGGGCGCGCTCCTCGGCGGCGATCTTCTCGCCTGCGATGCGCATCGCGTCGGTGCCGGCCTGCGCCGCCTCCTGGGCGCTGCGGCCCGCGGCCAGCGCCGAGTTGCGGGCCTGGGCCGCGGAGCCGTAGGCGGAACTCGCGTACGAGGCCGCCTTGGAGGCGGAGTAGGACGCCCAGGCCGCCGACTTGGTGGCCGCCGAGGCATCGGCACGGGCCGACTTCTCGGCGTTCTTGGCCTGCTGCGCGGACGTCGCGGCCTGCTTGGCCGACTTGTCCGCCCGGTCGGAGGACTGGCGTGCCTGGTCCGCGTAGCCGTTGGCCTCGTCCGCGGAGCGACGAGCCTGGTCCGCGTATTTCTGGGCCTCATTGGCGGCGCCCTGGGCCGTCAGCGCCGCCGCGGTCGCGGTCGCGGCCGTCTCCTGGGCGACAGCGGCGCTGTTCGAGGCGTCGGCCACGATCCGCTGGATGTCGGCGGCGTGGACGGCGCTCTGTTGGTCCTGCTCGGCGGCCCGGTACTGGGCCACGGCCACGAAGTTGCGCAACTGCGTGGGTGCTCCGGCCAGTGCCACCTGGGCGGAGGCCGTCAGCTGGGCCCCGCCCCCCGCCGTCAGCGAGAGCGCCGTCACCCGGTCGTCCTCCTCACGGGCGCGGTACTGGTCGGTGTCCAGGAACTGGTGGAAGGCCGCGGGCGTGTTGGCGTCGATCGCCTTGCTGCCGGCCTCCTTGACGGCACGGCCGCCCTGGCTGATGATCCGCAGGATGTCGACCCGGTAGTCCTCCGCCATGGCCGCGTCCTGACCGCCGCCGAGGAAGGCCTGGATGTCCTGCGTCGAGCCGTTCAGCGCGGTGAGCGCCGCGGCGCGCAGCCGGGGGTTGGTCGACTCGCCGAGGTGGGCGACGCGGGACAGGTCGTCGTGGTCGGCGGCGAGGGCGCGGCGCTGCTTGAGCCACTCCAGCACGTCGCTGTCGGAGCCGGTGAGCGCGTCCTTGGCGGCCTGGCTGGTCCAGGGGCCACCATCGGCGTAGAGGCGGGCCGCGGCCTGACGGCCCATCCGTACGGCGGCCGACGGGTCGGTGCCAGGGGCCACGGCATCGATCAGCAGCTGCTTGGTCGCGGCGTCGACGCGCACCGCCTCGGCCCGGTCCTCGCGGTCCTGGGCACCCCGCTCGTCGTACTGCTTCCGCAGCTCCTGGGCCTGCTGGATCTTCTTGTCCTTTTCCGCCGCAAGCTGGGCGGCTTCCGCAGCGCGTGCGACCTCCTCGACCTGGCGGGCCGCGGCGGCGGCGTTGGACGCGGTCTCGGCCGCGGCGACGGCGGCCTGGGCGTGGAGGGTGGCCTGCTGTGCGTCGCCGGCCGCCTGACCGGCGTGTGCGGCGGCCTCGTCGGCCGCCTGGGCGGCGTTGTTGGCGTGGCGGGCGGCATCCTGAGCCGCTGCCTTGGCCTGCTGGGCTGCGGTGGCGGCGCGCCCGGCGAGAGCCTCCGCGGAGTTGGCCGCACTGGTCGCGGTCGCGGCGGCCGCACGTGCCTTGGCCGCGGCGGTCTTCGCCCGCTCGGCCTGGGCGCCGGCGGCCTGCGAGTACCCGCCGGCCCGGGCAGCGGCGTCGGCGGCCGCTGCCGCGTTCGCCCCCGCGCCAGCGGCGGACTTGGCCGCGTCAACCGCGTTGATCACGGCGGTCACCGCGTGGTCGACGGCGTCCGCGGCGCGCTGGGCGTCGGCGGCGGCGGCGCGGGCGACCTTGGCCGTGGCAGCCGCGTTGGCCGCCTGACCGGCGTCCCCGGCCGCCGCGTTGGCTGCCCGGTACGCCTGGGACGCAGCCTTGCCCGCGGCGGTCGCGGCCGCCGCGGCGGCGGAGGCGGCGCTGGCCGCCACCCTGGTCGCCGAGTGGGCCGCGTTGGCGGCCTCGATGGCGGTGGTCGCGGCCTGGGCGGCCTGGTTGGCGGCATCCGCGGCATCGCCCGCGGCCGCACTGGCCTTCTGGGCCGAGTCCTTGGCCGCCTCGGTCTCCTGGGCCGCACGCTCCGCGGCCGTCTTGGCCGCTGCGGCGGCGTTGACGGCGCGGGCCGAGGCCTGCTTCGCGGCCTCGGTCTCCTGCGCCGCCTGCTGGCCGGCCGTGCGCGCCTCCTCGGCGAGCTGGGAGACCGTCATCTTCTCCTGGTCACGGGCCCGGGCCACGTGCTGCCCGTTGCGCAGGAACTCCTTCACCTCCGTCGGGCCGTCCCTGAGCGCCTGCTGCGCGGCGCTGCGGACCTGGGGACCCCCGACGGCGATCAACCGCAGGGTGTCGACCCGGTCGTCCTCCTCTTGTGCCTGAGCCCGACCGCTGTCCAGGAACGTCTGGAGCGCCTCCAGGGAGCCGTCCTTGAGCGCGGCCTGCGCCGCGTCGCGCACGCCGCGCCCGTCCAGGTTGATGGAGGTCAGCACGGCTACCCGCAGGTCCTCCTTCCACGGCCCCTCGAAGCCCGTGGCGAGGAAGACGTGCAGTTCGTCGGGCGTGCCGCTGAGCGCCCTGCCGGCCGCCTCACGCACCCCCCGGCCACTGGTGTTGATCAGTTCCAGCGCGGCGACCCGTTCGTCCTCAGCCTGAAGGGGCTTCAAGCTACCGTCCAGGAAAGCCCTCACCTCCTGGTCCGATCCCAGCAGGGCCTTCTCCGCAGCCGACTTTGTGGCGCGACCGCCGTCGCGCCACGCGGTGAACACCTTCTCGCGGTCGCTCGGCGCGGCCGGCGCCGATGCCGGCGCCGATGCCTCTGCGGGCGCTGCCACCGCGGAGCCGTTCGTCATCCCCGCAAGCAGCGTGACGGCGCACAGCCCCGCCAGTGCCGCGCGCGTCCGCCATGGATTGCGCAGGACTTTGCCCACGCATTCGCTCCCCTTAATCCCCATGTCCCCTCGATGAAGTCGCCGTTCACCACCCAGAGCGGACCGCTACGGGCAGCGCGGTGTGGCGCGCCGATGCGCACGGTTCGGGACCATACATAGCGAGCGACACAGAAATCGACCCTTTACCTGCCGGGAGACTTCTTCCGGCCAGGTTGGCTGAAACCCGCCCTGGTGACAAAAGGGGGCATAGTCCCATTCATGGCAGCAAACGCAGCCTTTTGGTCGCCGAATTGGCTTCAACTACCGCGGTGCTGCAGTGATATGAATGACCTGCTTCAGAAGCGGTCGGTGCGAACAGCGCCGACTTCGACAGTTTTCCGATACAGGGGGATTTCATGCGCAAGCGACACCGTCCCGTCATCGTCGGTGCCCTCGCCGCCTCGACGCTGCTCATCGGCATTTCCAGCGGGGTGGCGGCGGGTACCTCCGGTGGCACCGCCGCCGCAACTGCCACCGACACCCCGCCCCCGGCCGTGGAGGACTTCGGCTACCCCGGCGCCGAAAAGGTCCTCGCGGACCGCAACCTGGTCCTGAAGCGCGGCGACGGACACGTCGCACTCGCCGACTGCGTCGACGGGCAGAACCTGATCGAGGTGTGGGCGCGCGGCCGGGCGGACCGGGTCTGCTTCAAGGTCACCGGAGCGGGCGGTTTCCTCGAACTGGAACTGCCGAAGGTCGTCGGTATCCGCGGCAACGACTACACGACCCAGGCGACCGCAGTGGTCAAGGGCGCCGAGAAGACCTTCGACATCACCAAGAACGGTCCTGGGGACTACATTTGGACGCCGATCGGCGAAGCCTCGGACCCGGACCAGAACGACCACACATTGCTGCGGCTGGTCGCCCGCCGGTAACTCGGTCGGTTCTGTCCGGCAGCGGCCGGCCGAAGCCGCGTTTCCCGTCGCCCCCTGCCCTGCGAGGGCCGGAATGAGATCGCCCACGTTGCTCATTATTTCCCCGGCCCTCCCTGCCGGCCGTGGCGACAATCGTCGGCGGGCCGGGCAGCCGCTCCACGCGCCCACCGGTGACGGCAGGGACTGACGCCCACGCCGGCGAGCGCGACCGGCGGGGGGCCTGACCCGTCCGGTCGGCCTCCGCCCCCTGCGGGTCCCTGGCCGTCCGGACACCCGCGCCTACGGGGCCGGGGGCCCTGCCGGTCACTCCTCCCGCCGCGCACGCAGCCGACGTCGGCACCCTCCGGCCCGCACCGGTACCGCGGGGGCTCCCTGCGACCAACCCCGTACGACCCAGACCCTGGACGTTCCCAAGGACGGCTTCGCGGGCATCGGCGAGGGGCTCGGCCAGGCCTCGACCACTGTCGTCGAACTGCACGTCACCGGCTGACCACCCAGTCAGCGCATACGTCCACCTACAAGACCGAGGACAACCCACCCCATGCTTTCCAAGACCTCTGCCCGCCTCCGGGTGACGGGCGCTCTGGCCGCGACCACCGCCGTCGTCGGCGCGCTCGCCACCTTCTCCGCCGCGCCCGCCGGGGCCGTCGTCGGTGACCCGGCGTCGGACGGCGCGTACGCCTACACCGCCAAGCTCGCCATCGGCGACAACGTCCGCGCCTGCACCGGCGCTCTCGTCGACCGCAACTGGATCATCACCGCCGCCAGCTGCTTCGCCGACGACCCCGCCCAGCCCCAGACCCTGGCCGCCGGCGCACCGAAGTGGAAGACCACCGCCACCGTCGGCCGCACCGACCTCACCACCACCACCGGCGCCACCACCGAGATCGTCGAGCTCGTCCCCCGCCAGGACCGCGACCTCGTGATGGCCCGCCTCGCCACACCCGTCGACGGCATCACCCCGCTCACCCTCGCCACCACCGCCCCCACCGCCGGCGAGAACCTGCGCGTACCCGCCTACGGCCGCACCAAGACCGAGTGGGTGCCCCTCAAGCTCCACAGCGGCGTCTTCAACGTCGGCGCCGTCACCGCGAACGCCATCAACACCACCGGCACCAACGGCACCTCGATCTGCCAGGGCGACACCGGCGCCCCCGCCGTCCGCGAGGTCAACGGCAGGACCGAACTCGCCGCCATCGCCTCCCGCTCCTGGCAGGGCGGCTGCTTCGGCAGCACCGAAACCCGCACCGGCGCCACCAACACCCGCGTCGACGACCTCACCGCCTGGGTGAAGGAGCTGCGGTTCCGCACCGCGGACGTGCAGGCGGGTACGCATGTGCAGATCGTCGGCTCCGACGATGCCCTGTCGGACTCGGTCGCGGACTACAACGCCGGCCGCTGGACCCGCACCTGGACCCCGATGGGCGACAGCCGGCTCCTCAAGGTCGACAGCGTCGCCATCGGTGACGTCGTCCACGTCTTCGCGGTCGCCGGCGACGGTCACGTCTACGGCCGTGACGGCCGGGTGGGCGGCACCTGGGGCAACTGGAACGAGGTCCCCGGCGGCGCCTCGGGCGTCAAGGACATCTCCGTCAGTGCCCGTGGCAACCTCGCCGACCTGATGATCATCGGCAGCGACGGCTCGCTGTACGCGACCACCGGGAACTACGACACCGGTGCCTGGAACCCGTACTGGGACAAGATCGGTGACAACCACCTGAAGGCCGTCACCAGCGCGTACTACAACAACTCCACCCACGTCTTCGTCATCAACGAGGACGACAAGGTGTACACCCGCGCCGCGGACTACGGCGTCGGGTGGAGCGACTGGGCCGAGCTGCCCGGCAGCCTGCCGAACGTGAAGTCGATCAGCGCCAGCACCCACGGCGCCACGATCGACCTGGCGATCGCCGGTGCCAACGCCTTCTACACCACCAGCGGTCACTACGACACCGGCTACTGGGACCCGCAGTGGGCCAAGATCAGTGACAACCGCCTGAAGGCCGTCACCAGCAGCACCTCCAACAACGTCGTCCACGTCTACGCCGTGAACGAGGACGACAAGGTCTACGGCATCGACGCCGACTACAACGCCGGCCGCTGGACCAGCTGGGACGAGGTCCCCGGCGGCGCCGGCGGCGTCAAGGCCATCACCGCCACCAGCACCAACTGACCTCGCGTCACCTCGCCTGACCCGGTGGGGTGAGTGATCGGACCGATCACTCACCCCACCGCTCCTACCTGCTCCATTCCGATCCCAGGGGGGCCTCCATGCCCAGCACCACCACGGCCCGCACCCGCCGCGCGGGGGCGCTCGCCGCCGCGACCGCCGTCGTCGGCGCGCTCGCCACCTTCTCCGCCGCGCCCGCCGGGGCCGTCGTCGGTGACCCGGCGTCGGACGGCGCGTACGCCTACACCGC
>NZ_JBEXYD010000019.1:0-118274 GCF_040630735.1 Kitasatospora sp. NPDC005748
GACGACGAGGCGGCCGCCGGCGTTGAGGGTGGCGCCGGTGACGGTGTCGCCGACGGTGACCTCGACCGGGACGGACTCGCCGGTGAGCATCGAGGCGTCCACCGCGGAGGAGCCCTCGACCACGGTGCCGTCCGTCGCGATCTTCTCCCCCGGACGCACCACGAACCGCATCCCGGGGGCGAGTTCGGCGATCGGGAGGCGGACCTCGACGCCGCCGCGCAGCACGGTGACGTCCTTGGCGCCGAGCTCCAGCAGCGCCGTCAGCGCGGCGCCGGCGGTCCGCTTGGCGCGCGCCTCGAAGTAGCGGCCGGCCAGCACGAAAGCGACGATGCCGGCCGCCGCCTCCAAATAGATGTCGGCCGAGCCGTCACCGCGGGCGAGGCTGAACTCGAAGGCGTGCCGCATGCCCGGCATCCCCGCGTGCCCGAGGAACAGGGCCCAGAGCGACCAGCCGAAGGCGGCCAGCGTGCCGAGCGAGACCAGGGTGTCCATGGTCGCGGCGCCGTGCTTCAGGTTGGTCCAGGCGGCCCGGTGGAAGGGCCAGGCCGCGTAGGTGACGACCGGCGCCGCGAGGGTGAGCGAGAGCCACTGCCAGTTGTCGAACTGCAGGGCCGGCACCATGGCCATCGCGATCACCGGTACCGCCAGGGCGAGCGCGGTGGCCAACCGCTGCCGCAGTGGGGCGAGTTCGTCCGGTTCGGCACCGGCCTCCGCCCCCTGTGCACCGGCCCCCGCCGGCCGCGCGGCCGGCGCCCGCGCGGTGTCGGGGGCCGGGAGGGCCGCGGTGTAGCCGGTGGCCTCGACGGTGGCGACCAGGTCCGCGATCCGGACGCCGTCGGCCACGACTGCCCGCGCCTTCCCGGTCGCGTAGTTGACCGTGGCCTCGACCCCTTCCATCCGGTTGAGCTTCTTCTCGATCCGGGCCGCGCAGGACGCGCAGGTCATGCCGCCGATCCGGAGGTCCACCTCCGTGGAGGCGGGCGCCTGAGTGGTCATCTGGGCTCCTCGTGGTGCGTCGTCGGTGGCGCCCTCGGCGCGACCGTCTTGCGGGTGCTGCGGGGCGGACCCTCGCGGGACCGCTCCCGTTGATACCCCTCGGGGGTACGGGGCCGGGTCAGACCCGGCCGGTCAGCGCATAGCCCGCGCCGTCGATCGCCTCGCGCAGCACCTCGTCGTCCGGCTCGGCCTCGGACACGACGGTGACCAGGCCGGCCTCGACGTCCACGTCGACGGCGGTGACGCCCGGCAGGCCCGTCATCGCCCGGCCGACGGCCTGCTCGCAGTGGCCGCAGGTCAGGCCGGTGACCGCGTAGACCGTGGTCACGGCGCCGATGGTGGCGACGGTCGTGGCGCCGGTGGAGCAGGTGCCGGTGGTGGAGCAGCAGGACATGGTTTCCTCCGGAGCGGTCGACGAGCCTGTCGTGACGCCCGTGGTTAGATACCCCCTAGGGGTACCAATCGGGCGTGGCTCCATTCATACCCCCAGGGGGTATCCAGCGCAACCCTTGGAGCGCACCGGTCCGCCCGCCGCGCCACTCGCCGGATCGACGGGCCTGGCAGGATGGCGGCATGGAACGTGTGCTGGGAGTGGGCGGGTACTTCATGCGGGCCACCGACCCGGTGGCGCTGGGCGCCTGGTACCGCGATTGCCTCGGTCTCGACGCCGACGAGCACGGCCTGTGGCAGCAGGAAGCCGGGCCGACGGTGTTCGCGGCCTTCGAGTCCGGAACCGACTACTTCGGCTCCCCCGCGCAGCGGACGATGCTCAACTTCCGTGTCCGCGACCTGGCGGCGATGCTCGCGCAACTCCGCGCCAAGGGCGCGGACGTGGCCGAGGAGACCCAGGACATGGCGGGCGTCGGCCGGTTCGGCTGGGTCACCGACCCCGAGGGCAACCGCATCGAACTGTGGCAGCCCAGCTGACGGCACCGCCGCGCGGGCGGTGACCGCCGGCCGGAGGCGTCACGGGCCCGGCCGGGGTTCGTCCCGACCCCACCGCCGCCGGCCCCCGGTCCATCGTGGCGGGGGCCGGCGGGCGGGTCAGGAGGAGCGGCGGGGGCGGCCGCGGCGGGGCGCGCCGGCCTTGCCGGAGCCCGACTTCCCCGCGGCGGGGCGGCCGCCGCCGGACTTCCCGCCGCCGGAGCGGCCCGCGGCCGCGGGCTTGCCGGAACCGGCGCGGGGGCGGCCGCCACCGGCGGCGGCCTTCTTCGGCTGCTCGGCCGCGGGGGGCGTCTGGCCCCGGCCGCGCGAGCTGTTGACCGTCCGGCCGCGGACGATCCCGATGAACTCCTCGATCAGGTCGGTGGTCCGGTCCAGCTGCCAGGCCAGGGCGACCTGCGACTGGGGGGCGTCCGACACCGTCCGGAAGGTGAGGTCCCGGCGGTGGTGGAAGCGGGCGAGCGACTGCGGGACGAGCAGGACGCCGACCCCCGCCGCCACCAGTTCGATCGCGTCCGCGGTGGTGGCCGGGCGCTCGATCGCCGGGCGGCCGGGCAACTCCGCCCAGCCCAGGGTGTCGTCCAGCGGGTGGAAGACCACTTCCTCGGCGAGGTCCGCGAGGGGCACCTCGTCGGCCGCCGCCAGCCAGTGGTCCTTCGGGAACACGACGACCGTGGCCTCGGTGTAGAGCGGGATCGCGCTGAGGCGGTCCCGGTCCACCGGGAGCCGGACCAGCCCCGCGTCGGCGGCGTCGGCCAGCAGCGTCGCCGCGCCCTCCTCCACCGGTACCGCGACCAGGGTGAGCGGGACGTCGGGCAGCCGCTCCTCCCAGACGCGCACCCACTTACCGGGCGTCACGCCCGGAACGTACACCAGTCGGAACGAGGGGTTCGCCTGCATCTCTGTCACGCTGCAAGGCTACCGACCGTGATCGGGGCCGCCACTCACTCGCTTACCCTAGTGACCATGACATCGCTCAAGTCGAAGACGACCCAGACCATGAAGCCGGCCACGGCCGCCAAGAAGCTGGGCATCTACCTCAACGCCGCCCCCGCCGAGTTCCAGGAGGGCGTGGTCTCCCGCGAGGAGCTCAACACCCTGCAGGCCGACCCGCCCGCGTGGCTCCAGGAGCTGCGGCGCAACGGCCCGCACCCCCGCCCGGTCGTCGCGGCCAAGCTCGGCGTCTCCGTCTCGGGCCTGGCCCGCGGCGGCGTCACCGAGGCGCTCACCACCGAGCAGATCGAGGCCCTGAAGACCGAGAACCCCACCTGGCTGGAGCGCGAGCGCACCGTTCAGGCCGACGTCCGCAAGGAGGCCGTGCGGATCAAGGAGAAGAACGAGCAGCAGGCCGCCGCGACGCCGCCCGCCAAGACCCGCTGATCCCGTCCGGGGCGGCGGCCTCCTCGCCTTCCGCCGCCCGGTCGCTCCCGCGCACCGCCCGCGCGCCGACGGCTCCGCGCCGACGGCCTGCCGCGGCCGACCGCTCCCGGCCGCCCCTCCGGTCCACCGCCCCGCCCGCGCGGGCAGCCGGGCACCTTCCGCCGCCCCCGGTCACCGCCCCGCCCGCGCGGGCAGCCGGGCACCTTCCGCCGCCCCCGGTCACGGCCCCGGCCTGCCGTGGTCGAGCAGCCGGCGCACCAGCCCGTCCAGGTCGAGGTACTCGTGCTCCCGGCCGGGCGGGACCAGGCGGTCGGTGCGCCCGAGGAAGACCCTGACCTCGGCGGCCCGGGCCCGGAGCACGACACTGCCCTCGTCCCCGCCGAGCGCGACCAGCACGGTACCGGCCTCCTCGCCGGTGCCCGGGCGGACCGACACGTCGCCGATGCCCGCCTCCCGCGTGGTCCCCGCCGCCAGCAGCTCGCGCGCGAACATCCAGGTGATCGGCTCCGCCCGGTCGACGTGACTGTCCAGGTAGACCGCGTACGGCTCGGCCACGTCGTAGCGCAGGCGGGCCTTCACGCAGACGGTGAGGCCCGGACAGACGACCGCCCGCAGGTCGAGGTCCAGGGCCGTCGCCTCCGCGCCGGAGCGCTGCGGGGGGACGTGCGGTGTCTCCCGGCCGGTCATTCCGGTTCTCCGGCGGGACCGGTGGCACCGAGGGCCGGCGGGGCGAACCGGGGTGGCTGGACCAGCCGGTGCCACTCCTGGTCGACGTGGCCGGGCACCGTCCGCCCGTAGCCGATCCAGAGGGCGACGAGGTGCGTGAAGATCGGTGCCTGCTCATGAGGAATCGTTTCTTCGCCTGCGAGGGCGAAGGCCTGGAGGTCGTTTCTCATGCCTGGACAACGACGGGCCCCACCTGCGGTAACCCTCCGCCCCCGGCGCAGTCGCGCGGACCCGTCCGGCCCGGCCCCGCCGCGGCCGGATAGATTGCCGGGACCAGCCACCCCGCCGCCCCCGGGAGCCCCTCGTGCTCGACACCACGGACGCCGCCCTCGTACGGGAGCTCCAGCGCGACGGCCGCGTCAGCTACCAGCGGCTCGCCGAACTGCTGGAGATCTCCCGGGAGGCCGCGCGGGCCCGGGTGCAGCGGCTGCTGACCCGGGGCGAGGTGCGGATCGTCGGCATCGTGCCGCCCGCCGTCGCCGGGATCACCACCGTCGCCCACGCCTCCCTGGACGTGGCCGGCCCGGCCCGGCCGGTGGCCGTGGCGGCCGCCGGCCGGCGGGCGGCCAGCTTCGTCTCCTGCACCGCCGGGCGGCGGAGCGTGATCGCCGAGCTCCGGGTGGCCGACGACGCGGCGCTGGAGCGCGAGTTCGCCGCGCTGCGGGCGGTGCCCGGGGTACGCGGCGTCGAGGTGTTCCGCTGCACCGAGCTGGTCCGGGACGCGTACGCGCCGTCCGGGCCGGACCTGCGGACCGGCGCGCTGCCCGCCCTGGACGGGACCGACCGGCGGCTGCTCGGACTCCTCCAGGCCGACGGGCGGGCGAGCTTCGCGGCGCTGGCGGACCGGATCGGCCTCTCCCAGCCGGCCACCCGGGCCCGGGTGCTGCGCCTGCTGGAGGTCGGCGCGGTGCACGTCACCGGCCTGGTGGAGTCGCGGGCGCTCGGCGTCCGGGAGGCCGCCGGGGTGGGGCTCGGGGTGCTCGGACCGGCACGCGAGGTCGCGGAGGCCGCCGCCGCGCTGCCCGGCGTCAACTACGTGGCCTCGGGCTACGGCCGCTTCGACCTCGTCTGCGGGCTGGACGCCCCGGACCGCCCGGCCCTGCTGCAGGGTCTGGAGGCGCTCCGCGGACTGCCCGGCGTGACGCGCTCGGAGTCCTGGGTGCACCTCGACATCGTCAAGGAGTCCTACACCTACGATCTGCCCATCGGACCGGCATTCGACAACCCTGAATGATGATTGGCAAATGATTCGCAGAATGAGGCCGATTCTCTGGGCGAAATGACAGTCGTGAGCCCTTGACGCTTTCTTTTCGCCACCCTTTCAATGGTCGGACACCTTCCCCGTGAGAGAGTCCGGTCCCCCGATGGCCTCTTCCCCTCCCCCACAGACCGCCGACGGCCCCCGGCCCGCCGGTCCCCCGCAGCCCGCCGGCTCCCCCCGGCCCGCGGTCGAGGCGCTCCCCCGCTCCCTGGGCGTCTTCGGCGGGGTCCTGCTCACCCTGTCCTGCGTCACCCCGGCCTCGTCGCTCTTCATCGTGGTGCCCCCGCTGCTGATGTCGCAGGGCAGCGGCGCCGTGATCAGCCTGCTGATCGCCGCCGTGCTCTCGCTGGGCGTCGGCCTCTGCTACGCCGAACTCGGCACCCTGGTGCCCAGCGCCGGCGGCGAGTACTCGATCGTCGGCCAGGTGCTCGGGCGACTGGCCGGCTGGCTGGTCTTCATGATCTCGATCGTCTCGCTGCTGGTCATCCCGCCGATCATCGCGCTCGGCACCGCCGACTACCTCGGCTCGGTGCTCTCGCTGGACCCGGCGGTCGCCGGCGCCGCCGTGATGGCGCTGGCCGTCGCGGTCGGCGTGCTGGACATCAAGTCCAACGCGCTGATCACCGGCATCTTCCTCGGACTCGAAGTGCTCGCCGCCGGCATCGTCGCGGTGCTCGGCTTCACCCACGTCCACCAGCCGGTCTCCTCACTGGTGCACGCCGTCGTCCCGGACGGGCAGGGCGGCACCGGACCGTTCACCCTCGGACTGCTGGTGTCCGGGCTGGCCGTGGCGATGTTCACGTACAACGGCTTCGGCACCGCCGTCTACCTCTCGGAGGACCTGCGCGACCCGCGCCGCACGGTCGCCCGCACGGTGCTCTGGTCGCTGCTGGCCGGGGTCGTGGTGATCACCGTCCCGGTGGTGGCGATCTGCCTCGGGGTCGCGTCGCCCGACCAGTTGGCCGCCGGTGACCTGGTCGCCATCGTCGACTCCTGGGCCGGCAGCACGGTGGGCACCTTCGTCAGCCTCTGCATCGCCGCCGCGATCCTCAACGCCGTCATCGTCATGGTGATCCAGAACGGCCGGGTGCTGTACGCCTCCGCCCGCGACCGCACCTGGCCCGACCCGGTCAACCGGGCACTCGGCACCCTGCACCCGCGCTGGGGCTCGCCGTGGGTCGCCACCCTCGCGATCGGCGCGCCCGGCGCCGTGCTCGCCCTGACCGTCCCGATCGACGCGCTGCTCGGCTTCACCGGGGTCGTGGTCGCCGTCATCTACCTGCTGCTCGGCGTCGCCGCGCTGCTCGCCCGGCGCGGCCGGCACCGGGGCGCGCCCGCCTGGCGGATGCCGCTCTGGCCCGTGGCGCCCGTGCTCACCACCGTGGTGCTCGGCTACGCGCTCACCCAACAGGCCGGCCGGGACCTGCTGATCACCCTCGCCGTACTGCTCGTCGGGGTCCTCTACTGGTTCCTCTACCTGCGCCCGCGCAGCGCGACCCACTGGGTGCTCAGCCTCCCGGCCGACCAGGCCGAGGCCCCGCGCGGCGCCGCCGCCGGCCTCTCGGCCACCGACCGCACCCCCGCTTCCGCTCCCGCCACCGCTCCGGAGTTCTCGTGAACCGCCCCGCCGACCTGATCGTCCACAACGCCCACGTCCACACCGTGGACGACCGCCGGCCGCGCGCCGAGGCGGTCGCCGTCCGCGACGGCCGGATCGTCCACGTCGGCGACGGCGACGACTGGCGGGCCCTGGCCGGGCCCGGCACCGAGGTCGTCGACGGCCGGGGGCGCCTGCTGGTGCCCGGCTTCGTCGACAGCCACAACCACGTCCGGCTCGGCTCCGACGCCGCCTGCGTCCAACTCGCCGGCGCCACCGACCTGCCCGAGATCGGCCGCCGGATCGGCCGGTGGCTGGAGCGGAACCCCGGCACCGACTGGATCGAGGCCGAGGCCTTCGACTACACCGCCGTCCCCGGCGGCCGGATGCCCACCGCGGCCGACCTCGACCCCTACACCGGCGACCACCCGGCCCTGGTCCTCAGCTACGACGTGCACACCGCCTGGCTGAACACCGCCGCGCTGCGCCGCCTGGGCATCACCGCCGAGACCCGGGAACTCGCCTTCGGCACCGTCCGGAAGGACCCGGCGACCGGCGAGCCCACCGGGTTCCTCACCGACTTCGCGGTGCGCGGCCTCTCCCGCGACGGGCACCGCGCGCTGCGCGCCGCCGGGGTGCCGTGGGCCGACCCCGAGCGGCAGTACGGGCGGCTCGCCGCCAGCCTCGACCTGGCCGCCCGCTACGGCATCACCACCGTCGTCGAACCGCAGAACTCGCTCGACGACCTCGCCCTCTTCGAGCGGGCCATCGCCGAGGGCCGGCTGCGCTCGCGCCTGGTCGCCGCGCTGTTCCACCCGCGCGGCACCACCGCGGCGGAACTCGCCGAGTTCGCGGCGGCCGCCCGCCGCCACACCGGCGACCGCTTCCGGGTCGGCCCGCTGAAGCTGTACATCGACGACGTGGTCGAGCCGCACACCGCCGCGCTGCTGGAGCCCTACGCGGGCCACCACAGCCACCGGGGCGAGACCTTCTACCCCGCCGAGGAGTTCGCCGAGCTCCTGACCTCGCTCGACGCGGCCGGCTTCCAGGCCTTCGTGCACGCGACCGGGGACCGCGGCATCCGTACCGTGCTGGACGCCGTCGAGCACGCCCGCCGGGTCAACGGGCCGCGCGACGCCCGCCACCAGGTGGTCCACGTCGAGTGCCTCGACCCGGCCGACGTCTCCCGCTTCGCCGAGCTGGGCGTGGTCGCCTGCATGCAGCCCCGGCACTGCTCCCCCGACATCGCCGGCCCCGGCAAGGACTGGGCCGAGGCGGTGGGCGAGGGCCGCTGGTCCAAGGCCTGGCCGATGCGCAGCCTCCAGGAGGCCGGGGCGACGCTCGCCTTCTCCAGCGACTGGAACGTCGCCGAGATGGACCCGCTGGTCGGCCTCTACACCGCCGTCACCCGCCGGGGCCTGGCCGGCGGGGAGCCGTGGATGGAGGGCGAGACCGTCTCGCTGGCCACCGCGCTGCGCGGCTACACCCTCGGCAGTGCCTACGCCAACTTCCTGGACGACCGCCTCGGCTCGCTCACCCCCGGCAAGCTCGCCGACCTCGTCCTGATCTCCGAGGACCTGTTCGCCGTCGACCCGAAGGCGATCCCGGAGGCGCGCGTCGAGCTGAGCGTCGTCGGCGGGGAGGTCGTGCACCGGGCCTAGGGGGCGTCCGCGCCCGCCCCGGGCGGCGCCGGTCAGCGGCCGACCTCGCGGGCCCGGAAGTCCTCGACCGTCTCACGGCGGATCAGCAGGCGGGCCCGGCCGTCCCGGACGGCTGCGACGGCCGGGCGCCCGACCAGGTTGTAGCCGGAGGCCATCGAGAACTGGTAGGCGCCGGCCGCCGGGACGGCCAGCAGGTCCCCCGCCCGCAGGTCGGCCGGCAGGCCGGCGCCCCGCACCAGCACGTCGCCGGCCTCGCAGTGCCGCCCGACCACGTCCACGCGGGCCGCCGGGGCGTCGGAGCGCCGGCCGACCAGCCGCGCGGTGTACGGGGAGCCGTAGAGCGCGGGCCGCGGGTTGTCGCTCATGCCGCCGTCGACGGCGGCGAAGACCCGGCCGTCCGCGCCGTGCTTGACCGACAGCACCCGGTAGAGCGCCACCCCGGCCGGCCCGGCGACGGCCCGGCCGGGCTCGATCACCAGGCGCGGCACCGCGAGCCCGGCCCCGGCGCAGCGCTCGGCGAGCCGGCGCGGCACCCGGGCGGCGAAGTCGGCGAGGTCGAAGGCGTCGTCTCCCGGCAGGTAGCGGATGCCGTGGCCGCCGCCGAGGTCCAGTTCGGGCAGCTCGACGCCGTGCCGCTCGCGCAGCTCCGCCAGGAAGGCCACCACCGTGTCCACGGCGGCGAGGTAGGGCTCGACCCCGGTGATCTGGGAGCCCAGGTGGCAGTGCAGGCCGACCAGGTCGAGGCCGGGCTGGGCCAGCACCCGGGCGATCGCGTCGGCCGCGTCCCCGCCCTCGATCGGGAGGCCGAACTTCTGGCCGCCGACGCCCGTGCGCACCGCCTCGTGGTGGCCGGCGGCGATGCCCGGAACCACCCGGACCAGCACCCGCTGCGGGGTGTCCGCGGCCACCAGGGCCGCCAGCCGGGCGATCTCCCCCGGTCCGTCGATGACGATCCGGCCGACCCTCAGCCGCCGGGCGAGCCGGAGCTCCTCCGGCGTCTTGGCGTTGCCGTGCAGCAGGATCCGCTGCGCCGGGAACCCGGCCGCGGCGGCCAGCGAGAGCTCCCCGGAGGAGCAGACGTCCAGGCCGAGGCCCTCCTCGCCGACCCAGTCGGCCATCGCGCCGCACAGGAAGGCCTTGGCCGCGTAGAGCACGTCGGCGTGCGGCAGGGCCTGCCGGTAGGCGCGGGCGCGGGCCCGCACCTCGTCCTCGTCCAGGACGTACAGCGGGGTGCCGAACCGGTCGGCGGCCTCGGCCAGGCCGACCCCGCCGACCAGCAGGTCCCCACCGGGGGCGGCGTGCGCCGAGGCCGGCCACGGGCCGCCGAGCGGCTCGGCGGCCCCCGCCGGTACGGGCGACGCCGCCTCCGGCACGGGGTCGGCAGCGGGGGCGGGGGCGGGGACGGGGACGGGGGCGGGGACGGGGACGGGGGCGGGGGCGGGGGCGGGAAGGACGGTCATGGCGGCGGCTCCTGCGGGCGGGGGCGGGGCGGGCGGGGCGCCGGCGGTGTCCCGCCCGGCGCGGGCGGCGTCAGTCGAGGTACTGCAGGGCGATCCGGCAGTGCGCCGCCCGGCCGCGCCACTGCCGGACGGCCGCCCCGGACGGCTCGTCGCCTTCCCCGTCCGCCCCGGCCAGGACGTCGGGCACCGGGGCGGGGCCGCGGCGGCGCGGCGGCACGGCGTCGCGTTCGACGACGGCGAGCGGGCGCCGCACGGCGGTGCCCGCGGTGGCGCCGGGGTGGCCGAAGAGGACCTGGGTGTCGCTCATGGTGGACGTTCCTTCCGAAGTACCGGCGGGCCGCCGGGGTGCGGGCCCGCAGCTCCAGTGGAGCCCCGTCCGCCCCGGCCCGGGCCGGCCTTGACGCGGGGCGTACGCACAACAGGCGTTCCTTGACGGCACCTTGACGACCGCCGGCCCAAATGGTGGCTGCCCCTCCTGCTCCTGCTGCCTCCTGCTGTCGCCTCGCTCCCCCGTCGGCGCGAGCCGTCCCGCCCGGTCCGCCGGGGCGGTCGCGGACGCCCCGCCGGCGGTCGGACCGGGCCCGGACAGAATCGTGACCGTCCAGCGGACAAGATATGTCGGCAACCTGCATATACTTTTGCTCGGCAGGTGCGATATACATACGGGGTATGCAAAGCCGGTCCGGCCGGAGGCGCCCCGCCCCACCCGCCGAAGGCTTCCTGATGCCCTGTCTCAAAGGGGGACCCATGTTCGAAACCAGTCCGTCCAGGAACGGCGCCGCCCCGGTGCTGCACCTGGACAACGTCACCCGGGTGCACGGCCGCGGCGCGGCCGAGGTGCACGCGCTGCGCGGCGTGGACCTCAGGGTGCAGGCCGGCGAGTTCGTCGCCGTGATGGGCCCGTCCGGCTCCGGCAAGTCGACCCTGCTCACCCTCGCCGGCGGCCTGGACACCCCCACCACCGGCCAGGTCCTGGTCGAGGGCGTCGCACTCGGCGGCCTGAGCCGCAAGAAGCTCGCCGCGGCCCGGCGGCGCTCGATCGGCTACGTGTTCCAGGACTACAACCTGATCCCGGCCCTCACCGCCGCCGAGAACATCGCGCTGCCGCGCGAACTCGACGGCGTCTCCGGCCGGGTGACGCGCCGTGAGGCACTGGCGGCACTGGAGGAACTCGGCATCCCCGAGCTGGCCGGCCGCTACCCCGACGACATGTCCGGCGGCCAGCAGCAGCGCGTGGCCATCGCCCGCGCCCTGGTCGGCGAGCGCCGCCTCGTCCTCGCCGACGAGCCCACCGGCGCCCTCGACTCCGCCAACGGCGAAGCCGTCCTGGGCGTCCTGCGGGCCCGCTGCGACGCCGGCGCCGCCGCGATGATGGTCACCCACGAACCCCGGCACGCCAGCTGGGCCGACCGGGTCGTCTTCCTCCGCGACGGGCTGATCGTCGACGAGGGCTTCGGCCGCAGCGTCGAGGGCCTGCAGACCATGGCCGCCCGCCACGGGAACCGGATCGAGGCCACCGGATGAAGCTCGGACCGCTGAAGGTCGCGCTGCGGATCGCCCGCCGCGACGCCCTGCGCGCCAAGGGCCGCAGCGCCCTCGTCATCGCCATGATCTCGCTGCCCGTGCTCGGCGTGGCCGGCGCCGACATCGTCTACCGCAGCGGCCAGCTCGCCCTGGTGGAGCGGGTCGAACGGCTGGCCGGCGGGGCCGACGCGCTCGTCACCGCCTACGAGCTCGGCAGCACCGTCCAGCAGCGCCCGTTCGCCGAGGACGGCGCGCTCGCGATCGGCGTCCGGGCCAACCAGGGACCGACCCCGGAGCAGATCCGCAGCGCCGGCGCCGACCCGGCCGCGCTGCTGAAGGAGCTGCTGCCCGGCTCGATCCTGCTGCCCGCCGCCGCCGGTCTCAACGCCAGCGCCGGCTCGCCCAACGGCCTGGTCCGGACCGAGACCGCCGAGGCCGACCTCACCGATCCGGTCTGGAAGGGCCGACTCGACCTGGTCGAGGGCCGCACCCCGAACGCCGCGCACGAGGCGGCCGTCACCCGGGAGTTCCTCACCGAGTCCGGCCTGCGCCTCGGTCAGACCACCGCCCTCAAGGGGCTGGAGAAGACGCCGTTCACCCTGACCGGCGTCGTGGAGCACCCCGACGACCTCGCCAAGGTCGAGTTCGTCGGCCGCCCCGGCGAGGTCCTCGCCCCGCTGGCCGCGGCCGCGCCGGCCGCCGCCAAGCCCCCGACCGGGGCGGGCGACCGCTCGACCCCGGGCAAGCCGGCCTGGCTGCTGAAACTGCCCGCCGGGGCGACCCTCGACTGGGAGGGCGTCAAGAAGCTCAACCGGTACGGCTTCACCGCGACCTCCCGCGCGGTGGCGCTCGACCCGCCGTCCGAGTCCCAGATCACCTACCAGCGGCTGGAGTTCGGCTCCAGCAGCCCGCTGCGCTCCGACAAGGCCGTGGTGGTCGGCACCGTCGCGGGCATGGCCCTGCTGGAGGTCGCCCTGCTCGCCGGGCCGGCCTTCGCCGTCGGCGCCCGGAGGTCGCGCCGGCAGCTCGCCCTGATCGGCGCGAGCGGCGGCGACCGCGGCCACATCGCCTCCGTCGTCCTCGGCTCGGGCCTGGTGCTCGGCGCGGTCGGCGCGGTCACCGGTGTGGTGCTCGGGACCGGCCTGGTGGCCCTGACCCGGTCGTGGATCGAGGAGACCGGTGGCAGCCGGTTCGGCCACTTCGGCGTCCAGGCGCCCGACCTGCTCGCCATCGCGGTCGTCGGCGTGGTCACCGCGCTGCTCGCGGCCGCGCTGCCCGCCCTCCAGGCTGCCCGGCAGAGCGTCACCGCCGGCCTCACCGGCCGTGACACCGTCAGGCCGCCGAGCCGCTGGACCACCGCCGCCGGCATCGTGCTCTTCGTCTCCGGCGCGGCCGTCGCGCTGCTCGCCGTCGGGACCAACGACGGCACCGGCCGGGGCATCCCGGTCTTCGCCGGCCTGGACAAGATGACCCTGATGGTGCTCGCGGGTTCGGCCACCGCCGAACTCGGCCTGCTCGCCCTCACCCCGGTACTGATCGCCCTCTGCGGCCGGCTCGCCCGGTTCCTGCCGCTCGGCGGCCGGCTCGCCCTGCGCGACTCGGCCCGCCACCGCGGCCGCACCGCCCCGGCCATCGCGGCCGTGATGGCCGCCGTCGCCGGCTCGGTGGCGATCGGCCTCTACACCGCGAGCAGCGACGTCATGGACGCCGCCTCCTACCGGCCGCACAGCCCGGTCAACTCCGTCTCGCTCGGCGTGCTCACCGACAGCCCGCTGCTCCCCCAGGTACGTGCGGCCATCGAGCAGGACCTGCCCGAGCTCGGGGAACGCGCCGATCTCGGCACCGCGGTCTACTCGTGGTGCGCGGAGTGCTCCAGCAACGTCACCGTCAAGGGCGGGGTCGGCTTCGGCTCCCGGGCCCTCGTCGTCGGCGACGCGACCGTCCTGCACAACGCCTTCGCCGTCCGCGACCCGGCCGCCGAGCAGGCGCTGGCCGCCGGCAAGGCCGTGGTCTTCGACCGCTCCCTGCTCAGCGGCGACAAGCTCGTGCTCCAGCTGACGGGTGGCTTCACCGCCCCGCCGCAGCCGGGTGCCGCCCCGGCGCAGGAGATCCGGGAGATCCCCGTCGACGCCGTCGTGGTCGAGAACCCGACCGCCGCCCGGTACGGGGCCGGCGTCATCGGCACCCGGACGATCACCGGACTGGGTCTCACGACGAAGCCCAGCGGCTCGGTCTGGCTGCCGTCCACCGCGCCGGACCGCAAGGCGACGCAGCGGGCCGCGGCCACCGCCGACCGCATCCTGCCGAGCGCCCTGCTCGACGTGGAGCGCGGGTTCGAGCCGAAGAGCGACGTACCGACCATCGCCCTCACCGGCTTCGCCGCCCTGGTCGTGCTCGGCGCCGCGTGCATCGCCACCGGCCTCGCCGCCGCCGACTCCCGGCGCGACCAGGCGACCCTCGCCGCGGTCGGCGCGCCGCCGGGGATCCGCCGGACCCTCTCCGGCATCCAGTGCGCGCTGATCGCCGTCCTGGGCGCGGCCCTCGGCACGATCAACGGCTTCGTCCCGGCGGTCGCCCTGCTGATGGCCCGTGACGTCGCCAACCAGGCGGGCAGCAGCACGATCGTGGTGCCCTGGGCGAACATCGGGCTCACCACCGTCGCCGTCCCGCTGTTCGCCGGACTGCTGGCCGTCCTGTTCACCCGCGCCGACGCGCCGCTCACCCGCCGGCTCGGCTGAGCCCGCACCGGCCCCCCGGGCGCCGTCCCCCCGCACCGCGCGGGGGGACGGCGCCCGTCCGCGCGTCCCGTCCCGCCCGGCGCCCCCGGCACCGTCGTACGCTGACGATCACCCTCTCCCGGCCTCCCGAAGGTGGCGCCTTGAACCGACCGACCGCACCCGTGACCGCCCGCACCGCGACCTCCGCCGACGTCGACGCGATCGTCGCCACCCTGACCTCCGCGTTCTTCGACGACCCGCTCTGGGGCCCGGCGTTCCCCGACCGCGAGCGACGGGCGGCCCAGGCCTCCGCGATGTGGCGCCTGTTCGCCACCTCCGCCCTGCGCTACCCCTGGACCCTGGTGACGCCGAACGTGGAGTCCGCCGCGCTGTGGATCCCGCCCGGCGGCAACGACCTCAGCCCCGACGAGGAGGAGGGCCTGGAGGACTTCCTGGTCGGCATCACCGACCGGGCCACCGCCGACGGCCTGCTCGCGATCCTCGCGGACCTCGAAGCGGCCCACCCGAGAAGCGAACCGCACTTCTTCCTGAGCCTGCTGGCCACCCACGGCGACCACCGCGGCCACGGCCTCGGCATGGGTCTGCTCGCCGAGAACCTGGCCCGGATCGACGCCCTCGGCGCGGCCGCCTACCTGGAGTCCTGCAACCCCGCCAACAACGAGCGCTACGCCCGGGCGGGCTTCACCGAACTCGACCGGATCACCGTCCCGTCCGGCCACACCGTCTCCACCATGTGGCGCCCGGCCCGCCACTGAGCCGCCACCCGGCGCGGCGCCCACCCGCCCGCACCCGGCGCGGGCGGCGCCGTCGCCGGGACCGGGCCCGCCGGACGCCCGGACGGCCCTGCGCCCGGGCGCCGGCCCCGGGTTGACACCGCCTCCGGCCGGGCCCGCGCCTGTGGCCCCGGCGGCCCGGTGGTGGCAGAGTGGCGCCCATGTGCGGCCGATTCGTCTTCACCACCACGCCCCAGGACCTGCTCGGCCTGCTCGGGGTGACCGGCTGGAACCCGGCCGAGACCCTCGCGCCGAGCTGGAACGTCGCCCCCACGGACCCGGTGTGGACGGTGCTGGAACGGGTCGACCGCGAGACCGGCGAACTCGCCCGCCGGCTCCGCCCGGTGCGGTGGGGCCTGGTCCCCTCCTGGTCCAAGGACCCGGCCGCGGGCGCCAGGCTGATCAACGCCCGGGCCGAGACGGTGCACGAGAAGCCCGCCTTCCGCTCCGCATTCGCCAAGCGCCGCTGCGTCCTGCCCGCCGACGGCTACTACGAGTGGGTGCGGGTGCCCGCCGCCGAGGGCCGCAAGGCCTACAAGCAGCCCTACTACCTCCACCCCCGCGCCGGCGGCCCGCTGGTGATGGCCGGGCTGTACGAGTTCTGGCGGGACCGCTCGCTGCCCGAGGACGACCCGGCGGCCTGGCTCATCACCGCCACGATCATCACCACCGACGCCACCGACGCGGCCGGCCGCGTCCACGACCGGATGCCGCTCACCATCGGCCCGGCCGACCTGGACGCCTGGCTCGACCCGGAGCACGACGACCCGGTGGAGCTCCGGCGGCTCCTGCACACCCCGGCCGGGGACGAACTCGCGGTCCGGGCGGTCTCCACCACCGTCAACAGCGTCCGCAACAACGGCGCCGCCCTGCTGGACGCGGTACCGGACCCGGTGGGCCACGGCGACGGACCGGGCTGACCGAGCACCCGCCGGCGGGCCGGCGGTCCCGGGCCGGGGCGCGACGCCCGGGACATGGCCCGGGCGCGGCCGGACGGCGGCCGGGCGGAAGAGACGGCCGGTGCCCCAGGCGGCCGGGACACCGGGTGGCGGAGCTTGGATGACACGCCCGCCTCGACGGGCGACGTCATCCGTCCTCGCCACCCGATGGGGAACCCACATGTCCGCACAGTCCGCGCAGCTCACCCTCCACGACACCCGCCGCGCCCGCTGCCTGCCCGACCTGCTCGACCGGCAGGTGGCCGAGCGGCCGGACGCCGTCGCCGTGACGGGCCGCGGCGCACACCTCAGCTTCCGGGACCTCCGCGCCGCCGCCGCCGGCCTGGGCGCCCACCTGCACCAGCTCGGCGTGGCGGCCGACGACTGCGTCGGCCTCTACGTCGACCCCTCGCCGGAGCTGATGGTGGGCGCCTGGGGCATCCTCTACGCCGGGGCCGCCTATCTGCCGCTGTCCCCGGAGTACCCCGAGGACCGGATCCGCTACATGATCGAGGACAGCCGGACCGGGGTGATCGTCACCCAGGAGCACCTGGGCACCCGGCTGGCCGGACTCGTCCCGCCGGGCACCCGGATCCTCGTCCCCGCCGGCCCGGACCTGGCGCCCGGGACACCCGGCGCGGCCGGAGCCGACGGCGCGCCCCCGTTCCCGCACCAGAGCCGGGGCCCGGCGAGCCCCCGGCCGGAGTCGCTCGCCTACGTCATCTACACCTCCGGCAGTACCGGCCGCCCCAAGGGCGTGATGATCGAGCACCGGAGCATCGTGTCCCAGCTGCGCTGGCTGGTCGCCGGCGGCCACCTCGGGCCGGACGCCGCCGTGCTGCAGAAGACGCCGATGAGCTTCGACGCGGCGCAGTGGGAGATCCTGGCACCGGCCGGCGGCGCGCGGGTCGTGCTCGGCGCCCCCGGCGTCTACCGGGACCCGGAAGCCCTGATCGACACCGTCCGGGAGTACGGGGTGACCACGCTGCAGTGCGTGCCCACCCTGCTCCAGGCGCTGCTGGACACCGAGCGGCTGGGCGACTGCGGCACGCTGCGGCGGCTGTACTCGGGCGGCGAGGCGCTCTCGCGCCGGCTCGCCCGGGCGCTCACCGCCGAGCTGCCGCAGGCCGCGCTGGTCAACCTCTACGGGCCGACCGAGTGCACCATCAACGCGACCGCCCACCTCGTCGACCCCGCCACCGTGGGTGAGGACGCCGGGTCGGTGCCGATCGGCGTGCCGGTCGACCGCACCCACTGCTTCGTGCTCGACGGGGACCTGGCGCCGGTGGAGCCCGGCGCCACCGGTGAGCTCTACCTGAGCGGTGTCCAGCTCGCCCGCGGCTACCTGAACCGGCCCGACCTGACGGCGGAGCGCTTCGTCGCCTCGCCCCACCTCCCGGGCGAGCGGCTGTACCGGACCGGGGACCTCGCCCACGGGAACCCGGACGGCACGCTCCAGTGCGCCGGCCGGGTCGACAACCAGGTCAAGCTGCGGGGCTACCGGGTCGAGCTGGACGAGATCGCGCTCGCCATCGAGGAGCACACCTGGGTCCGCCGGGCGGCGGCGATCGTCACCGACGACCCCCGGACGGGCCACCGGAACCTGGTGGCCTGCGTCGAACTGAACCCCAAGGAGGCGGCCCTGATGGACCAGGGCAGCCACGGCGGGCACCACCGGTCCAAGGCGAGCCGGCTGCAGGTCCGGGCGCAGCTGTCCGACCCCGGGGTGCGGGACGCCGCCGAACTGGCCGGCCGGCCGGTGGTGGCGCTGCCCGGCGGGCGGGAGAGCGAGCGGCAGCGGCGCGAGACCTTCGCCCGCAAGACCTACCGCTTCTACGAGGGCGGCCGGGTCACCCGCGACGACCTGCTGGCGCTGCTCGCACCGCCGGCCGCCCCGGCGGGCCCCGTCGCGCCGCGCAACGGCGAGCCGGACCTCGCCGAACTGGGCGTGATCCTGCGGTGGTTCGGCCAGTTCCACAGCGCGGAGCGGCTGCTGCCGAAGTACGCGTACGCCTCCCCGGGCGCGCTGTACGCCACCCAGCTGTACCTGGAGACCGGCGGGACCGGCGGCCTCGACGCCGGCGTGTACTACTACCACCCGGTCGAGCACACCCTGGTCCGGGTCGGCGAGGGTACCGGGGGCCCGGGCCTCACCGTCCACTTCCTCGGCAAGCGGCGCGCGATCGCGCCCGTCTACCGGAACAACATCCTGGAGGTGCTGGAGTTCGAGGCGGGTCACATGCTGGGCGTGTTCGAGGAGGTGCTGCCCGCCCACGGGCTGGCCGTCCGGCCGGTCGGCCTGCTGCCGTCCGTCCGGGCCGGGCTGGACGTGGCCGAGGAGGACCACTACCTCGGCACCTTCGCGATCGTGCCCGCCGACGGCCGGCCGGCGGCGGACCGCACCGAGTACTACGTCCAGGCCCACCCCGGTGGCGTCGAGGGCCTGGCCGCCGGCCAGTACCGCTGGACGGACGGCGGGTTGGCGCGGATCTCGGACGAGCTGGTGCGGTCGCGGGACGTGATCGCGATCAACCAGCAGGTGTACGAGCGGGCCGGCTTCGGCATCACCGCCGTCGGCCGGGCCGAGGAGCCGTGGCTGGAGTACCTCGGTCTCGGCACGGCCCTGCACCGGCTCCAGCGGGGCGGCCTCGCCCTCGGCCTCGGGTTCATGTCCTCCGGCTACAGCTCGAAGACCGGGCACCCGCTGCCGTCCGCCCGGCGGATCGACGCGGTGCTGGCCTCCTGCGGGATCGCGCCGGGCCCGTCGTACTTCTTCCTCGGCGGGAGGGTGAGCGAGGAGCAGATCCGCAGCGAGGGCATGATCGAGGACGCCGTCCACATGAAGGGTCCGGCCGAGATCGTCCGGGACGAACTGGCCGCCGTCCTGCCCGACTACATGCTCCCCAACCGGGTGCTCGTCCTGGACGAGCTGCCGCTGACCGCCAACGGCAAGGTCGACGCGAAGGCGCTGGCCGCCGGTGCGGCGGTCCGGACGGCGGACGCGGGCGGGCCGAAGGTCGCGCCGTCGACGCCGACCGAGCACCGGCTCGCGGCCGCCTGGGGCGGGGCGCTGAGGTACCAGGAGGTCTCGGTGCGGGACGACTTCTTCGCCGCCGGCGGCAACTCGCTGATCGCCGTGGCGCTGATCAACCGGCTGAACCGGGAGTTCGGCACCCGGCTGCCGCTGCAGGTCCTCTTCGAGAGCCCGAGGCTGGCCGACCTGGCCGCCCGGATCGACGAGGACACCGGTGAGCCCGGCTCGCGGCTGGTGCCGCTGCACCGCGCGGGCACCGGCGACCCGGTGTTCTGCTGGCCGGGGCTCGGCGGCTACCCGATGAACCTGCGGCTGCTCGGGAGCACCGTGGGCCGCCCGTTCTACGGCATCCAGGCGCACGGCATCAACGCCGGTGAGACGCCGTACCCGACGATCCGGGAGATGGCCGCGGCCGACCTCGCCGAGATCCGCCGGGTGCGGCCGGAGGGCCCCTACACCCTGTGGGGCTACTCCTTCGGCGCCCGGGTCGCCTTCGAGACGGCCTGGCAGCTGGAGCAGGCCGGCGAGCGGGTCGCGGACCTGCTGCTGATCTGCCCCGGCAACCCGGAGCTGCGGCGCGGCGGCGGCGAGCGGCACGGACGCGAGGCCTCGTACCGCGACCCGGCCTACGTGGCGATCCTCTACTCGGTGTTCGCCGGCTCGGTCCGCGGGCCCGACCTGGAGGCCTGCCTGGCCGAGGCGCACGACGAGGACGGCTTCACGGCCTTCGTGCACCGCCTGCTGCCGGAGCTGGGCGAGGAGTTGATCCGCCGGATCGCCCGGATCGTCGGGGAGACCTACGAGTTCGACTACAGCTTCGGCGAACTCGCGCAGCGGCGGCTGGACGCGCCGGTGACCATCGTCAAGGCCGCCGGTGACGACTACTCCTTCATCGAGGGGAGTTCGGGGTACTCGGCCGCGCCGCCGGTCGTCGTCGAACTGAGCGGCGACCACTACGGCGTGCTCAGGGAGCGGGGCGTCGGCGAACTGGTCGCCGCGATCCGGGCCCGGCCGGCCGGCTGAGCGGTCGGCCCTCCCGTTCCGGCGGAGCGGGAGGGCCGCCGGCGGACCGGCGCCGCCGGGTGATCACCCGCCCGGCGGCGCCGCCGTGCCGGACCGTCCCGCCGGCCGCCCCCTCTTCACCGATTGACGATGACATGCCATTGTCGGGGGCGCCACCCGGACCGCCCGTCCGGGCCGAGGAGAGGAAGACCCTTGGCCGTACCCCCGCTGATCCGCCGCGGGCCGAGGCCCGGCGGCCCGGCCCGCCGGGCCGCCCGCCTGCTCGGCGCCGTCGTCCTCGCCCTCACCGGCGCGCTGACCGCCGCCGGCCCCGCGCACGCCGACTTCGGCACCGACTACCACGACCCGCTCACCGCCGCGAAGCCGCTCACCCGGCCGGACACCCGCGCCTGCACCGTCGAGGCGATGCACGACCAGCCGTTCCGGGACGGCTACGGCAACCCGCCCGACACCCCGTACACCGCCACCGTCACCCCGCCCGCCGCCTGCGCCGGACCCTGGTCGGCGGTCGTGCTGACCCTGCACGGGCAGGTCGCCGGGCGGCAGTTCGACCGGCTGTTCACCGTCCGGATCGGCGGCGTGGAGGTCCTGCTCTCCTCCACCCCCGAGCCCTCCGCCGACGGCATCGGATGGACGGTCGAACGGGACGTCACCCGGTACGCGCCGCTGTTCGCCGGCGGCCCGCAGCCGTTCGCCTTCGACCTCGCCAACGTCACCGACGCCACCTACACCGGCGTCTTCCGGATCACCGCCGAGCTCACCTTCTACACCACCTCCGCCCGGTGGCCCGCCCCCCGCACCGCCGACCGGCTGCTCACCACCGGGCCGTTCGGGCTCACCCAGGCCGCCCCGACCGCCACCCGCGACCTCGCCTTCCCGCCGAACCTGGAACGCCTGACCGCCGAGGTGTACGCCCGGGGCGGCGGCGCCTGCGAGGAGTTCGCGTACGCCTCCGCGCCCGACGCGTTCGTCGGCGCGAACCCCGGGCTGGGCGCCTGCGGCAAGGGCCCGTTCCGCGAGCTGCGGCTGACCGTGGACGGCCGGGTGGCCGGCGCGGTCTGGCCGTACCCCGTGATCTACACCGGCGGCTGGGACCCGCTGCTCTGGCGGCCCACCCCCGGCATCTTCGCCTTCGACCTGCCCGCCTACCGGCTCGACCTCACCCCGTACGTCGGCCTGTTGCTGGACGGCCGCCCGCACGCCGTCGGCATCACCGTCAACGCGGCCGAGGCCCAGGGCAACGACGTCTGGACGGGCCAGGTCAACCTGTTCGCCGAGGTCGACCACGGCGCCGCCCGCACCACCGGGGCGCTCACCGACCACGCGGTCGCCCCGGAGGCCGCCGTCTCCACCGCGCTGACCGACCACGGCGGCGGCAGCGGCGACTGGTCCGTCACCGCGGGCCGGCACGACCGGGCCCGCGGCTGGGTACAGACCTCGCACGGCCGGGTCACCACCGAGGTCCGCGACACCCTCGTCTTCGGCTCCACCCAGCGGTTCCGGGACAGCGGCAACGACCTGACGCTGCGAAACCGCACCGACCTGACCCGCACCACCAGCACCTGGGGCGACGGGCCGCGGCGCACCACCACCGTGCACGAGGGAGAGCCGCTGGACGTCGACTACCGCGTCACCCACGACACGGCCGGCGCGAGCGACCAGGCCACCACCATGAACCTCGGCTACCACCGGGACACCACCGGCACCGTCGGCGGCCGGACCACCGAACGTTCCGGCGTCGACCACACCCTGCGCCCGACCGCCCACCGGCACGACGGCGACAGCACCGTCCGCACCGGCGGCTCCGTCGAGGACTACCGCAGCACCGGGCCCGACGGCCCGTACCACCGCTCCCTCACCACCGTGGACGGCTGGCCGACCGACCGGGGGTGAACCCGGCGCCGGGTCGCACCGCTCCGGCCGCCCCGGGCGGACGGTTCGACCCGGCGGGCGCCTCGCCGGCTCCGGCGGGCCGCCCGCAGGCCCGGGCGGGAACTCCATCACCCGCCCGGTGTGCGGGAATTCGCTGGTGCGGACGGCGCCGACCCTGATAGCAATGTGACATGCTACACAACTCCAAAGTCGCCCTCCGGGCCAGACACGACGCCGACGTCCCCGTCCTGCAGGCCGAGCTGTACGACGACGTCGCCACCCGCTCCCGGGCCGACTCCCGGCCCTGGCAGCCCGTTTCCCCGGGCGCCGCCCGGTCCCCGTACGCGGTCGCCGCCCCCTCGGACGAGGCCGCCTGCTTCTCCGTCACCACCCTCCCCTCGGGCGACCTCGCCGGCGAGGCCCTCCTCTGGGGCATCGACACCCACAACCGCACCGCCCATCTCGGTCTCGCCCTGCGCCCCGCCCTCCGCGGCCGGGGCCTGGCCCGCGAGGTCGTCGCGCTGCTGTGCCACTACGGCTTCACCGTCCGCGGCCTGCACCGCCTCCAGATCGACACCCTCGCCGAGAACCTGCCGATGATCGCCGCCGCGACCCGCACCGGCTTCACCCTCGAAGGCACCCTGCGCCGCTCCGCCTGGGCCTACGGCGCCCACCGCGACGAGGTCGTGCTCGGCCTGCTCGCCGAGGAGTGGACCACCCCGGCCGACCTGGCCTCCGACCGGGTCTGACCCGCCCCCGAGGCCCGGATGCGGCCCGGGGCAGAGCTGCGATGGTTCCAGCCTGGGCCGCATCCGGCCGGGCGGACGGCGGCCGGCAGCGCGCTGGAGGAGTCGACGATGGACCTGCACCTGTCGGGCGAGGCCGCCGTGGTGACCGGGGCGGGCAAAGGCATCGGCCTCGCCGTCACCCGGGTCCTCGCCGCCGAGGGCGTCAGCGTGCCGGCCGCCTCCCGGACCGTGACCGAGGACCTCACCGCGCTCGGCCGCACGACCGACGTCCTTCCGCTCCACATGGACCTCACCACCGCGGACGGACCGGAGCGGACGGCGGGCCGGGGGCCGGACCGCCGCCCACCCCGGCACGGTGTCAGCCGCCCAGTTCGGCGCGGACCAGCCTGGCCGCCTCGACCAGGTGCTCCAGCGAGGCCCGGGTCTCCGTCCAACCGCGGGTCTTCAGGCCGCAGTCGGGGTTGACCCAGAGCCGCTCGGCCGGGATCGCGGCCAGCCCGGCGCGGAGCAGCGAGGCCACCTCCTCGGTGCTCGGCACCCGGGGCGAGTGGATGTCGTAGACGCCGGGGCCGACCTCGCGCGGGTAGCCTGCCCCGGCCAGCTCGTGGGCGACCTCCATGTGCGAGCGGGCCGCCTCCAGGGAGATCACGTCGGCGTCGAGCTGGTCGATGGCGGTCATGATCGCGCCGAACTCGGCGTAGCACATGTGGGTGTGGATCTGGGTGTCGGCGCGGACCCCGGAGGTGGAGAGCCGGAAGGACTCGGTGGCCCACTCCAGGTAGGCCGCCCGGTCGGCGGACCGCAGCGGCAGGGTCTCGCGCAGCGCCGGCTCGTCGACCTGGATGACGGCGGCGCCGGCGGCCTCCAGGTCGGTGACCTCGTCGCGCAGGGCGAGCGCGACCTGCCGGGCGGTGTCGCCGGTCGGCTGGTCGTCCCGGACGAAGGACCAGGCGAGCATGGTCACCGGTCCGGTGAGCATGCCCTTGACCGGACGGTCCGTCAGATCGGCCGCGTAGCGGTACCAGTCCACGGTCATCGGGTGCGGGCGGGAGATGTCCCCGGCCAGCACCGGCGGCCGGACGTAGCGGGTGCCGTAGGACTGCACCCAGCCGTGCCGGGTGGCCAGGTAGCCGGTCAGCTGCTCGGCGAAGTACTGCACCATGTCGTTGCGTTCGGGCTCGCCGTGGACGAGCACGTCGAGGCCGGCCTTCTCCTGGTAGCCGATCACCTCGCGGACCTCGGCCCGCATCCGGTCCCGGTAGGTGCCGTCGTCGATGCGGCCGGCGCGCAGGTCGGCGCGGGCGGTGCGCAGGTCGGTGGTCTGCGGGAAGGAGCCGATGGTGGTGGTCGGCAGCAGCGGCAGGCCGAGCCGGGCCCGCTGCGCCTCGGCGCGCTCGGGGTAGGCCGGGGCGCGGCGGGCGTCCTCGGGGGCGGTGGCGGCGACCCGGGCCCGGACGGCCGGGTCGCGGGTCAGCGCCGAGCCGGCACGGGAGGCCAGGTCGGCCCGGTTGGCGGCCAGTTGGGCCGCGATGGTGTCGGTGCCGTGGGCCAGGCCGCGGGCCAGGGTGGCGACCTCGGTGGTCTTCTGACGGGCGAAGGCGAGCCAGCGGGCGACCTGCGGGTCGAGGTCGCGCTCGAGGTCGGCGTCGAGCGGGACGTGCAGCAGCGAGCAGGACGGTGCGACGTCGACCCGGTCCGCCAGACCGAGCAGCGTGCCGAGGGTGGCGAGGGACTTCTCCAGGTTGTTGATCCAGATGTTGCGGCCGTCCACCACGCCCGCGACCAGGCGCTTGCCGGGCACTCCGCCGACGGCGGCGAGGTCGTCGAGGTTGGCGGCGCCGGGGCCGGTGAAGTCCAGGCCGATGCCCTCGATCGGGGCCTTGGCCAGGACGGGCAGGGCCTCGCCGAGCCGGTCGAAGTAGCTGGTGACCAGCAGTCGCGGGCGGTCGGTGAGCGCACCGAGCTCGCGGTAGACGCGGGTGGCGGCGTTCAGTTCGGCCGGGGTGCGGTCCTGGACGAGCGCGGGCTCGTCCAGCTGGACCCAGTCGGCGCCGGCGGCCCGCAGGTCGGCGAGGAGTTCCGCGTAGACGGGCAGCAGCCGGTCCAGCAGGGTGACCGGCCGGAAGTCGGCGGCCACGCCGGGGGCGGGCTTGGCGAGCAGCAGGTAGGTCAGCGGTCCGACCAGCACGGGCCGGGGGCGGTGGCCGAGGCCGAGCGCCTCACGCAGTTCGGAGACCGGCTTGGCGGAGTTCGCGGCGAAGACCGTGTCCGGACCCAACTCCGGTACGAGGTAGTGGTAGTTGGTGTCGAACCACTTGGTCATCTCCAGCGGTGCGACATCCTGGGTGCCGCGCGCCATGGCGAAGTAGCCGTCCAGCGGGTCGGTGTCGACGGCGGCGCGGTGGCGGGCCGGGATCGCGCCGACCGCGACCGTGGTGTCCAGGACGTGGTCGTAGAGCGAGAAGTCGCCGGTGGGGATTTCGGCGATGCCCGCGTCCGCCAGCTGCCGCCAGTTGGCG
The DNA here is from genome assembly GCF_040630735.1 of Kitasatospora sp. NPDC005748. Lineage (NCBI taxonomy): Bacteria > Bacillati > Actinomycetota > Actinomycetes > Kitasatosporales > Streptomycetaceae > Kitasatospora > Kitasatospora sp. NPDC005748. The sequence continues at coordinate 25,194 of NZ_JBEXYD010000019.1, forward strand.
CGGCGCAGGACGGCGGCGGTGGCGTACAGGGCGGCGGCGTCGACGCGGCCCGCCCAGTACCCCTCGACGGCCTTCTTCAGCTCCCGGTCGGCACCCTGCCTCGGGTAGCCGTACACGGTGGCCTGCGGGGTGGTGGAACTCGGTGACACGGAACTCTCCTTCGCGAGTCGCGCTGCGATCCCGGGAGAGCACGACGGCGTGGAGGTACGGCAGTGGGGGCACGGCACCGGGGTGGGCCCGCCCGCTCCGCCGACCCGCCCTCGAGGTCACCGAGATCACCGCGTGCGGGGTGCACGCGGGCAGTGGCAGGTCTTCGGACTCGCGGGCACGTCCGCCTGGCTCCCAGGCCGGACACCTACTGGCCGTCGCTTCCCGGGCCCGGCTGGGCCCAGTGCATGTGACGGCGGTCGTTCCCACTCACCGCTGCGGGGCAGTCCCGGATTCCCACCGGGTTCCCTCTTGCGACGCCGTGGCTGGAGGACACGGCGAACCGACTGCACCGCCCACCCTAGGCCCATCGCCGGCGGCGCGTCAGTGATTGTCCGGATCGCGGATGGCCGGACGGCCCCGGCGGCCCCCGGCCGCCCGGGCAGTTCAGGTGGTGGTCGAGGCGGTGGTCGAGGACGAGCGCGTCAAGAAGGACGTGCTGGTCACCCCGGCCAAGGTGCTCGCCGCCGCGCACGCCGTGCCGGCTACCCCCAACGGCGGAGTCAGAACATGACGGGCCGTCATGACGACGGCCGAAAGGCCGGGTCAGGGGCACGCGCATGACGTCGCAGTGCCACCGGACCGGTCGCCCGCGGCCCACCCGGCGGTTCGCCCGGGACCGGCCGCGCCCGGCGGACGGGCAGCCGCACGGCACAATCACTGTCATGCGGCACATCTTCCTCATCGGCATCGGGGCGGGCGATCCCGACCACCTCACCCTGCAGGCGGTCAAGGCCCTCGCCCGCACCGACGTCTTCTTCATCCTCGACAAGAACGAGGAACGGCAGGACCTCATCCGGCTGCGCCGGCAGCTGCTGACCGAGCACGGCCGCCCGGGCCACCGCGTCATCGAGGTCGCGGACGCCGAGCGGGACCGCGCCACCCCGGCGTACACCGCGGCCGTGGACGACTGGCGCACCCGCCGGGCCGACCTGGTCGAGCGGCTGGTCGCCGAACACCTCGGCCCGGAGGAGACCGGCGCGTTCCTGGTCTGGGGCGACCCGAGCCTCTACGACAGCGTCATCGCCGTGATCGACGAGGTCCTGGCCCGCGGCGGCGCCACCTTCGGGTACGAGGTGGTCCCGGGCATCAGCAGCGTCTCGGCGCTCGCCGCCCGGCACCGCACCACCCTGACCCGGGTCGGCCGCCCGCTGCAGATCACCACCGGCCGCCGTCTCGCCGAGGGCTTCCCCGAGCAGGTGGACGACGTGGTGGTGATGCTGGACGGGCGGGCCGCGTTCACCGGGATCGACCCCGAGGGGCTGGAGATCTTCTACGGCGCCTACCTGGGCACCCCGGACGAGATCCTCGTCGCCGGCCCCCTCGCCGAAACCGCCCCCCGGATCCGCGCGCTCCGCGACGAGGCCCGCGAACGCAAGGGCTGGATCATGGACACCTACCTCCTCCGCCGCTCCGGGAGCTGACCCACACCCGCCCCCGGGCCGACCGGCCCGGGGCCCGGGCGATCCGGGGCATCAGCCGGAACTGGTTGAAGGCGCCCGCGGTGACCGGGCCGACGACCAGCAGGATCTCGACCAGCAGGGCGGTGCCGTAGCCGGTGGTCCAGAGCGGAGAGACCGCGCCGACGTGCTTCCAGCCGAGCCAGAGGCCGGCGACGGTGACCGCGCCGACGCAGATCATCGCGACCGGACTGAAGCGGCGCCACATCTCGGCCCAGAGCAGGCCGGCCCCGTCGCCGAGGCGGCCGGGGTGACCGATCAGTAGCGCGCGGCGCCCGTTTCACCTGGTGAGGCGGGACGGCTACGAACCGGCCGGGGCCCCGCCGTCGTCCCGGTCGGCCACGTCCTCGGACCGCTCGCCGGCCACCCCGGGCGCCCCGGCTGCCCCGCCGGCGCCCTCGCGCTCGACGGCCCACTCCGTACGGCGTTCGCGGGTCAGGACCCAGTCGGCGGCCCGGCGCGGAGCCGAACCCGCCGAGCCGCTACGGGCGGCGGCGGCGCACACCCGCCGCAGCAGGGAGTTCAACTGGGTGCGCTCACCGCGCGTCAGGGACACCAGCAGGTCGTCCTGCACGGCCGACTCGTCGCTGTGCAGGATCTCCAGCGCGAGCTGCCCCGAGGAGGTGAGCGTCAGCACCTCGTGCCGACCGCCGACCTGGACGAACAGGGACTGCACCAGGCCCGCCGCGACGAGATCGTCGAGGGTCTGCGCGGTGTCGACCGCACCCCCGTCGATCCCGGCGACCAGATCGGGCCGGGCGTGCGGGCCCAGCCGGGCCAGCGTGGAGAGGACGGACAGGTGCGCCGGGCTCATCCCCCGGAACTCCAGGCGCGCCGCGAGCAGGGCGTCCGCCGCCCGGCCGGCCGCCGACAGGAGGTGGACGGTCTGCTCGAAGGGACTCGACGATCCCTTCCCCCTGTCGTACACGTCGCATCCAATCGCTGGTGGAGGGCTGCACCACCTCCGGCGGGGGTCACGGGACCACCGACGCCATGCCACGCTGCCGAACGCCGATCGCCGAAGGGCCGCGAAACCCGCTCGCGCGCCGCGCCGGGCACGGCGCCGCATCGCGCCGCACGGCGCACCGAGGCCAACGATAGCCGCGCCGCGCCGATCGGTCTACATCGATGTCGTCCGCGACACCCGCTCCCCCGCCGCCGGCGGCCGGCGCCGACAACGGCCCGTCACCGGCCCGACACGGCCCGCGCGGCGTACTCCACGTACTCGTGCAGCCCGTACGCCAGCCCCGGGATCAGCACCGACACCGCCACCACCGCCACCAGCCAGGCCACGCCCACCCGCATCGCGCGACCGCGCGGCAGGACCGGCACCGACCCCAGCAGCGCCTCGACCCGCCGCGGCACCGGACCGGCGCCCACCGACAGCAGCGGGTTCCGGCTCCCGCCCGCCCGGGTGGCGGCGGACCCGGCCAGCGCCGCCCGCGCGATCGCCGTCGCCGCCAGCCGGCGGTCCCCCACCGATCCGGCCGCGGCCTCGTCGGCCCACCGTTCCAGGTGGAATCCCAGCGCCTCCCGCAGGCCCCGCAGCGCCGGGTGCACCGCCGCCGCGAGGTCCGTGACGACGGACAGCACGTGGTGGCGCCCCGCCAGGTGGGCCCGCTCGTGCGCGAGCAGCACCTCGCGCTCCGCCGGACCGAGTTCGCGCACCATGCCCGAGGTCACCACGACCCGCCCGGGGCGCCAGCGGAAGCCGGGCAGGGCGAAGGCCTCCGCGTCGCCGCCCGGCACCACCAGCACGTCGCCGTCGGCCACCCCGTCACCGGTGGACTCCCAGGCCTTCGCGAGCAGCGCGCGATGGGCGAGCCAGCGGCGCGCCAGCAGCACGGCCTGGACCGCCAGCACCACCCCGGCCGCACCGGAGACCGGCACGACGGCCGGCCACCGCTCCAGCACGCGCGCCGGCGGCACCCGCTCCATCGAGGTGAGGAACGGCACGTGGAACAGCGCGACCAGCGCCGCCGCGGTGCCGCCCGCCAGCAGTACGGCCGCACCCGTCAGCGCCACGGACGCCTCGCGCGGCGGGAGGAGCGCGGCCAGCCGGCGGGCGGCGGGCGCCGCGCCCCACGGAGCCAGCAGCGTCAGCGCGACCAGGGCGAGGGCCAGGGTCATGCGCGGCCCTCTCCGTCCGGGGCCTCCAGCAGGAGGCGCCGGAGCACCTCCTCGTCCCCCTCGGACAGCGACGACACGAACCGCTTCAGCACCAGCTCACGGTGCGGGTCGCTCTCCAGTTCACGGCGCATCCGCCCGGCCACCAGACCGGCGGCGTCGGCGACCGGCGCGTACGCGAAGCCCCGCCCCGGGCGGCTGCGCTGCAGCGTCCCGTTCTCGTGCAGCCGGCCCAGCACCGTCGCCACCGTCGTCCGGGCCAGCCCCCGGTCGAGCGCCTCGTTGACCTCCTGCGCCGTCAGCGGCCGCTCGGCCGCCCACAGCACGGCCAGTACGTCCGCGACCAGCTCGCCGTGCGGCCGCCTCGTGTCCCGACTGTCGTCCACCATGTCTCCCGTCCACGGCCGCGCCGCCGGGCAGACGTACAGCGAACCCGGCGACGCCTGCGCCCTCACCACGGCCGACTACATGGTCGTAGACGATCCGGTCGGATGTTCGTAAGGTATGCCTCACCCAACTGTACTGGCCCCACCGGCAGGGCAGACTGGCCGCAGGAGCGCCGCCCTGGGGCTTCACCATGGCGGCCGGGAGAGTCGGGAGTTCAGGTGTGAGCGCGCATCGCGAGCCGTTCCTCTACATCGTCGTCTGCGCGTCGGGCATCGCCGGCGGGGTGGACGAGCTGATCACCGCCGCCCGGGCCGAGGGCTGGGGAGTCGGCGTGATCGCCACCCCCAACGGACTCGGGTTCATCGACCGGAAGGCCGTCGAAGCCCGGACCGGCTACCCGATCCGCTCCGCCTGGCGCACGCCGGGCGACCCCCGGCCGCTGCCCCCGGCGGACGCCATCGCGGTGGCGCCCGCCACGTTCAACACCATCAACAAGTGGGCCGCCGGCATCTCCGACACCCTCGCCCTCGGCATCCTCTGCGAGGCGTACGGCCTGGGCATCCCGGTGGCCGTCCAGCCCTACCTCAACGCCGCCCAGGCCGCCCACCCCGCCTACGCGGAGAGCCTGACCCGGCTCCGGTCGATGGGCGTCCTGATCGGTGACGCCACCCCCCACCAGCCCAAGGCCGAGGGGGCCGGCGCCGCGTACGACTGGACCCGGGTGCTCGACCTGCTCCGCCCGGTGATCGCTGCGGCGGGCCGGGAGTAACGGCCCGCCGCCACCGTCACCGTCACCGGGGGGTCTTCCGGAAGGCGTCCGGGGTGCGGGCGGTCCACGGCCGGGAGTGCGTGCGCGGGAACGGGTCGAGGATGCGGGAGAAGTGGGCGGGATCCTGGGCGGTGCCGCTGCACCGCTCCGAGAGGGTGCCCGCCACCGCGCAGGGCCGGTCCCGCCCGACCGACCAGAAGGCGAGCAGCCGGATGCCCTTCTCGGCCGCGAACCTCGCCAGGCGGGCGGCGTCCTCGGTGGAGAAGACCTCGTTGACGGCGTCGTTGACCCCGATCATCGGGGTGTTGCCCTGCATCGCCCACAGCTGCTCGGGGCTCTTCTCCGGCCAGAGCCGCCCGAGTTGCTCGTGCAGTCCGGTCGCGGCCCCGATCGCGGCGGCGCCCATGTCGAGGTCGGGCCCGTAGTCCATCGTCATGACGTTGACCACGTCCACGTCCAGTCCGTGCTGCCGCGCGTTGGTCAGCAGCCACACCCCGTTGTCGGACAGGCCCCAGGGGTTGACCGGCAGGGTGTAGTCAACGTCGAGCGGGCGGCCGAGCAGGCGGTACTCCTGCTGCAGTTCGGCGAGCGCCTGGTTGCGGCGGTCGTCGGACTGCTGGTCGTCCAGCGCCGCGCCCTCGATGTCGAGGTCGATCCTGGTGACGCCCAGGGTGTTCACCACGCGCCGGTAGGCGGCCTTCAGGGCACTCACCGTGTCGCAGGCCTGGGCGAGTTCACGCCCGCCGGCCCCGCCGAAGGAGACGATCGCGTCGCCGCCCGCCGTCCGCAGACCCCGCAGGGCCGACAGCCACTCCGGGTCGTCGACGGGGATGGTGCCGTCGAAGGCGCCGTTGCACCCGCCGTCGCTGACGACGAAGGCGAGGGTGAAGTAGCTCAGACCGGTGTTCCTGCGGACCTCGGCGAGTGCGTCGGGCGAGTTCCAGGTCTCCAGGTAGGGGGCGGTGAAGTGGGCCGGGAACCCGGGGCGGTGGTGGATCGGCGGCCGCACCGGGCCCGTGGAGCCGCGGGAGACGGCGCTCGCGGGCACGACACCGAGCGGCACGGGAGCCGGGGGCGGGGGGCCGGCAGCCGTGGCACCCGGGGGCGTGGCACCGAGCGGCGCAGCTCCGACGGCGGGGGTAGCGACAGGGTGACCGCCGACCGCCGGGGTACCGAGAGGCAGGGAGCCGACGGCGAGGCCCGGCATGGCGGTCGCATGGGCCGGTGCGACGAGCAGCAGAGCCGCGCCCAGGGCCAGCGGGGGGAGGAACGAACTCGGACGGAAGGGACTGGGCAAGGTGCTGCTCTCTCTTCTGATCCTGGATCGGGGGTCCCCGAGGCTGCCGAGGAGGCCGCCCGGCTCAGAGCCGGACGCCGGAGCGGGTGTCGTGCGGGGGGGCGGAGGTGGCGGGCGAGACCCTCGGTCCTCGCAGGCGGGACCGTGGACGGCCCCACCCGGGCGGACGCAGGGCGCCGGGGCCGACGGGCGTCAGTCCCGGGTGGCCGGGAACGCCACCCCGAGCCTGTCCCCCACCCCGCTGGAGCTCCCGACGAAGCACCCGCCGGCCGGCATCAGCGAGCCGCACAGCACGGCGGCGGACTTCTTGGCGTGCGGGAAACGCGACACGGGGGTGCTCCCTCGACAGCGTGAGGCGGGCGGTACGGCCTCGATTGCGTCGATTCGTTCCCGTGCGAAGAGTCGGCGGGGGTCGGCCGCCGCGAAATTCACCTGATGGGACGTCACGACCGTCGGCCTGATGACCGGGCTCCGGGCGGTTCGGGGCTGCGGGCGGTTCGGAGGCTGCGGGCGGTGATGTCGCCGTGGGAGGTGGTGGCGCGGATGGTGAGGGCGGCGTCGGTGCCGGTGGTGTTCTGGAGGGTGTTGTGGATCCGGCCGTGGGCGGTGCCGGCGTCGAGGGTCGCGCAGACGCCGCGGGCGGCGCCGATCTCGATGGCGCCGGCGTCGGTGCGCAGGTCGAGGGTGCCGCCGGTGGCCTCGGTGATCCGCAGGTCGCCCTTGCGGGTGCTGAGCAGTGCGGAGCCGTTGAGCCGGCCGACGGTGGGCAGCTGCGGTGATTTCATTGCAATGGCTTCGCGCCTCATGCAACGAGCCGCTATCCATTCGTTGCAACGGATCGAGAGTGAACGCCCCGCCGGGCGGCTCAGAGGTGCAGGGTCCCCCGGAGCGTGCGGTGGGCGGCGGGTGGGTGGCCGTGGTGGCGGCGGAAGGCGGTGGTGAAGGCGCGGGTGTCGAGGTAGCCGCAGGACCGGGCGATGTCGGCGATGCCGGTGGCGGAGTCCAGAAGCAGCATCGCCGCCAGGTCGAGCCGCATCCGGCGCAGCGAGGCCATCAGGGAGGAACCGGTCTCGGCCAGGAAGAGGCGTTCGGCATGGCGTGCGGAGAGGTGCGCGGCGGCCGCCACGTCGCGGACGGTGACGGGTCGGGCCAGGTTGTCGGCCAGGTAGCGCCGCATCAGCACCACCGGTGGCGAGAGGCGGGTACCGGGGCTCGCCGCCACCCGCAGGTCCTCCTCGGTGGCGAAGGCCCGGGCCGTCTCCACCACCAGGGCAGTGCCGAGACCGGTCAGCCCCGCCTGGTAGCCGGAGCGCAGCGGGACCGCCTGTTCGGCGAGGGCGGCCACCAGGGAGGCCAGCGACCCGGTGCTCCGCGACACCGCCGGCCCGGCCAGGTCGGTGAGTCCGGACCACCAGCCCCGCTCGCCCGGCAGCGGCCCGGGCCGCCCCTCCCGCAGGGTGAACCCCCAGTAGACGATGCCGAGCGGCTCGGCGCGGCTCGACTCGATCTCGTGCACCACGCCGGGGCGGGCGACGAAGACGTCCCCCGCTCCGACCTCGTGGTGCTCCTGGCCTGCGCTGAACCGGCCGGCGCCGCCGTAGGCGAGGCAGACCTCGTAGAAGGAGTGCCGGTGCCAGTAGTTGCGCCACGGCGAGGTCGGATAGAACCCCAGGTGGACGAAGTCGGCTCGGAAGTCGTCCACCTGGCAGCTCCGCAGGACGCCGGTGAGTTCGCCGAAGGCCCCGGCGTGCGCCAGTTGTTCCAGGGTCAAGCGTTCCTCCTGCCCGTAGGGTCGACCCCGGCCAGCATCATGCCCTGGCCAAGCGAGTGGTCATGCGTGCGGACCGCCGGCGGATCCGCCGGGTCGCGGAACTGCACCAGCCAGGTGGTCCGGGCCTCCTCGCTGGTGTTGACCCCGGAGGCGTGGACCGTCAGGTAGGAGAAGAAGAGCACGTCCCCGGCCTCGGCGGGCAGCGGCAGCGCCGAGGCCGACGGCACCTGCGGGAGGTGGTGACCGCCCTCCTCCACGTGCTCCAGCGGGCCGAGCAGGTGGCTGCCCGGGACGATCCGCACGCAGCCCCTCTCCTCCGGGGCGTCGTCCAGGTGGAAGATCGCGGCGGCCACCCGGTGGCGGGTGTGCGGGAAGAACGGGTGGTCCTGGTGCGGCGGGAAGGGCGAGCCGTTCTCCGGGGGCTTCACGAACAGCTTGGTGTGGTGCAGTTGCACGTTCGGACCGCCCAGCACCGCCGCCGCGACGGAGGTGAAGCGTTCGTCCACCAGCAGCCGGGAGAAGGCCGCGGAGTGGAACTGCGCGTCGTGCAGGTGCTGGAGGCGGGTCGGCCGGCCGGCCGCGAGGTCGGCCGCCGCGCCCCAGGTCGGGTCCTCGCCGGTGTCCAGTGCGGCCAGCAGCCGGTGGGCGCCGCGGCGCAGCTCCGCCGCCTCCGCGCGGTCGAGCAGCCCCTTGACCAGTACGTAGCCGTTCTCCGCGTACTGCTCGGCCAGGGCCGCGAGGTCGGTCACCGTCACGCTCTCACTCCTTCGTCCTGCCCGGGCGGGAGGCTCCCGCCCGGCTCGGGATCGACGGTAGGCACTGGCCCGCGGCCGTGACAGACACGTGGCGGACGGCTCTGTTCGCGGGACGGACACGCCTGCCGGGGCCTCGTCCAACCGGTCGACGAGGTCCGCGGTGCTCAGGCCCGGGGTGGTCTCCCGCACGACGGCGTCGACTTCGTCCCGGTGGGCGACCCGGTCGGCGTTGCCCAGGAACCGGGGGTCGTCGGCCGTAGAACAGATCCGAGGAGCCCCGCCAGAAGGAGTTCTGGCGGGGCTCCTTGACGTGCTGCGGGCCGGCTCAGCCGACCATTGCCGCCAGGACGGTGCGCCAGTCCTCGCCCGGTTCGGGGGTGAGGGGGGCGGTCAGGGTCTCGGTCAGGTAGTGCCAGGGGCGGCGGAGTTCCTCGTCGGTGTCGGGGGCGGTGGTGATCGGGCTGTCGGTGCCGAGGAGGCGGACCAGTTCGGCGGTGAACTCCGCCCAGGAGACGTGTCCGCTCACCGCGTTGACGACCCGGCCGGCCGCCGGGTGCCCCGGCGTGGTGCAGGCGGCGAGGGCGCGGGCCAGGGCGGCGGCGTGCACCCAGGAGGCGCCGTACCAGTGGTCGGCCACCGGGAGGGCGATCGGGCGGCCGGCCAGGGCGGCCTGGTAGAGGGCGCCGGTGGAGCCCCAGCGGAGCTGGTCGCGCAGGCGGTGGTGCGGGCCCCAGACGATCGGGGCGCGCACGGCGGTGGCCTGACCGCTCCGGGTGGCGGCGGCTTCGAACAGGATCCGTTCGCAGTCCAGCTTGGCCTGCCCGTACGGGGTGACCGCCGCGCCGCTGGGGCTGCCTTCGGGGACTTGGGTGCCCGTCGGGCGGCCGTACGCGTCGATGCTGCTGACGAAGACGAACGGGCCGCCGCCCCGCCAGCCGTCGACCAGGGCGCGCATCGCGGCGAGGTCGGTGGCGTGGTCGGTGAAGGTGCAGGCGGAGTGGATCACGGCGTCCGCCCCCTCGACGGCGCGCCGCAGGCTGTCCGGGTCGGCGAGGTCGCCCTCCGCCACCTCGGCGCCGTTCAGGGCGGCCAGGTGCGCGGACTCGGGCCGGACCAGCACGCGGACCGGCCTGCCCTGGGCCATCAGCTCCTGGAGGACCGCCGCGCCGACCCCGCCGGTCGCGCCGGTGAGCAGCACGGTGCCGGTGCGGGAGCGGGTGCGCGGGCGGGCGCCGGAGGTCCGGGCGAGGGCCGCGCGGCGCTCGTCCTCGCGGCTGGCGAGCACCGCGGCGAGGGCGCGCGGGGTGCGCTGCTCCAGGATGTCGAGGCCGGTGAGCGGCAGCCCGGTGCGGATCCGCAGGCGTTCGGCGAGCTGGACGGCGACCAGGGAGTGGCCGCCGAGGGCGAAGAAGTCGCCGTCGGCGGGCGGGGTGGTGCCCAGCAGTTCGCCGAACGCCTCCCGGACGGTGTCCACCGGGCCGTCCGGAGGCAGTCCGTCACCGGGAGGTGTGGCGGCGCCCGGCAGCCGGGCGGGGTCGGGGGCGCCGTCGGGGTGGCGCGGCAGTCGGTCCACCAGGGTGACGGCGTGCGGGAGTTCGGCGGCCAGGAGGCGTCCGCGGAGGGCGGCGCGCAGCTCGGTGCCGGTCGGGGCGACCGGTCCGCGGACCACCGCGTAGGCGAGCGGCGGGCCGTCGGCGCGCTCGATCACGGCCGCCTCGACCACGCCGGGGTCGGCCAGCAGGCCTTCCACCACCGGGTGTTCGGCGGCGGCCAGGAGGCGTCCCGGCAGCTCGGACAGGTGCGGGTCCGCCTCCCCCGCCACCGCCGTGAGCACGGCGGCGAAGGCGTCGAGCAGGTGGACGGCGGTGGCCTCGTCGAGCACGTCCCGGTCGTGCTGCACCAGGCAGCGCGGCGCGGGGCCCTCCTCGACGAGCAGGGCCAGGCCGAACTTGGCCAGCCCCAGGTCGAGTTCGACGTTCTCGGAGGTCAGGCCCGGCAGCGTCAGCGGTGCGGCGGGCTGGATCAGGTCGCAGGTGACCGACAGCAGCGGGGTGCCGTCGGCGCCGCGGGAGGCCGCGCCGAGCCGCTCGACCACGAGGTCGAACGGCACGTCGTGGTGCCGCTGGGCGTCGAGCAGTTGGCCCCGTACGGCGGTCAGCAGTTCCGCGAACGACGGGTCTCCGGCCGGGTCGACCCGGACGGCGAGGGTGTTGACCGCGAGGCCGACGGTGTGCCGCAGGTCGGGCCGGGCGCGGTGGCCGCTGGCGCAGCCGAGGACGAGGTCGTCCTGCCCGGAGGCGGTCCGCAGGGTGGCGAACGCGGCGGCCAGGACGACGGTGAACAGGGTGGCGCCGTGCCGGGCGCCGAGGCCGCGCAGGCGGTCCAGGACGGCGGGGTCCAGCGGAGCGGCGTGCAGCGCGGCCCGGCGTTCGCGGGCGCCGGGCGGGACGGCCCGCAGCAGCGCCGGCGGGCGGGCGCCGGTCAGCCGGGCGGCGAGCGCGTCGGCGGCGGCCGTGAGTTCGGCGTCCCGGGCGCGCTCCTGGCGGGCGTACTCGGCGTACGACGGTCCGGGCGCCGGGAGCCGGGGCGGCGTGCCGTCGCGAGCGGCCTCGTACAGCGCGGCCAGGTCGGCGGCCAGGACCGGCAGCGAGCCGCCGTCGACGGCGATGTGATGGATCGTCAGGACCAGGGTGTGGTCCTGCGGCCCGTTCCGTAGCAGGAGGGCGCGCAGCACCGGTCCGGTGGCGAGGTCGAACGGGCGGGCGGCCTCGGCGGCGAGCCGCACCGCGGCCGCCTCGTCCGTCGTGGCGTCCACGACCGGCAGCGGCACCGGGGCGACCGGGTCGGTCTGCTGGTACGGCTGTCCGGCGCGGCTCGGGTAGCGGGTGCGCAGGACGGCGTGCCGTTCGGTCAGCCCGGTGAGCGCGGCGGCGAGGGCCGCCCGGTCGAGCGGACCGCGCAGCCGGGCGGCGATCGGGACGTTGTACAGGGCGCCGCCCTGGCCGAGGTGGTCCATCAGCCACATCCGCTGCTGGGCGTGCGAGAGCGGGGCCGGGCCGTCGGGCACGGTCGGGCGGCGCGGCGGGGCGGCGGCGCTGCGCCGGCCACGGGCGCGGCGCAGCAGGTCGGCCTGGTCGACGGCGGTCACCGGCCCGCTCCCGGCGCCTCGTCCGAAGCGGCGGCGGGGCCCGTCGCGGCGGGAGCTCCCGCACCGCCCACGCCGTCGGCGGCCCGCAGGCCCCGTTCGAGCAGCTTCGCCTGCCCGGCGACGGTCGGGTGGTCGAGGAAGTCGCCGAGCGACAGCTCGACGCCGAGGTCCTCCCGCAGGTCGTCGACGACCCACATGGCGAGCAGCGAGTGGCCGCCCTCGGCGAGGAAGTCGGCGGTCGGGTCGGTGATCGGACGCTCCAGGGCCCGGCTCCAGGCCTCGGCGACGACCTGCTGGATCGGGGTGAGCGCGACGCGCTCGGCGGGGCGCTGCCCGACCTCGTCGGCGGCGGCCAGTGCCCGCCGGTCCACCTTTCCGGCGCCGGTCAGCGGCAGCGCGGCGAGCACCGTCCAGGCGGTGGGCAGCAGATGGGCGGGCAGTCGCTCGGCGAGTCGGGCGCGCAACGTCCCGACGGCCTGGCCGGCGCCTTCGGCGAGGACGACGCAGGCGGTGAGGGCGGCGTCGTCCTGCCCGGCCCTGCGGACCACGACGGCCGCCTCGGCGACCTCGGGGAGCTGCAGCAGCGCGTGCTCGACCTCGCCCGGTTCGATCCGGAAGCCGCGCACCTTGACCTGCTCGTCGGTGCGGCCGTGGAACTCCAGCGTGCCGTAGGGCAGTTCGCGCACCAGGTCGCCGCTGCGGTAGGCACGCCCGACGTCCGGCAGCTCGCGGAAGCGCTCGGCGGTCAGCTCGGGCCGGTTGACATAGCCCTGGGCGAGGCGTTCACCGGCGATCCACAGCTCGCCGACGGTGCCCGGCGGGACCGGCGCGAGCCGCTCGTCCAGGACGAGGACGCGGGCACCGCCGAAGGGCCGGCCGATCGGAACGGCGCCGGCGCAGTCGGCCTGGGTGACCCGGTGCAGGGTGGTGAAGGTGGTGGCCTCGGTCGGTCCGTAGACGTTGACCAGTTCGAGCCACGGGAAGGCGCGCAGCACCGAGCCCGCGTGCTCGGGCGACAGCACCTCGCCGCCGACCGCCAGGGTGCGCAGCACCCCGAAGATCCGCGACTGCCGGGCGGCGAGGTGGTGGAAGAGCGCACTGGTGAGCAGCAGGGTGGTGACGCCGAACCGCTCGACGTCGCGGCCCAGGTCCTCCGCGGTCGGCCGGTCGGCCGGCGAGACGGCGACGGCGGCGCCGCGGGCCAGCGGGGCCCACAGCTCGAAGGTGGAGGCGTCGAAGGTGACGGCGGAGTGGAAGAGCACCCGGTCGCGCGGGCCGACCGCGATGGCGTCCGGGGCGGTGACCAGGTCGGTGACGGCGGCGTGCGGGACGAGCACGCCCTTGGGCCGCCCGGTGGAGCCGGAGGTGTAGAAGACCAGGGCGGGCGCGGCCGGGTCGGCGGCGTCGGGCGCCACCGCCCCGGTCGCGTCGGTGCCGTGCTCGGTCAGCACGAAGGTCCGGTCCTCGGTGAGGCCGGCCTCGGCGAGCAGCGCCTTGTCGCCGAGGACGAGCCGGACTCCGGCGTCGGCGGTCATCTCGGCGATGCGCGGGCGCGGGTAGGCCGGGTCGAGCGGGAGGACGTGGCCGCCGGTGCGCCAGATCGCGAGCTGGGCGACGACCAGGCGGGTGGAGCGGGCGCAGAGCAGGCCGACGGCGTTGCCGGGGCCGATTCCCCGGGCGGTCAGGACGGCGGCCAACCTGGCTGCGGCGTCCACGAGTTCGCGGTAGGTGAGGATGGTGGAGCCGTCGGTCACGGCGAGCGCGTCGGGCTGCCGTTCGGCCTGTTGGGCGATCAGCGCGGGCAAGGTCGCGATGGTCATGGTGTTCCCTTCCGGGCGCCCCGGCGGTACGGCCGGGGCGCCCCAGTGAGGCGGTGCGGGAGGGTCAGGCGGTCGCGGCCGGGGCGGCCGCCCGCTCCTCGACCAGTCGGGCGACGGCCCGCAGGTCCGGCTGGCGCAGCACCAGGGGTGCGCGCAGCCGGATCCCGTACGCGCTTTCGAGCGCCTCCAGCAGTCGGGCGGCGGCGAGCGAGTTGCCGCCGGAGGCGAGGAAGTTGTCGGCGAGGCCGAGGTCGGCACGGCCGATCAGCTCACGGCAGAGCTTCAGTACGGTGCGCTCGGCAGGGGTGTCGCCCTCCTCCGCCGCCGCGGGCTCCGGTGGCACCGCGGCCAGCAGCGCCCGGCGGTCCACCTTGCCGTTGGCGTCCAGCAGGAAGCGGTCCACCAACCGGACGGCGGAGGGCACCGCCTGCTCGGGAAGCCAGGGCCGGACGGCGTCCAGCAGCCGCGCCGGGTCGATGCCGCCCTCGGAGGCGGCCCCGCCGGACTCCCCGCCGTCGCCCACCTGGACGAAGGCGAGCAGCCGGACGCCACCGGCGGGCGCCTGCTCGGCGGCCACGACCGCCCGGCGCACCCGCGGGTCGCGCTCGAACGCGGCCTCGACCTCGGCGGGTTCGATCCGCACACCGCTGACCTTGACCTGGTCGTCCAGGCGGCCCTGGAACTCCAGCACCCCGTCCGCACGCATGACGACCCGGTCGCCGGTGCGGTAGACCCGGTCGGTGCCGTCCACGCCCTCGGGGGCATCGAGGAAGCGGAGGGCGGTCAGCTCGGGGTCGAGGTACCCGGCGGCCAGGCCGCGTCCGCCGATCCGCAGCTCACCGGAGACGCCGCGCGGCACCGGCCGGCCGTCCTCGTCGGTGACCAGCACGACCGCGCCCGCGATCGGCAGCCCGATCGGCGGTGCGCCGTCGCCGTGGTCGCCGCCGGGGGCCATCGTGTGCACGGTGGTGGTGACGGTGGCCTCGGCGGGGCCGTAGGCGTTGTGGACGGTGGCGGTGACGTCCCGCCCGGGGGCGCGGCGCAGCCGGTCGCCGCCGACGGTGAGGTGGCGCAGCGCCAGCCCGGCGGGCCAGGGGCGGCCCAGGACGGGCTCGGCCAGCGGGGTGGGCAGGACGGCCACGGTGATGCCGGCCTCGCCCCACCAGTCGGTGAGCGCGCCGGAGTCCCAGCGGACGGCCTCGGGGGCCACCACCAGGGCGGCGCCGGAGGTGAGACCGGCCCACAGCTCCATCACGTGCGGGTCGAAGGCGACGCCGATCAGCAGGCTGTGCCGCTCGCCGGGGCCGAGGCCGGTCAGCTCGCGGTACCACCGCAGCATCGCGCCGAGCGCGGGCCCGGTGACGGCGACGGCCTTCGGGGTGCCGGTGGACCCGGAGGTGAGCACCGCGTAGTGGGTGCCGGCCGGGACGGGCACCTGCGTGCCGGACGCCAGGGCGGCCACCACGCCCTCGGTGGGCAGGTCCAGCGCGAGGCGTTCGCCACCCGGCGGCAGCAGGTCCGGCTCGCCGACCAGGCAGGCCGGTCGCAGCTGCTCGGCGACGGCCCGCAGCCGGCGCTCGCCGGGGCGCGGACCGAGCGGCAGGTGGACGGCGCCGAGCTTGGCGGCGGCCAGGGTGACGGCCACCAGCGACACCGAGTGGCCGAGGCAGACGCCGAGCAGGTCGCCCGGGCCGACCTTGCCGCGCAGGGCTTCGGCCGTTCTGTCGGCGAGGCGGTCGAGCTCGGCGTAGCTGTAGGTCCGCTCGCCGTCGATCAGTGCGGGGGCGTCCGGGGTGCGCTGCGCCCAGCTGGTGAACAGGTCGAGGATCGCGCCGTCCCGGTACGGACGGCCGGATGCGACGCTCAGGGATTCCATCATGGTCTCCTCAGTCTTGACGAACCGTCAGTTCAGGCCCATGGAGCGGGCGATGATGACCTTCTGCACCTCGGAGGTGCCCTCGATGATCGTGGTCATCCGCACGTAGCGGTACAGGAACTCCAGCGGGTGGCCCCGCACCCAGCCGGTGGCGCCGTGCACCTGGAGCGAGCGGTCGACCGCCCGCACCGCGGTCTCGGAGGCGGTGAGCTTGGCGAGCGCGGCGTTCTCGGGCGACTCGGTGCCCTCGTCGACCAGCCGGGCGCAGGCGAGGGTGAGCAGCTTGGAGGACTCGACCTCGGCCCGGGTCGACACCAGGTGCTCCTGGACGTGCTGGTACTCGCCGATCACCCGGCCGAAGGCACGCCGGTCCCTGGCGTACTCGACGCCGATGCGCAGCGCGTACTCCGCGATGCCGTTGCACATCGCGGCGACCACCAGGCGGCCGCGCGAGAGGCTGTCCATGGCGAGGGCGGTGGCCGCGCCGACCCCCTCCTCGCCGCCGATCACGGCCTCCGGGCCGACGGTGACCCCGTCGAGGAGCAGCTCGAACAGCGGCTCGCCGGACATGCCCTCATAGCGCTGGCCGATCCGCAGCCCGGGCTGGTCCATCGGCAGCACGAAGGCGGTGGACCCGGTCGTGGGACCGGCGCCGTCGCCGAGGTCGGTGGCGGCGACGACCAGCGCGATCCCGGCGTGCTCGGCGTTGCTGACGAAGGTCTTGCGCCCGTTCAGCACCCACCGGTCGCCGTCGCGCCGCGCGGTGGTGGTGAGCCGGAAGGCGTCGGAACCGGCGTGCGGCTCGGTGAGGGCGAGGCAGCGGGTCTGCTCGCCGCGCACCAGCGGGATCAGGTGGCGCTCGATCTGCTCGGGGGTGCCGTGGCGCAGCAGCGGGCTGGGACCGTCGGAGCCGGCCAGCGCGTACGGGGCCAGGACGCAGCCGCTGCGCCCGGCGGCGTGGTGCAGCAGGACGACGGCGGTGAACGGCATGCCGGAGCCGCCGAGTTCCTCCGGGTAGTCGCCGGCGTAGAAGCCGAGCGCGGCGGAGCGCTTGCGGACGTAGCTGCGCAGGTCGCCCGGAACCTGGTCGGCAGTCTCGGGCAACTCGGCTGCCAGCGGGACGAGTTCGCGGCGGACGAAGCTCTCGAAGGCCTCGACGAGTTCGCGGTGGCCGTCTTCCAGGACGGCGGAGGGCGCGGTCATCTCGGTGCCGCCTTTCACTTCTGGCCGATGAGGGCGCGGGCCTGGTCGGCCAGCACGGCGTGGCGGAACAGGGTGCGCAGCGGCGGGCGGCTGCCGAGGTGCGGCTCCAGGTGGGCGGCGAGCTGCGCGGCGAGCAGCGAGTGGCCGCCGACCTCGAAGAAGTGCGAGTCCGCGGAGAAGCGGTCGTGGCCGAGCACCTCGCGCCAGGCGGCGGCGATCAACTCCTGGGCGGGGTCGGCGAAGGCGCTCGGCGCGGTCTCCGCGTCGGCGGCCTCCTCGGCCTCGTCCGCCAGCCGGGCGAGGGCGGCGCGGTCGGGCTTGCCGCCGGGCAGGGTCGGCATCGCCGCGACGGCGGTCCAGCTCGCCGGGACGAGTCCGCCGGGCAGCCGGCGGGCGAGCGCCTCGTGCAGGCCGGCCTGGTCGGGGCGGTCGGTGCCCTCCAGGAATCCGAGCAGCCGGGGACCGGTCTGCGGGTCGGTGTGCAGCACCACCGCGCAGGAACGGCCGCCGAGTTCGGCGGAGGCGGCGGCCTCGATCTCCTCCAGCTCGATGCGGTGGCCGCGGAGCTTGACCTGGTTGTCGGCCCGGCCGAGGAAGCACAGCCGGCCGTCCAGGTCGCGGTAGCCGCGGTCGCCGGTGCGGTAGACGCGGGCGCCGTCGAGCGCGGGGACGCTGACGAAGCGGGCGGCGGTCGGCTCCGGCAGGCCGAGGTAGCCGTCGGCCAGCATCGGCCCAGCGACGACGAGTTCGCCGACGCAGCCGGCCGGCAGCGGGCGCAGGGTGTCGTCCAGGACGTACATCCGGACGCCGTCCAGCTCGGTGCCGAGCGGGACCTCGGCGTCCGCGGCGACGTCGGCGGCGGTCACCTGGTACACGGTGGAGGTGACGGTGGCCTCGGTGACGCCGTAGCCGTTCAGCACGGTGGTGTGCTCGATCAGGTCCGCGAGCGCCCGGGCGGGCAGCCGCTCGCCGCCGAGCACGAGCAGCCGGGGCGACCAGCGGTCGTCGCGCAGCGCTTCGCACAGGTCCTCGCGGACGGCGAGCAGGTAGCTGGTCGGCAGGTTGGCGACGGTGACGCCGCGGGCGGCGAGGACGGCCACCAGCTCGGGCCCGGTGGGCACCTCGCGCTGCGGCACGACCAGGGCGGCGCCGACGGCGAGCGCGGGCAGCACCTCCTCCAGCGCCACGTCGAAGGACGGCCGGGCGAACAGCAGCACCCGGTCGGCGGAAGTGAGTTCGTAGCGCGCGGCGATCGCGGCGACGTAGCCGGCGAGCGCCTCACGGCCGACCCGGACGGGCTTGGGCACACCGGTGGAGCCGGAGGTGTGGATCAGGTAGGCGGCGCCGTCCAGCACCTCGGCGGGCTCGGCCTTCGGGAACGCCGGGCCGTCCAGGAGCGCCGGGGTGACACCCTCGGCGGGCAGCGCGAGGGCGCTCTGCCGGGTGGCCAGGACGAGGGCCGGGCTCAGCCGCTCCAGCAGCAGGCCGAGCCGGGCGGCCGGGTCCTCGGTGGACAGCGGGGCGTAGACGGCGCCGTGGCGCAGGCAGGCGAGCAGGGCGACCACGCTGTCCGCGCCGCGCGGCAGGACGGTGGCCACCGGCTGACCGGGGGCGACCCCGGCGGCGCGCAGCCGCTCGACCAGCGCGGCGACGCGGCGGTCGAGTTCGCCGTAGCTGATCCGCTCGCTGCCGGCCAGCAGGGCGAGCGCGCTCGGATCGTGGGCGGCGGCCGGGTCGAGCAACGCCGAGGCGTCGGCGGGCCCGGCCGGGGCGTCCGCGGGCACGGTGGCGGGCGGCTCTGCCGCGGGCGCCGGGGCCAGCTCGGCGATCGGCGCCAGCGGGCGGTCGAGGTAGCAGCGCAGCAGCTCCAGCAGCCGCTCGGACAGCAGCACGGCCTCGGACTCGCGGAACAGGTCCGCGTCGTAGTCCCAGACCAGGGTCATGCCGGCGACGCCGTGCTTCTCGCCGACCACCCGGCGGTCGTCGGGCAGCAGCACCAGGTCGAGGTCGAAGCGGGTGGTGCCGGTGTTGAAGCCCTCGTACAGCGAGACCTCCAGCCCGGGCGCCTGGACGTCCGGCAGCGCCGCGTCGTGCGCGCTGAACATCACGTTCCACAGCGGGTTGTCGGCGCCGCTGGTGTGCAGGCCCAGGCGGCGGGTCAGCTCCTGCACCGGCAGGTCCTGGTACGGCAGCGCGCGCATCAGGACGTCGGTCACCTCGTCCACCGCCTCGGTGCCGGGCGCGGCGGGATCGAGCCGCAGGCGCAGCGGCACGGTGTTCACGAACATGCCGACGGTGCCCTCGAAGCCCTCCGGGCGGTTGCCGACGGCGGTGCCGACCACGAGCTCGCGGTGCCCGCTGTGCCGGCGCAGCAGCTCGGCGAGCAGGGCGAGCATGGTGCTGAACGGGGTGTGACCGTCCGCCTTGCTGCGCTCGCGCAGCCGCTCGGCCAGGTCGGCGCCGATCGACTGGCGCAGCTGGCCGCCCCGGTGGCGGCGCTCGGCGCCCGGCCGGGCCAGCCCGGGCAGCGTGACCTCGCGCGGCGCGTCGGCCAGCTCCTTGGTCCAGAAGTCGAGTGCGCGCTCGCGGGACACGTCGGCGGCGGTCCGCGCGTGCTCCTCGTACGAGGGGGCGGCGGGCAGCTCGTAGGGCTCGCCGAGGACCTGGGCGCGGTAGACGGTGAACAGGTCGCGCAGCAGGATCGCGAAGGAGTGGCCGTCGTGGACGAGGTGGTGCTCGACGTGGATCAGCCGGTGGTGCTCCTCGGCGATCCGGACCAGGTGCCAGCGCAGCACCGGCGCCCGCTCGGTGTCCACCGGCTCCTCGGCCTCGGCGGCGAGCAGTCGCCGGAAGGCGGCGTCCGGGTCGTCCTCGGCGGTGAAGTCGCTGTGGCGCAGCTCCGGTCGACACCCCTCGGCGACCCGCTGGCCGGGCAGGCCCTCGGGCCGGGGCACCAACTCCAGGCGCAGGCCCGGGTGGTGGTCCAGGACGGCGGCCAGGCCCGCGTGCAGCGCGTCCCGGTCGAGGGTGCCGTACAGGTCGAGGACGGCGGTGAAGTTGTAGGCGCGGCTGCCCGGCAGCATCTGTTCGTGCAGCCAGACGATCTCTTGCGACGGAGAGAGTGCGAACATGGGCGGTTCCCTTGTGTGGTGGGCTTGTCGGCACGTCGGTGGTGGCGCCGGCGGCGGGCGTGGGGTGGTCCCGTTCCGGCTGGCGACCGGGGCGCACCGAGGTGACGGTGCGGTCCCGGGTCGGGGCATCTGCACGGTCGGGCCCGTCAGGGCCCGCGCGTCCAGGCGCGGTGGATCCGGCGAGGCGGATCCGGTGGGGGAGCTCAGGCCCGCGCGGGAGGGCGCGGGAGGTCGGGCCGTGGGGGCCGGCTAAGGGCTGTCGGGCCGTGCGAGGTCGGGCCGTGGGAGGTCGGGCCCTCGCGGTGGGGCGCGGGAGCGGTGCGGCGCGAGCCCCGGCCGGGGCGGGCGCGTTCGGCCCGGTGGCCCGGCTGTGGAAGACCCGCGCCAGGTCGGCCGCCGGATACCGGTGGCAGGTCGGGCGCCGGCGCCCGACGGAACGTCAGACGCCGTACCTCGGAAGCGGATCAGGCGAGCGCGCCCGGGCGGGGCCGGGCGTAGAGGTGCTGCCGCAGGACGGCGAGCAGGTCGGCGAAGGCGGCGTGGGCGTCGGTCTCGGCGAAGCGGTCGCTGTCCCAGGCGAGCCGGACCAGCAGGTCGTCGCCGTGCGAGGCGGAGACGGCGAGCGGGGCGGCGAGCGGTCGTCCGGCCAGGTGGGTCTCCCGGCCGGGCGTGCCGCCGAGCACCAGCGGCGGGCGGCGGTGCAGGTCCTCCAGGGTGAGCATGGCGTCCAGCGCGCCCGACCAGGCCGCCCCCGCGGTCCGTGCGGCGCGCACCACCTCGTCGAACGGGGTGCCGGCGTGGTCGAGGTCGTCCCACCAGGCGTCGGCGAGGGCGTCCAGGTCGTCCGTGGGGGTCGGACCGGCCGGGTGCACCAGGGTGTTGAGGAAGCAGCCGAGCGCGGCGGGCGCGCCGGGCGGGCGGCCGCCCCACGGGTAGCCGAGCGCGAGCGGGCCGTCCACGGGGTGCAGCCGGTGCGCGGCGGCCCCGACGGCGTCCAGCAGGGCCGGGAAGACCGCGCCGCGGGCGGCGCCCTCGGCGGCGGGCAGCCGCTCGGTGAGCATCCCGGTGGACGTGGCCGCGCCGCCGCCCGCCCCGGTCAGGGCGCCGAGCCGACGGCCCCAGTGGGCCTGGGCGGCGGCCCCGCCGGCGGCGTCCTCGGCGGCCAGTTGGAGCTCGACGGCCTGGCGGTAGTCGGCCAGCGCCTGCGGGCCGGGGCGTGCCGCCGGGGCGTCACCGCCCTCGTAGGCCTCGCTCAGCTCGGCGGTGAGCACCCCGAGCGACTGCTCGTCGCAGGCCGCGTGGTCCAGTGCGAGGGCGAGCAGCTCCTCCTCGCCGTCCGGGTCCCGGGCCACCAGCAGGCGCAGCGCGGGGCCGCCGGCGGGGCGGTCCAGCAAAGCCCGGCGCAGCGCCGCGCGGGCCGTGTCGCCGGGGGCGACGGTGATCCGGGCGGCCTCGGCCGAGGGGCCGCCGACCCGCAGGACGGGTGTGCCGCGCACGGTCGCGAAGCCGCCGGACAGGGCCGGGTGGTGGGCGGCGACCGCGGCCGCGGCGCGGGCCAGCCGCTCCACGTTGAGGGTGCCCCGCGGGTAGGCGAAGAACAGCGGGACGACGTCGGAGCGGTCGTGCGGCGCGAGTCGACGGGTGATCAGGAACCGTCGCTGGGCTCCGGTCAGCGGGAGCAGGTCAGCCGGGGAGTCCGCGGCAGCGCTGCGGTACCGGGCGAGGTAGGCGGAGGTGATGCTGGCGTGCACGGGAACGGTCTCCGGTTTCCGGTCGCGGCTCGGCAGGTCTGGGGTCGGTCAGTGGGTGCTGGGGCTCACGGCGGGCTCCTCGGCGGCGCGATCGGGGCTGCCCCCGGCGGCGCTGTCGGTTGTGGTCGCGGTGGCGTCCCGGCCAGCGGCGGTCGACCCGGTACCGTCCGGGCCGCCCGGCAGCTCCCGCATCCGCCGCAGCGGCGAGAGCAGCAGCGGCACCGGCACGAGCAGGAACCCGACCGCGCAGAGCCAGAGCGCGGCCCGCGGCCCGGCCGAGTCGGCGACGATGCCGCCGCCCAGCGCGCCGATCGGCAGCGTGCCCCACACCAGGAAGCGCATGGTGGCGTTCATCCGGCCGAGCAGCTCCGGCGGGCAGACGCTCTGCCTGAAGCTGACCTGGGCGACGTTGTAGGCGACCGCCCCGAACAGCACCACCCCGGAGGCGAGGCCGAACAGCACCACGCCCAGGCCGCCGTCGGACAGCGGCCACAGCACCGCGAACGGCGCCGTCACCAGCGTGGACAGCCAGATCAGCCGGGCTTGTCCGACCCACCGCGCCAGCCGGCCGGCGCACAGCGCACCCGCCAGCCCGCCGACGGCGGAGACCGACAGCAGCACGCCGATGGCCCCCGGTGCCAGGTCGAGCACCCGCACCCAGAAGACGGTCTGCACGGCCATCAGCACGGCCGCGAACAGGTTGGACACCGCGGTGGCGGCCGCGATCGCCCGCAGCAGCGGGTGCCCGAGCACGAACCGGACGCCCTCCCCCACCTCGGCGCGCAGCGAGCGCCCGGGCTCCGGCTCCGCGAGCGGCTCCTCGACCCGGATCCGGGCGAGCAGCAGTGCGGAGACCAGGTAGCCGAAGGCGTCGGCCACGATGGCGAGCGGCGCGCCGAGCAGTTGGACCAGTCCGCCGCCGAGGCCCGGTCCGGCGATCTGCGCCGAGGACCGGACCGTCTCCAACGCCCCGTTCCCGTCGACCAGTTGCTCGCGCGGCAGAACGGCGGGCAGGAAGGACTGGTGGGCGACGTCGAAGAACACCGTCGCCACCCCCGTGACCAGCGCCACCAGGTAGAGCTGCGGCATGGTCAGCACCCCGAGCGCCGCCGCCGGCGGGATCGTCCCGACCGCCAGGCAGCGCACGAGGTCGGCGCGGATCAGCACCGGAAGCTTGCGCATCCGGTCCAGCCAGGCTCCGGCCGGCAGTCCGACCAGCAGGAAGGCGGCGGTCTCGGCGGCGGTCAGCAGGCCGACCTCGAACGGGGTGGCGTCCAGCACCACCACCGCCACCAACGGCAGCGCGACCAGCGTGACCTGACTGCCCGTCTGGGCCGCCGCGGCGCCGGTCAGCAGGAGCCGGAAGTCGCGGTGGCCGAACAGACGGGCCCGACGGGGGTGAGGCTTCTCGTTCATTGGTTCGACTTTCCGTCACCCCTTCGACACCGGGCAACCACCGGGTCCGTTTCCGGACGAACCGCCGGTCGGCCGGATCCCGCCACTCCCCCGACCACCCCTTGCAGGCCTCTTACGCGCCCTTATGGCCCGGGCGCGGGGCGCACGCGGCCGGTCGGCCTAGGCGGCACGGGCCGAGGAGCACCCGGGACCCGTCGGCGGTCGGTCGTCCATTTCTCCGTCCGATATTCGGACCCCTACTTTCCGGCCATCGGACGCCACCACTCAACTTGGCCGGATTCCGTGGAGTACCGCGAGGACGTCACCCCACCGTGATATGGGCGTGACCGACGGTGGCCGCCGTCCAAAACATCGACCCGTCCGTCCGGCCGCCTGTCCACCTGTCCACCCGACCTGCCGCGCCCTCAGTCCTCCGACCGACGGGTGATCGCCAGCACCGCCATGTCGTCGTCCCGCGGACCGCCGGTCCACCGCTCGACACCGGCCACCAGCGCGTCCAGCACCTCACCCGGCCCGGCGACCGGCCCCAGCCCGGCCAGCCCGAGCACCGGGTCGTAGAACTCCCCCGCCGCGTCCCGGGCCTCGGTCACGCCGTCGGTCACCAGCAGCAGCGTGCACCCGGGCGGGAACGGCCGGCTCTCCGGCGCGGGCCGCGCGACCCCCAGGCCGCCCATCCCCAGCGGCAGCCCCGGGTCGGCCGCGTCCAACCGCAGCACGGGCGGCGCGGGACGGGCGTCGGCGCTCAGCAGGTACGGGCCGGGGTGCCCGCAGTCGAGCGTGCGCACCACCCCCTCCCCCAGCGGAAGCTCCACCAGCAGCGCCGTGATGAACCCCTCCATCCGCAGCTCCTCGCTCATCTGGTCGGCCTCCCGGAGCAGCGAGTCCTCCAGCGCGTCCGCGAGCGCCGCCAGGTCCGCCACCCGGTGCGAGGCCTCCCGGAAGGCGCCCAGCAGCACCGAGACCGCCCCCACCGCCTGCAGCCCCTTGCCCCGCACGTCCGCGATCAGCACCCGGACGCCGAAGCGGGTGGTCTGCAGCGCGTAGGCGTCCCCGCCGATCAGCGCCTCGTCCTGGGCCGCGTGGTAGGAGGCCGCGACCGACAGCTCCCCCACCCGCCCCGGCGGCTCCGGCAGCACCGCCTGCTGCGCCGCCTCCGCCACCGACCGCACCCGCGCCAGCCGCCGCCCGTGCCGGGCCACCACACGGTTCACCCCGACCCCGAGCAGGGCGGCGAAGGCCGTGTTGGCCAGCTCCAGGAACCCGTCGGCGGTCCCGATCGACCCGTCCTGGGTGGACAGCACCAGGATCCCGGTCACATTGGCCAGTCCGACCGCACAGGTGTCCCGCAAGGTCAGCAGCGCCCCGGACAACACGGCGGCGGCGGCCAGCAACGGGTCACCCCAGTAGTCGGCCGGATCCAGCGAATTCCACACCAGCCCGCCGACGATCAGCAACCACGGCGCGGCCCGCACATACGGCGGCCACTGGACGGACCTCGGGGGCATCGGCGACCTGGCTTCCGTCTCACCACCATCCGGAAGGGCTCCCTCCGATCGTAGCCACGTGCCGTCGGAACTCGCACGACGGATGACGTCGCCACCGACCGGACGGAGCCGCGCCGCGGGGCCCGCGGAATACGACGCACCCCGACTCCTCCGAAGATCCCCCGCCCCGAGGCGGCGGGGCGTCGAGCCGACTCACGAACCACCACCGGCACCGCGGAGGGCGGCGACCGGGAGGCCCGATCAGCCGCGGCGCGGTGGGCGCCCGACCGGTGTCCGGGCCGGGCAGTGTCCGGGCCGGGCAGTGTCCGGGCCGGGCAGTGTCCGGGCCGGGGGCGGTCCACCCACCGCCCCCGGCCCTACCCGAGCAGGTCCCGGACGGCGTCCTCAACCGGCCCGTGGGTGGCGACCGGACCTCCCGCCGCCCCGAGGCCGTCGAGGGCCGCGGCGATCGTCCGGCCCTCGTCGTAGAGCTCGATCAACCGCGGGTTGATGTAGGAGGCGCGGCACACGGCCGGGGTGTTGCCCAGGTAGTCGGCGACCTCGCGCACCACCCGGGCGGCGGCGCGGCGCCGTCGGGCCGGCGACTCCCCGACCGCCGGCTCGGAGACGGCCAGGCCCACGGCGGCCAGGACCGTGGCGTTCCACGTCCGGAAGTCCTTGGCGGTCAGGTCCGTACCGGCCCTGCCAGGCGCGGGTCGGCCGCCCGCGGCCGACGTGCCGCGGGCGGCGCGCGGTCACCGGTCGGGGTGCCATTCGACGAGCACGACGGTGGCGTCGTCGCGCAGGCGGTGGTCGCGGTGGGCCAGGAGGGCGTGCATGAGCCGGCGCAGGGCCTCGGGCGCGGGGTGGCCGCCGGCGGTGGCGCGGACGACGGTGTCGATGAGGCGCTGCTCGCCGAACAGCTGGCCGGCGGCCGAGCGGGCCTCGGTGACGCCGTCGGTGTGGACCAGGATGCGGTCACCCGGCTGCAGACGGGCCTGGTGGACGGGCACCGGCCGCTGGTGCCCACCGATGCCGAGCGGGGGGTGCGCCTGGCGCTCCAGCGCGCCGGGCACGACACGGCCCGCGCGGATCAGCAGCGGCGGCGGGTGGCCGCAGTTGACCCAGGACAGGCGCCCGGTGACGGTGTCGAGGTCCGCGATCACCGCCGTCAGCAGCCGGTCCGGGATCCAGCGGGTCAGCGTGGTGTCGATCGCCTCCGCGATGTCCGCGAGGGTGCCGTCCGCGCGGCGGGTCGAGCGGCAGGCCGCGAGGGCGACGGCGCTCGCCCCGCCGGAGGCGAGGTCGTGCCCCATCGCGTCGACCACGGTGAGGTGGAGGAGGTCGTCGGCCAGGCTGTGGTCGAAGGCGTCTCCCGCGACCTCGTACGCGGGCTCCAGGACGGCACTGGAGGTGACGCGCCTGGTCCCGACGGTGCGCGGGGGTACGAACGCCCACAGCAGCTCCGACTGCAGGCTCATCGGGCGGGTTCGGACCGTACGCACCAGAACGTCGCCGAAGGTGGACTTCGACACGAGAAGCAGCGTGGCCAGCGAGGCCAGCGCGAGGGCCCGGTCCAGCACCGGCCCGGGGCGGACGTGCACGCCGACGCGCAGCACGCCGACGCGCTCGATGCCGTCGACCAGCGGCACCCAGCCCACCTCCGGCGGCCCGGCGGCCGTCTCCGTCAGCGCCGTGCGGTAGGCGCGGCCCGCCAGCGTGCTGTCCACGTCCAGTGCCTCCGGCGGCTCGCGCAGCTCCGGATCGGGCAACGGCACCAGGACCCGCTGCTGGAGGTCGGCCAGGTAGACCTCCGCCGGTCCCAGGCCCAGCGACCGCGCCGCACCGGTCACCAGGCCGGGGAGTTCCTGCGGTGCGATCCGGTGCGAGGCCTCCAGCACCCGCGCCAGCACCGCCCCGAGCAAGGCGTCGCCCCTGTACGGCGCCTCACCCGCACCCGGCCCGCCGACGCCCATCCGGTCACCTCCGCAGTGCCCACCGCACGCCGCGGCGCACCGTGCCGACCCTCACCACCGACGGTACGCCGCAGCCGGGGGCCGGAACAGGGCGGCGGGGCCCGCGTCGCACCGCCCGCCGTCGCGGTCCCGGCTACTCCGACGAGCGATCGCCACTTTCGCATCACGGTCGGGCAGGAGGTCGGCGACGGCCGTGCGGATGGCGCCGCGGCTGACGTCGTACTCGCGGGCGAGGGCGGCGATGGACCGGCCCTCCGGGTACGCGGTGCGCACGGCATCGGCCACAGATCGCTTCCCGCCCGACGCGGGTTATCGCAGAGCCGCCGCCACCAGCCCGTGGATCTCCGCGTCGGACACACTTCCGCCAGTCACCAGGCGGTCGAAGACCAACCCGTCGACGCACGTCAGCAACGTGACGGTACGGCTCTCGGCATCCGCGATGCCTCGCGCGGTCAGGAAGTCGCACACGACCTGTCGCCCCGCGTTCGCGCGCGGCACGAGGATCTCCCGCAGCTCGGGGTGATGGACGCTCTCGATGGCGCACGCGTAGCGCGCGAGGGAGCGCCGCCGCCCCTCTCCCGTGAGTCGCCGGTCGAGGAAAGCGGCGATCCCGGTCACCAGTTCCTCGGCACTGCGCGGTACCGGTGTCCGGCTCCCGATGTCCTGGAGTTCCGTCTGATCGAGGACGACCAAGCGCCGGACCAGTGCGGTGAGAAGGGCCTGGCGGGTGCGGTAGTAGGCGGAGGTGGTGCCGGGCGGCAGGCCCGCCGCCCGGTCCACCGCGCGGTGGGTCAGTCCTCGCATCCCGGTATCGGCGAGCACTGCGATGGCCGTGTCGGCAAGAACGGTACGTCGATCATCGGGCACCCCCTATTTCTACACCTGTAGGACCCGGGATACGCTCCTTCTACACCTGTAGAAACACGCGGCAAGGCGGCAGGAGAGGGGCTGGGGATGGGCGGCAGGACAGTGGTGGTCGGAGGAGGCATCGGCGGGCTGGCCGCGGCGATCGGCCTGCGCCGGATCGGCTGGGAGGTGACGGTCGTCGAACGGGCTCGGGTCCTGGCTGACGTGGGCGCGGGCATTTCCCTGCACGCCAACGGCATCCGCGCGCTGGACGTCCTCGGCGTCGGCGAAGCAGTACGCGCGGCCGCGCGGCCGCAGTACACCGGAGGCACCCGCGCTCCCGGCGGCGGATGGCTGGCTCGGATGGACGGAGCCGTACTGGAGCGCGAACTGGGCACGCCGATCGTCGGCATCCCACGGGCCGTGCTGCACCGCCTGCTGCGCGAGGCCCTGCCTCCCGAGTGCCTGGTCATCGGGGCCGAGGTGATGTCCGTCGACTGCTCGGACCCCGGCCGGGTGCGGGTGCCGGTCAAGGAAGGCCTCCTGGACGCGGATCTGGTCGTGGCGGCCGACGGAGTGGACAGTCGTCTGCGCGGCCAGCTGTTCCCCGGCCATCCCGGCCCGGTCTACAGCGGATCCACGGTCCTTCGCGCCATCACCGAGCATCCGGTGCCGTTGCGTACGGACTTCGAACTGACCTGGGGAAAGGGCGCCGAGTTCGGCCACATCGCGTTCACAGACGGTCGGGCCGAATGGCACGCGGTGCTCAACTCGCCGCCCGGCACACGGCATGGGGACGCCCTGGCCGCGATGCGCCGCCGGTTCGGCGGCTGGCACGATCCGATCCCCGCACTGTTGGACGCGACCCGGCCGGACGCAGTCCTGCACCACGACATCCGCGAACTGGCAACGCCCTTGCCCGCCTTCACCGCGGGCCGGGTCGCGCTGCTCGGTGATGCCGCACACGCCATGACCCCGAACCTCGGTCAGGGCGCCTGCCAGGCCCTGGAGGACGCGGCCACCCTGGCCGCCGCGCTCTCCACCGAACCCAGCGTCGAATCAGCACTGACCCGCTACGACGCGGTGCGCCGCCCACGCAGCCAGTCAGTGGCGCGGGCGGCGCGCCAGGCCGGCCGGATGGGGCAGCAGCTGACGCACCCTCTGGCTGTGGCCGTGCGCAACACGGGACTCCGGCTGGTCCCCTCCAGGGTGACCGTCCGGGCCATCCTGCGGCATGCCGACTGGGCTCCGCCGAGTCTGCGCTGACCGCACCGGTGCCCGAACCGTCCGCGACCGGTGTCGGCGCCAGGTGCGGCGCTGCCACCTGGGCGATCATCCGCCGGTGCGCCTCCGCGGGGAACGGGTTCCCCAGGCCCCCTGCCGCAACCCGCCTCGCCCGCCTCCCGGCCCCAAACGCCCTCGTCGACGTGCCGGCTCCCGGACGGCCCAGAGAAACAGGCCGTTCCACGCGTACCTGGAATAGCTTTCGATGACATGTCGGATCCCCCCTAGCTAGGGGGCGGCTTTGACGCCGAGCGCAAGCCAGAGCACGGCGACCGCGTCCGGTGGCCGGCCATCGGGCACCGTGACCGCCGCAGCCAGGGTGGTGGCGGAGCGGCCGGGCAGGGGGATTCCCAGCCGCTCCACCGGCTCTTTCGTGCGGCCGGTGCTCACTCGGCGGCGCCGAGCAGCATGTAATCCAGCCGGGACGAGGTCAATGGCCTCTATTTCCGCAGGTCAGCGCACTCGACCCCGAGCCTTCAGGGGGATGTCGGGAAGCGAGGGCGCACGCAGGCGGGCGCCGTCGTAGCCGTGGACCTCGCCGAACCGCGAGCTCTTCTCCCAGTCGTTGCGCGCCTGGAGGATCTCCTCACCGGATCGGCCGATGAAGTTCCACCACATGACCAGCTTCTCCTCGAACGGCTCGCCGCCGAGGAGGAGGACGGCGGCGTCGGTGCGGGCCAGGAGGGGGAGTTCGCGGCGGTCGGTGCCGAGGTAGAGCATGGAGCCCGGTTCGACGCGGACGCCGTCGACGTCGACGCTGCCGGACATGGCGAGCACGGCGTACTCGAAGCCGGGCTCCAGGGGGAGCTTGAGGTCGGCGCCCTCGGTCAGGGCGAGGTCGGCGCCGACCAGGGGGGTGTAGGCGGTGCCGGGGGAGGTCGCGGTGTCGAGGCTGCCCAGGATGACGGTGCCGCGCAGGCCGGGGGCGGTGACGACGGGCAGGTCGGCGTGGTGCTCGAAGGCGGGGGCGGTGTGCCGGTGGGCGTCCGGGAGGGCGACCCAGAGCTGGGCGCCCTCCAGGAAGCGGGCGTGCGCGCGCGGGGACTCCTCGGAGTGGGAGATCGCACGGCCGGAGGTCATCAGGCCCAGCTCGTAGGGGCGGACGGTCTGCAGGCTGCCGAGGCTGTCGCGGTGCAGGACCTCGCCCTGGTGGAGCCAGCTGACCGTCTGCAGGCCCATGTGCGGGTGCGGCGGGACCTGCATGCCGGGCTCGTCGGCGATGTCGTCCGGGCCGTAGTGGTCGACGAAGCACCAGGCGCCGACCATCCGGCGGCCGAGGTTGGGCAGCAGGCGGCGCACGACGGTGCTCTCACCCAGCGGGACCTGGCGTCCGGTCAGCAGTTCGCGGACCGGTCCGGCGCCGGACTCGCCGCCGCAGGGGGTCGGAGCGGGCTTCTGGTCGAGGTTGCTCATGTCGCGGATCCACCACCGTACGGGTCGGGGCCGGCCGGGGCCGTGCGGTCCGGGCCGGAGGGGCGTCGACAATGATCATCCACCATGCGGGGGCGGCGCTCCACCCACTCCGGACGGCCGGCCCCCGGTGAGCCGATCAGCCGGCCCCCCGCCCCGCCCCGTCAGCCGGCGCCGCGGCCCGCCAGCGCGCGGCCGAGGAAGGCGACCGCGTCCGGCAGGACCTTGCGCCAGTACGCCGCGTCGTGGACCCCGGGGGTGAAGCGGGCCTGGACGGTGTCGCCGGCCAGTTTGCGGGCCGCGTCGCAGAACGGGTCCTCGGTGCCGCACCAGACGCCGATCGGGCGGCCGTGCGGCTGGTCCTGGTGGAGCAGCGGCTCGTTCTCGCGCCAGTCGGCCTCGTCCTTGAAGACGCCCACCGCCTTGGCGTCGCCCCAGCTGCGGAACAGCGCCGGACTGAGTACCGCGACCGGGCCGAAGCCGGCGCCCCGGTTGCGGGCGTAGCGGAGCGAGCCGAAGCCGCCCATGGATATGCCCATCGCCGCGTCGGGCGCGCGCAGCCCCTGCTTGGCGAGCCAGCCCGGCAGCTCCTCCAGCAGCATCTTCTGCGGGTCGTCGCCGGACGGTGTGCGCCGCCAGTAGGTGGCGTCGCCGCCGTCGACGGCGACCACCGCGAACGGGGGGACGCCGGCCGCGATGGCGGCCACCAGGATCTGCGGCAGTCCGAGGTCGGTCCACGCCTGGGCGGTGGCGCCGCGCCCGTGCAGGGCGACGCAGACCGGCAGGTCGGCCGGGCGGGCGATGCCCTCCGGGACGATCGTTATCATCTTCACCGCGGCGCCGTTCCGGGCCGCCGAGTGCTGCTCCTCGCTGCGGAGCGAGGGGACGACGGCCGTGGCGCCGGACGGTGCCGCCGTACCGGTGGGCGCCGTGGCGGGGGTCGTACCGGCGGCGGAGGGCACGCCCGGGCCACCGGAGCCGCCGGACCGGCTGCCCGGGCCGTCCGAACCGCCGGACAGGGCCACCGCGGTACCGGTGCCGACGACGGCGAGGCCGCCGAGGCCGAGGCCCGCCCTGAGCAGCCGGCGCCGCCCGAGCGTGCCGGGGCCGAACGCCCCCGGGCCGAACAAGCCCGTGCGGGCCCGGCCGGTCACGCCGATCACGGGCGGCGCGGCGGGCGGCGGCGCCATCACGGGCGGCGGCGGGGCGACGGGGGGCGGCGGCACCGGAACACCGCCCGCCACCCCGACACCCACCGCTCCGACACCCACCGCTCCGGCGTGTCCACTCCCCTGCTGGTCCAGGTCCACGGTTCTCCCCTCCGACAGTCAGCCGGCACTGTACGTCGGGCCCGGCCCGCGGGCCGCACCGTGTCCGTCACAGCTGATCAACAACTCGTCACCGCGGCCCGGGGGCGGTGTCCCCGACGACTCAGTGCTTGCAGGCCCACCAGGAGTCCGCGGTCGCCGCGTCCGCGAGCGCGCGCAGCTTGGCGACGGCCTCGGCCGGGTCCTCCGCGCCGTACACCGCCGAGCCGGCCACGAAGACGTCCGCGCCGGCCTCGGCGCAGCGCTCGATGGTGCTCGCGGAGACCCCGCCGTCCACCTGCAGCCACAGCTCCAGGCCGTGCTTGTCGATCAGCTGCCGGGTGCGGCGGATCTTCGGCAGCATGATGTCCAGGAACGCCTGGCCGCCGAAGCCCGGCTCGACCGTCATGATCAGCAGCATGTCCAGCTCGGGCAGCAGGTCCTCGTACGGCTCGATCGGCGTGGCGGGCCGCAACGCCATGGACGCGCGGGCGCCCTTGGCCCGGATCTCCCGGGCGAGCCGGACGGGCGCGGCCGCGGCCTCGACGTGGAAGGTGACGGAGCCGGCGCCGGCCTCGACGTACTGCGGGGCCCAGCGGTCCGGCTCCTCGATCATCAGGTGGCAGTCGAGCGGCGTGCCGGTGGCCCGGGCGAGGGCCTCGACCACCGGGACGCCCAGGGTCAGGTTGGGCACGAAGTGGTTGTCCATCACGTCGACGTGCAGCCAGTCCGAACCCCTGACGGCCTCGGCCTCGTCGGCGAGCCTGGCGAAGTCCGCGGACAGGATGCTGGGGTTGATCTGCGCCATTTCCGATGCTTCGCTTCCTACGAGGGTTCCCGGCGCCCGAAACGGCCACCTCGCCCCATCATCTCGCGGGGAGCGGGCGGGAACTGAACGGCGGACCCTCCCCGTGACCCGCATCACACCCGCTCGGGGGTTAACGCGAGCGCCGCCGTGGTCATCAGCCCTGTGAAACCCGTCGTTCGCACCTCCGGCCGCCCTCGTTCCCGCCCCTTTTCCGCCACACACCCTCCGCGGAGCCCGCACCGGAACTCCCCCCGCGGGCCCCTGCCCGCTCCGCGGAGCCACCCCCGCCCAGCTCCCTCACGCAGCCGCAGAATTACCCCCTCCCACCCCCTCACGCACTCTTCGTGCTCACTCCGAGGAAGGTCCTCCGTTGGCCGATCTGGTCCATCCCGCCCGGGCCCTGTGGTGGCTCTTCGAGCCGGTGCACGCCGTCACCTACTTCTCCCCCGAGGGCCGCGCGGCGTTCGAGGAGGCCGGACTGCGCGGCGGCTGGCGCGGCTACTTCGCCGGGCGGGCGGCGCCGCTGGGCGCGGTCGACGCGCCGCCGGTGGTCGCCGCGTTCTTCAACTTCGCGCCCTCGATGGTGGAACGCGCCCTGCCGGACGTCTGGAAGCGGGCGGATCCGGACAGCGCCCTGGCGGCCCGGGTCGCGGGCGCCTCGGCGGCGCTCGCCCGGCTGCTGGAGCACGTGGAGCCGGAACAGGTCGAACGGGTGGCCGACCTGCTGGAGCGGGCCGTCGACCGGCTGGACTGCGCGGGCCGGGTGCTGGCCGCCGCCAACGCCGCCGTCCCCCGCCCGGCCGGCCTGTACGGACGGCTCTGGCAGGCCGCCACCGTGATGCGCGAGCACCGCGGCGACGGCCATGTCGCGGCGCTGGTCTCCGCCGGGCTGGACGGTTGCGAGGCGCTGGTGGTGCGCTGCGCGCTGGACGTCCGCCGCGAGGTGCTGCAGCCGATGCGCGGCTGGACCGACGAGGAGTGGGCGGCCGCCACCGCCCGTCTGGTGGAACGCGGTTGGCTGACGGAGCGCGGCACGATCACCGAGTGCGGCCGGATCCGTCACCAGTCCCTGGAGGCCGCCACCGACCTGGCCGCCGCCCGGGTGTGGGAGAGCCATCCGCGCACCGAACTCGACCGGCTCGCCGCCGCGCTCACGCCGATCTCGGTGCTCTGTCGCAGTGCGCTGCCCCCGATCAACCCGATCGGCCTGCCGGCCACCACGGCCTGACACCGAGGACCTGATCCATCGACACCGGACGCCCGGCACCGGCCACTTCGACCGCCGGTGCCGGACGGCCGGGCCGATGGCCGGTTCCCCCCAGCCGCCCGATCCGGCCGCCGCTCAACTCCCCGCGTCCGCCGCACCCGCCGCACCCGCCGCCCCCGCCGCGTCCGCCGCGTCCGCCGCCCCCGCCGCGTCCGCCGCGTCCGCCGCCCCCGCCGCGTCCGCCGTCTCCGCCGCCTCCCGCTCTCCCGCCTCGGCCGACCGGCCGTGCGCCGGCGGGCCGAGCACGATCCCGCGCCCCGCGTAGAACCGGTCGAACAGCCGCCAGGGCACGTGCGCGTAGGCCTGCGACTCCCCCGCGAACCCGGACGGGTTGTGGATCACCAGCGCCGTGCCGGTGACGCCCACCGCCAGCACCAGGTGCCCGCCGCGCCGGTGCGGCTCGGGCCCCTCGGGTTCGCGGATCGTGGGGTGCACGGACAGCATCACCAGGCGCCCGGCGGTCACCTCCGCCGCCACCTCGTCGGCCGTCAGCTCCCGCGCCTGCGCGGCCAGTCCCCAGCGTTCCCGGACATACGCGGCGAACGGCGTGTGGATCAGCCCGTGCAGCCGCTCGCCGT
The DNA here is from genome assembly GCF_040630735.1 of Kitasatospora sp. NPDC005748. Classification (NCBI taxonomy): domain Bacteria; kingdom Bacillati; phylum Actinomycetota; class Actinomycetes; order Kitasatosporales; family Streptomycetaceae; genus Kitasatospora; species Kitasatospora sp. NPDC005748. The sequence continues at coordinate 59,272 of NZ_JBEXYD010000019.1, forward strand.
CCCGCTCGTACGCACCGGCCGCCAGGCACTCCGCGGCCAGCGGGACCTGCGGCGGCGCCACACCCCACCAGCGGTCGAGCGCCATCCGCAGGCACGCCACTCCGCAGAGCCGCCAGGACCAGTACGCGTAGTCCTCCGGCGTCTGCGCCCCCGACTGCCCCCAGCGCGGGTCGTCCGCCGCGCCCACCGATCCGTCGATGATCTCCTGTACCAGCTCCGGGGATTCCCACTGCGCGTAGTACGGCACCTCGTGCACCACGGCCGCCCGGCCACCGCTCTCCACCATCCCCCGACGCTCTCACGCCGCCCGGCCGCCACGGGCCCGCGACACACACTCGCTCAGGCCGGGGCCCGGGCGGCCCGCCGAACCCCCCGGGGGTCGCCCGGCCTACTACTGCGGCGCCGTCCCGCCCCCGGATGTCTCCCCCGGCGCCTTCCGGCCCCCCGCCGCCGAGCGGTAGGCGAGCCGGTCCGACGCCCGGCGCCCCCGGCTCTCCAGCGGCAGCGACCCGTGCGCCCCGGCCAGCCCGAACGGCGGCATGTCGAAGTAGATCGCCTCGTACGACCCCTCCGGCACCATGTACGTCTCGTGCCAGAGCCCCACGTGCCCGCGGACCTTCCCGGCGCGTATCTTGCGGTTCACCATCCCCCACACCTTGTGGTGGAAGGCGTCCGGCGCGGACGCGTAGGCGTACAGCTTCTCCTTGGACTCCCAGTACTGGACGATGTAGTACGTCCGGGGCGAGGCGGTCAGGAGGATGCGGCCGCGCAGGCCGCGTTCCGGCTCCTTGGCCAGGTCGTGGAGCATGCGGAACATCGCCGCCATCACCGGCATCCAGTGGTGGACGGCCCAGAAGCGGTTGATGCGCATCCCGATCAGCAGCACCACGGTGTCCCCGGTGACGGCCGCGGTGGTGTATCCCGGAGTCGGTTTGGCGAACATGTGTGCCCCCAGCTCTCTGCTCCACCTATGTAAGCGGTGATTACATCAGCGAGCGGGAGTCCGGTCAAGGCTCCGCGTGCCCTCAAATCCGCTACCGGAAAAGGTGGTTGACGACCGGGACTGACACTCGGTCAGCTCCGGCCGGCGATCCCCTGGCCGAAGGTGTCCAGCACCCGCACCGCCAGCTCCTCCGCCTTCTCCGGCGGCAGGTACCCGTCCAGGATCATCTGCGCGAGCCCGTAGACCAGCGCCTGCCCGGCCAGGCCCACCAGGGCCGGGTCCCCGGGGCGCAGCCGGCCCGCCTCCTGGTCCGCGACGATGAAGCCGGTGAGCGCCTCGTCGATCCCGGCGAGCCGCTCCCGCAGCTCCGGCTGCCGGGAGGCGGTGAACACCCGGGAGCGGACCAGCTCGAACCGGTGCGGGTGATGGATGGTGTAGCGGACGAACCCCAGCCCCATCGCCTTCATCGCGGGGCCCTCGCTCCGCTGGATCTCGGCCAGTTGCCACCGTTCGAAGTCGGCCAGCACCTGGTCCGCCAGCTCGGTCAGCAGCGCCTGCCGGTCGGGGAAGTGCCGGAACGGCGCCCCCGGGGACACGCCCGCCCGCCGTGCCACCTCCCGCATGGTGACCTTCGCCTGCCCCTCCTCGTCCAGCAGCGCCAGCGCCGCCGCGACCAGCGCCGCGGGGAGGGACCCGTGGTGGTAACTACTGCGCTCGGCAGGCCTTTCCGTCATGTCAGCCAGTGTTACCACAGCCCACCGGGGTGACCGGCGGGTACGCCGAAGGCCCGCGGCCCACCCGTGCGCGCCGCGCCGAAGCCCTTCGCGCCGCGCCCGGGACCGGGGCACGGCGCGAAGGGCGCGACGAGCGGGATGAGACGAGAGGGACGGGACGAGAGACGCCGCGCCAGAGGCCGGCCCGTCCTACCAGGCGTAGTCCTCCGGGGCGGGGCGGTGGCCGGGGAAGATCTCGTCCAGGCGGTCGAGGGTCTTCTGGTCGAGCTTGAGGTCCAGCGCGGCGACGGCCGCGTCGAGGTGGGCGGCGGTGCGCGGGCCGATGATCGGCGCGGTGACCACGGGGCGGCTGAGCAGCCAGGCGAGGGCGAGGTCGGCCGGGTCGGCGCCGAGTTCGGCGGCGAAGTCCTCATAGGCCTGGATGCGCTCGCGGTTGGCCTCCAGGACCTCGCTCGCATGGCCCATCGCGCCGCGGACGGCGGCGCCCTCGCGCAGCTTGCGCAGCACGCCGCCGAGCAGACCACTGCGCAGCGGGGACCACGGCAGCAGGCCGAGGCCGTAGTGCTGGAGGGCGGGGACGACCTCCAGCTCGATCGTGCGGTCGATCAGGTTGTAGAGGGACTGCTCGCTGACCAGGCCGAGGAAGTGCCGGGAGCGGGCCGCCTCCTGGGCCTGGGCGATGTGCCAGCCGGCGAAGTTGCTGGACCCGACGTAGATGATCTTGCCCTGGGCGACCAGGACCTCCATCGCCTGCCAGATCTCCTCCCAGGGCGTGTCCCGGTCGATGTGGTGCATCTGGTACAGGTCGATGTGGTCGGTGTTCAGGCGGCGCAGGCTGGCCTCGACGGCGCGGCGGATGGCGAGCGCGGAGAGCCGGCCCTCGTTCGGCCAGTCGCCCATCGGCGCGTACGCCTTGGTGGCGAGCACCGTCCGCTCGCGGCGGCCGCCGCCCTGGGCGAACCATCTGCCGATGATCTCCTCGGTGCGGCCCTTCTGGTTGCCCTCCTCGTCGCGGCCGTAGGAGTTGGCGGTGTCGAAGAAGTTGATGCCCCGCTCGTGGGCGGTGTCCATGATCTGGTGGGCGTCGGACTCCGTGGTGTGCGGGCCGAAGTTCATGGTGCCCAGGCAGAGTCGGGAGACGGTCAGGCCGGTACGGCCGAGATGGGTGAACTCCATGCTGCCCACCATCTGCCGCACCGGCCCCGCTGTCCAGCACATTCCCCCGACCGGATAGCAGGTCCGGCTGGTCCGGCGCCCGGCGGGTCCCGCGCCCGGCGCCGGTCGAACACCGCACCGGCCGGGACAGTCCGACAGCACAGGCCGGACAGCGCAGTCCGGACAACACGGGCCGGACGCAACACCTCAGGCGTCGAAGCGGCTGCGTGCGGTCTCGATGTGGTCGAGGTTGCGGCGGGTCCAGTCGCACATCCGGTGGACGGTGTCGCGCAGGCCCAGGCCCGGCTCGGTGAGGGTGTACTCGACCCGCGGCGGCACCACGGGGAACACCCGCCGCTCCACCAGCCCGTTGCGCTCCAGCATGCGCAGGTTCTGGGTCAGCATCTTGTGGCTGATGCCCTCCACCTCGGCACGCAACTCACTGAACCGCAGGGTGCGTTCACCCACGGCCTCGATGATCAGGAGCGCCCACTTGTTGGCGACGTCCGAGAAGATCTCCCGTGCCAGGGAGTCCGCCCGCCGGAGGTCCGCCTCCTCGGGCGAGTCACCGAACTGCTTGGTCACCATGAGGTTCCCCCGTCACGGGAAAGTGCGTTCTTCCATGTCAGCGCTCACTCTCCTACGGTTCCTGAGTAACCACAAGTGACCACGGACGGCGCGGAACCGGGGCGGGGCAGGCCCGTTCCGGCCCCTGCTCCCCCCGTAAATCGTTCGTGGCCGGGCCGCCCCGCGCCGTACCGTGGGCCAGTCGATGATCTTGGCCGCCGGGTGCGGTCGCACACGGAGGGACGGACCGATGCAGCAGCACCAGGGGTGGGCCGACGAAGGGTTCGGGGCGGTCGCCGACGCCTTCGCGCGCAACTACGCCGACTTCCCCGAACTCGGCTCCGCCGTCACGGTTTTCGCCGGCGGCCGCAAGGTCGTCGAGCTGTCGGGCGGCGTCGCGGACGAGCGCACCGGCCGGCCGTGGGAGGCCGGCACCGTCGTCCCGGTCTTCTCCTGCGCCAAGGGCCTCGTGGCGATCTCGGTCCACCTCCTCGCGCAGCAGGGCCTGCTCGACCTCGACGCGCCGGTGAGCCGCTACTGGCCCGAGTTCGCGGGCCCGGACGCCGATCCGAAGCGCACGGGCCGGTACGACAAGGACGCGATCACCTGCCGGATGGTCCTGGGCCACCGGGCCGGGCTCCCGGCCCTGGACGCCGCGCTCTCCTTCGAGGAGATCGCCGCCTGGGCGCCCGTCGTCCGCGCCATCGAGGAGCAGCAGCCGCTCTGGGAGCCGGGTACGACCTTCGAGTACCACGGCCACGTCTTCGGCTTCCTGCTCGGCGAGGTCGTCCGGCGGATCACCGGCCTCACCCCGGGCGCCTTCTTCCGCCGGACCATCGGCGAGCCGCTCGGGCTGTCCGCCTGGCTCGGCCTTCCGCCGTCCGAACTCGGCCGCCTGGCGCGGCTGGTGGAGGCCGAGGGCCGCCGCCCGCTGCCCGGCCCGGAGCACCTGCTGACCCGGATCGTGACGATGAACGGCGCGCTCGTCTTCCCCGGCCTGGACGAGCCGCGCGGGTGGAACGACCCGGCGCTGCACGCCGTCGAGCTGCCGGGGGCGGGCGCCGTCGCCTCCGCGACCGGTCTGGCCGGCCTGTACGCGGCCGCCGTCACCGGCGTCGAGCGCACCACGGGCGGGCGGAGCGAGCGACTGCTCTCCCCGGCGACCGTCACCGACGCCGTCCGTGAACTCTCCTCCGGCGCCGGCTTCCTGGGCTTCGACCTGGGCGCCCGCTGGGGCTCGGGGGTCCTGCTACCCTCGCCGTCGTTCCGGCCGATGCTCGGCGCCCGCAGCTTCGGCAACGACGGCGCCGGCGGCCAGTTCGCCTTCGGTGACGACGAGTTCGGCATCGGCTTCGCCTACACGGCGAACCGCATGATCGGCCACGGCGACGCGCGGGCCGATCGCCTGGTCGAGGCCGTCCGCGACAGCCTCGGCGACTGACCACCTCACCTTCGCGCGCGGGCCCCGGCGCACGGGGGCCCGCGCGGCTGCGCCCGTACGCCCCCTTTCGGCCTGACGCGTCCATGACTAGAGTCCCGGGCACACGCCGTCGAACCGTGGAGAGCCCCTCATGTGCAGAAGACCGAGCCCCACCGGAACCGCCGCCGCCACCCCCGGAACGCTCGACACCCGAGCCGTCCCCGATGCCCTCGCCGTCCCCGACACTCCCGGTAAGCCCGCCACGCCCGGCACGCCCGGCACGCCCGACTGACGCCGCCACCCCGCACCTGGCCTCCGCCCCCTCTCCACCGCTGCCCGATCGGACCGGTATGACGGGGGGTTAGCCCCACCCTCACCTGGGCGGACAGCAGGATCGTCCCGGACGGTCGCCCCTGGACATGCTGGGACCAGCACCTACCGCTGGATTCCCGACGATCACCCAGGAGTTGCCCCGTGCGCGAGCAGGCATCGCAGAGGTTCCGTTCTTCCGACCGGCAGCAGGGCGGTGGCCGGCGCAGGGCCCTGCGGGCCGCGGCCGCCGTGGCCGGGGGCGCCATGACGATGGGGCTCCTCGCGGCGCCCGCGGCCTCCGCGGCCTCCGGGACGTCCGCGACCTCCGGGACGTCCCGGCCGGACGCCGTCCAGCAGGGGCTGACCGCGCTGCTGCAGTCGGACGGCACTCCCGGTGCACTGGCGAGCGTCACCGACCGGTACGGCCGCACCCGCACCTACACCGCGGGGGTGGGCGACGTGACGACCGGCGCGAAGGTGCCCGACGACGGACAGGTCCGGATCGGCAGCAACACCAAGGCCTTCACGGCGGCGGTCGTGCTGCAGCTGGTCGGCCAGCACAGGATCGACCTCGGCGCCAAGGTCGAGGACTACCTGCCGGGCCTGGTCCGCGGCGAGGGCGCCGGGGCGGGCATCGACGGGAACGGCATCACCGTCCGCCAGCTCCTCCAGCACACCAGCGGACTCCCCAACTACAGCAAGTACCTCGACGACGACGTCCGCTACTACGACCCCCGCGAGCTCGTCGGCATCGCGCTGCGGCACCCGGCCGACTTCGAGCCGGGGAAGGGCTGGGCGTACAGCAACACCAACTACGTGCTGGCCGGCCTGATCGTCGAGAGCGTCACCCACCGGTCGCTCGCCACGGAGATCGATCGGCGCATCATCAAGCCGCTCGGTCTGCGCCACACCTACTTCCCCGCCCCCGGTGACGCGACCATCCGGGAGGCCCACCCCCACGGCTATTACCGGGACGAGGCGGGCGCCCTGGTCGACATCACGGACATGGACCCCTCCTGGGGCTGGGCGGCGGGCCAGCTGGTCTCCACCAACTCCGACCTCAACCGCTTCTACAGCGCGCTGCTGACCCCCGGCCGCCTCCTCCTGCCCGAGCAGCTCCGCCAGATGCAGGACACCGTTCCCGCCGAGGAGACCTTCGGCCCCGGCGCCGGTTACGGCTTGGGCCTGGTGAGCATGCCGCTGCCGTGCGGCCCCGGCGTCTACTGGGGTCACGGCGGCAGCTTCCCCGGGTTCGAGACCCGGGGCGGCGTCACCACCGACGGCCGGGCCGCCAACGTGGCGGTGACCGTCCAGCTGACCGACCAGCCGTCCCGGTCCCGCGTCGACGACGTGGTGCGCACGGCCCTCTGCCGCTGACCCGCACCGGCCCGCACCCGGCCCGGACAACCCGCCGGCCCGTCACCCCGGGGAAGCCGGCCCACGCCACCCCGGGAAAAGCCCGGCCCGGACAACCCGCCGGCCCGTCACCCCAGGAAGCCGGCCACCGTCGCCACGAACCGGTCGGCGTCGTCCAGCCACGGGTAGTGGCCAGCCCCGGGCTGGACGACCGGCTCGGCGTCGGGGAACAGTGCGGCGAACTCCGCGACCGGGCGCGGCGGGCTGTTCAGGTCGAACTCCCCGGTCAGCAGCAGCGCGGGCGAGGGGAGGGCGGCGAGCGCCGCCCTGGTCGCCCCGGGGGTGAAGGCGCCGTCGGCCGCGAACCGCTCGACGGCCTCCGGGTTGCCGGGCCGCCCGGCCTCCTGGACCTGGCGCGCCGCCGCGTCCCACCGCCCGTGGAAGAACGGGTCGACGGCCGCCCAGTCGGTGCCGGTCCCCTCGGTGATCGCCTCCAGCGCGGCGTACGCCGCCGGGAACCACGGCTCGCCGCTGCGCAGCCGCGCCACCTCGCGCCGGGTCCCCCCGTCGATCTCGATGCCGACGGCCCGCGTCCCGGGGCCGACCAGCACCAGCCTGCGGACGTTCGCCGGGTGGCGGGCCGCGTACTGCGTGGCGATGTTCGCGCCGGCGGAGTGGCCGAGCACGTCCACCCGGTCGAGTCCGAGGTGGCGGCGCAGGGCCTCGACGTCGTCGACCAGGCGGTCGCAGCGGTACGAGGCGGGATCCTCCGGGAGGGCGGAGCGGCCGGTGCCGCGCAGGTCCGGGACGATCAACCGCCGGTGCGCGGACAGGCCGCCGAGGTCGCCGAGGTAGCGGGAGTCCGCCGGACCGCCGGGGATGCAGAGCAGCGGGTCGCCGTCCCCGTGGACGCGGTAGGCGAGTCGGGTGCCGTCAGGTGCGGAGTAGGTGGGCATGGCAGGGATCATGGCACTCATAACCAGGTTATACAACCCGGTTATGGGTAGCGCCGCCGCAGGTGTATAACCGAGTCATGGCAGGCGACCGCGACACCCACCCGACGTACGAGACCCTGACCGAGGACCAGGCCGAGCGGATCATCGCCGGCATGAACGAGGTCATCCGGGCCGGTGAGGAGATGCGGACCCTGCGCACCGAGATGATCCAGGTGCTCGTCGGCCTCGGCTGGAGCCAGAGCAGGATCGCCCGGCTCACCGAGATGAGCCAGCCGGCCGTCTCCAAGCAGGTGGCCAGGCACGGGAGCGGCGAGCCGCACCCCCCGCTGGACGTCTCGCTCGACCAGCACGACACGCCCTGGCTCGAAGGGCGCCTCTGGGGCCTCGCCGAGGAGGTCTCCGAGACCCTCGACGACCGCGCCCACTGCACCCGGCACGTCACCGCACTCGCCCGGGGCCGCAAGCGCTTCACCCCCCAGGGCGTCGACGAGCTGCGCCGGCTGCTCGAAGAGGACCTGCGAGTGCACCGGGAGCGGCTGCCCGGCAGCCACCGCGCGGCCTACGACGCGATCAGCCGGGCCCTGGACGTCCCCGCCGCGCGTACCGCACCCCCGGCCGGTCCACCGAAGGCCGCCATGGCCTCCGCCTCGGTGCGCCGCGCCCTCGCCCACCGGGTGCAGCGCGACCGGCTGCGGGGCGGCGAAGCCGGGACTTCCGCGCAGAATTGACCCACCGAATCCCCTGCGGAAAGCACCATCTCGCGGGCCGCATCCGCTCCTAGGCTCGTACGCATGACACCCGTTCAGATCCCCCAGCGCATGAACCTCTCCGCCGTCGCCCCGAAGGTCTTCAAGGCCGTCCTGGCGCTGGACGCAGCCTCCCGCCAGGGCCTCGACCCGGTCCTGGTCGAACTCGTGCAGATCCGCGCCTCGCAGCTCAACCACTGTGCCTACTGCATCGATTACCACACCGGCGACGCCCGCCGGGCGGGCGAGCGCGAGGAGCGCATCTACCAGCTGAGCGCCTGGGAGGACTCCAGCCTCTTCACCGCAGAGGAGCGCGCGGCGCTCGCCCTCACCGAGGCGGTGACGCTGCTGCCGCAGGGCGTCTCCGACGCGGTCTACGACGAGGCGGCCGCGCACTTCGACGAGAAGGCGCTGGCCCAGCTCATCGCGCTGATCTTCACGGTCAACACCTGGAACCGGATGAACGTCGCCACCCGCAGGACACCCGGAGCCGCGTGAGGCGCTCCGCCGAGGCCCACCCACGGGGGCGGAGTTCCCGTAGGGCCGCACACATCCTTCCTCCCCTCAGGTGAACCAACCCCCGGCGGCCGTCACGGGGCGTGCACGCTCCGGGCGCACGCCCCCCGGGCGCGCCTCACCCCAGGATGCGCGGGAGGGTGACCCGCACCCATTCCTCCGGCTGCGACAGATGCGGAGCGTGACCGGCACCCGCGTACAGGTGCCGCTCCGCCTTCGGGAGCACGAGATCGATCATGTCCAGCACCTCGCCGTACATCGGCGCGTTGTCATCGCTCTGCGTGAGCAGCGCGGGCTCGGTGAAACGGGACAGCGCGGTCAGGTCGAGGTCCAGCGCGTCCGGGTCCCGCAGCTCGTCCAGGTACGTCGGGGCGTTGCGGATGTAGGTGTGCCGGATCGGCGCGGGCAGCTGGGCCCACGCTCCCGGGCCGAAGGCGAGCGTCTCCACGAACAGCTCCGCCGCGGCCGCCGACTCCGCCTGTTCCAGCAGTTCCCGCACGTCGGCGATCCGGCCGGCGAACGCGGTGGCGATGGGCCGCAGGTCCGGGTCGGCCAGCAGCATCGACGTCCCGGGCGGCTCGTGCACGGCGACGCCGCGCACCAGGTCCGGGCGGGCGGCGGCGAGGCGCAGCGTGATCAGCGAGCCGTAGGAGTCCCCGCAGACGAAGACGGGCGCGAGACCGAGGCCCTGGATCAGCCCGGCGAGGTCGGCCGCGTCCTCGTGGACCGATCCCTGGGTGAGCAGGTCGTCGCTGCGGCTGTGCCCGCGCCGGTCGTAGGCGACCACGGTGGCCTGCTCGGCCAGCCCGGGCACCACCCGCGCCCAGCTGTCGGCGTCGCTCCAGGACCCGTGGACCAGCACCACGCCCGGCCCGGCACCCCGGGCCTCGTAGTACAGCGCCACCCCGTTCACCTGTATCTCGGCCATCGCGAGCCTCCCGACCGCGGTTGTGCTCCAGCCCCTCTCCGACAAGCCTGACACACCCGTGTGGGCACCGGTCGGATCAGCGCACCGAACAACCTCACGCCCCCGGTGCCCCGACCGGGAGGCGGTGACGGAGCGCTGTTCCTGCCCCTCGACCGCCCCTCGACCGCCCCTCCCCGGGGCCCACCGCCACAGCTCTCACCGAGGGTGACGGGCACGGGCGACCGGACTCAGACCGCCACCGGCCACCGGTCGGCGAGCAGCAGGGCCGGCGGGCCGCCCGGAAGGAGGAATCACCCCTCGCCGACTGCGGCGAGGGCGTCGTCCATCGACCACCACATCAGCCCGAACCCGTCCTCACCGGGCGCGAGCTGCGCGGGCCGACGGTCAGGCCACGGGCCTCGAAGAGCTGGAGTCGCGCCGTGGAGCCCGGCACGGAGGAAACGGCGCGGTCAGTACGGCGACCAAGCCTCGGGAGTCACGGGCGACGACGACGGTCGCGTCCCGGTTGGGCAGCTGCGTGTTGGACATGTACGGAGACCGGGCCCCGGCGCTCCGCCATGCAGGCGAACGGCACGTTGGTCACGGTGGGGTGGACGATCCCGAGCCCCTCGGGTCCATGGGCTGCTCCCTCCCCCGGTGGCGGCGGTCGAGGGGGGTGTCCGACCAGGTGACGCCCCGCATCAGGGCGGCGGCGAGGGTCGTCCACCAGACGACGCGGGCGGTGGCGGGCTCACCGGGTCCGACCAGGGCCGCAGCGAGGAAGGCGAGCCCGAGGCTGAGCGCGAACACGACCGCTACGGTGACGAGTTCGGCGGTCGAGGGGCGGCTGGAGGGGCGATCGGCGGAGCCGGCTCGCGGGACCGGATGACCTTCGCGCGAGGCGTGATCACGTCCGGTGAGGATGTGGCGGCGGTGCTTGGGACGGCGGCGGTGCTTCGCTCGGCAGTGCATGGTGCTCAATTCCTGAGAAGGGGAGGAGGATCGGCGTCCGCCAGCAGGACGCGCACCCAGACGCGCTTGCCCGCACCGCGCCGCACGACCACGCCGAAGTCGAAGGCCAGCTCCCGGACCAGCTCGATCCCGCGCCCGCCCTCGTTGAAGCGGCGCGGACGCCGCTCCTGGAGCGGCAGGTCGTAACGCGGGTCCCACACCTCCAGGCGGCAATCGCCGCCGAACTCCTGGAGGTAGATCCGGACTTCACCGTGGCCCTGGCAGGCGTGCACCACGGCGTTGGTGACGAGTTCCGAGGTGATCAGGACGAGATCGTCGACGCGCTCGCCCTGCCACCCCCACTCGGTGAGTCGTTGACGGACCTGATGGCGAGCCGTCCGCACTGAGCCGGCGTGCTCGGTGAGGACTGCTTCCCAGGTCTGGAGGACAGGTCTGCTCAAAGTGGACATAGTTCGCCCCTTCGCATCTCAACACCCCGTCAGGAGCGTGTTCGTGCGGTCACGTTGAGTGTGGAGCTTGGCGATTCGAAATAGCAACTAGAACGCCTTAGAAAATCGGTGGATCTTGAAACGGCTTGAGTCGAACGGTTCTGTCCGGCAAGACTGGTCGTCCACACCCGAGGGGAGGGGCCCCACTTGAGCAAGGACCTGTCCGCGATCAGGCAGATCAGGCTCGGCGACGAGCTGCGCGCCCTGCGGCTGGAGAACAACAAGACCCTCATCGATGTGACGAGTGGCCTGGACGGCTGGAGTCCGGCTCGCCTCAGCAAGATGGAACGGGCAGACCAACCTGTCGGTGCCAACGACCTGGCAACGCTCATGGACTACTACGGCGTGACGGGTGCGGATCGGGACTACTTCGAGAACCTTCTCGGGAGCGGTCCGCCCAAGCAGTGGTGGCGAAGCCTCGACTACGCCGAGGCGATCACGCCGGCCTTCGCGGAGTATCTCGCTCTCGAAGCCGACGCCTCACACATGCAGAACTACTTCCCCTCAGGGTTCCCCGGACTCGTTCAGACTGAGGGCTACGCGAAAGAAATGATCGCCGCCGGAACGGACGCGCCCAACGAGGAGTTGGTCGAAGCTGGAGCGGAGGTCCGTATCCTTCGCCAGCGACGGCTGAGTGAGGCGCCCACGCTCAGCTTTGAGGCGTACTTCGGCGAGGTCGCGCTGCTCGTGGCCGGGGACCAGAAGGTACTTGTCGAACAGATTCGGCACGCGATCAGGGTCTCCGGACAGCCCAACATCACCCTGCGAATGGTCCCCTTGAGCGCGGGACGACAGGGCATCCTGAACTCGGGCATCACTCTCATGCGATTCCCCGACGACCCCGAAAATGGCTTCGTATTCGTCGAAGCCATCGGCGGTATGCTCCCCCGGAGAACGGGACGCGACGTACGGCGAGCCGAGCGGGCCTTCGCACGAGTCGAGCGGTGCGCGCTGTCTCCGGAAGACACCATCACCGCCCTTGAGCGCAAGTTGGAAGAGCTGACGTGAGCGAGAAGCACAGTCCGTATGACCACGATCCCGCCACCGCTGACTGGGTCAAGTCCCCGTTCTCCGGGGAAGGCAACGGCGACTGCGTGATCATCGCCCGCTTCCCCAACGGCGACGTCTGGCTCGGCGACGACAAGGACCTCACCCGCCCCCACCTCGCCTTCGACCAGGCCGAGTGGAGCGCCTTCGTGAAGGCCATCGAAGCCCACTCCCCCAACTTCACCGCCTGACAGAGGTCCCAGGCCCTGCCCGCCCGGGCAGGGCCTGCACCGCACGTCCGGCGAACGCTCCCTCCTCCGCTAGCCCGATGGCGTGACCCCACAGTTGTGCTCCCGCCGGGCGGGCTCTCCGGTCCGTAGGTTGGACACGATCCATCGTGAACCGGCCGACGAACACGCAGGAGTGAGCATGGCGACCGCAGCGCCCCCCTCCGCCGCCGCCCAGGCGGCCATGACGCTCGCCGCGATCGCGGCGACCGCCGCCACCCCGCGCCCCTCGGGCGAGGCCCTCGCGGACCAGAGCACCCGGGTGGCCCGCGGCATCACCCTGCAGCTGGCCGACCCCTCGCTCGCCACCGGGGGCACCTGGGTGCTCTCCTGGGTCGGGTTGAGTCCGGACAACGCCAACATGGCGTACCTCGCCGTCAACACCGACGGTTCCAACACCTTCGCCGTGGTGATCCGCGGCACCGACGCCAACGTGACCGACCTGCTGGAGGACCTCGGCGTCGGCACGGTCGTCCCGTTCACCGCCGTCGGCACCCCGCCCGGCCCGGTCTCGGTCGCCAAGGGCGCGATGGAGGCGTTCACCGAGGTCGTCACCATGACCAGCGCGGGTGTCACCCTCGTCCAGGCCCTGACCACCGCCCTGCGCCAGGCCCCGTCGAACCCGACGGTCCACGTGATCGGCCACAGCCTGGGCGGCGCCATCGCGACCATGGTCGCGCCGTACCTGCGGACGCTCACCTGGCCCGACGGCACCCCCCAGTTCTCGCTCTACACCTTCGCCGCCCCCACCGCCGGGGGTACGGACTTCGCGACCTACGTCAACTCCCTGAAGTGGCAGGCGAACGAGCGCTACTACAACGCCTACGACCTCGTCCCGCAGGCCTGGAACAACCTCGACGAGGCCAGGACGTGGTACCCGGATCCGCCCGGCCCGGCGGCGAACGAGGACGTCAAGGCCGTGATCGGGGCGATCGCCGGCCTGCCCGGTCCCAACGTCTACGCCCAGCCGGGCGACGACATGAGGCTGAACGGCACGTACGGGCCGCCCGGGTCCTACGACCCGTCGGTGGTGAAGAAGTCGGTCCAGGACTTCATGGGGCAGGTGGCCTTCCAGCACGCCAACTCCACCTATCTGCGGCTGCTCTACGCGCCCGACGTGGACGCCGGTCCGGTGGTGACCGGCGTGAGCCCCAGTACCGGCGCACCGGGCACCCAGGTCGTCATCAGCGTCACCGGCAGCGGGTTCGACCAGTACACCGGCGTCGACTTCGGCACGGTGCCGTGCTCACAGGTGGCCATCGCCGTTCTCCCCACCGGCATCCGGATCTCCACCCCCGCGCCCCAGGGCGTCGGCGTCGTCCCCGTCCGCGTCACCACCGGCCTGGGCACCTCCCCGGCGGTCCCGTTCGGCCAGTTCGCCTACGGCGGCCCGGCCCCCGTGGTGGTGACCGGCATCGGCCCGGACACCGGCGAGTCCGGCACCTCCGTCACCATCACGGGCGTCAACTTCGGCTCGACGGCGACCGTCCACTTCGGTGACAAGGCCTCGAAGCACGTCAATGTCAGCCCGCCCGACACGATCGTCGCCACCGCGCCGGAGCAGGGCATCGGCGTGGGCCTCGGCAAGACCAAGACCGTCAACGTCACCGTGCTGTCGAACGGTTACTCGTCCCCGGCCGGCCCCTCGAACGAGTTCGTCTACGAGAAGTGACCCCGGCGGGGCGGGCCCCGCTACACCGGCTTCGTCGCGCGGATCGAGTAGATCAGCGGCACACGCGGCTGCCCGGCCGGGTAGCGGTAGGCGCCGTCCTCCGACTCCAGGACGGGGAAGCGGGGGAACAGCGTGAAGTCGTGCTCATGCAGGAACTCCACCCGCAGGCCGACCGCCACCAGGGCGCTGAGCACCTCGCCGATCCCGTGCTGCCACTCGATCGTCACGTTGGCGGTGGTCGCCGCGCCCAGGTCGGCATAGGTGCCGGGCTCGTCCCAGACCATCGGGTCGCGCCGGAAGTAGTCCGTCTCCACGGTCCGGCCGTCCTCCGCCAGGATGTCGGCGAACGGGTGGAACTCGGCCAGGTAGAGGAAGCCGCCCGGAGCGACCAGCGCGGCCGCCGTCCGGGCCCACCGGTCGATGTCGGGGAGCCAGCACAGCGCGCCCAGCCCGGTGTAGACGATGTCGAACGTGCGGGCGTCGAGCACCTCGACGGCGTCGTACACATCGGCGGTGACGAAGCGGGCCGTGGCCGCGCCGATCTCCTTGGCGATCCCCTCGGCCTCGGCCACGGCCGGCGCCGAGAAGTCCAGCCCGGTGACCGTGGCGCCCCGCCGGGCCCATGCCAGCGTGTCCAGGCCGATGTGGCACTGCAGGTGGACCAGCGTCTTCCCGGTGACCTCGCCGACCTCGGCGAGCTCGAAGTCCCGCAGCGGGTCCTGGCCGGCGACGAAGCCGGGCACGTCGTAGAACGCCCCGGCGGTGTGGATCGGGACGCGCTCGTCCCAGTTGGCACGATTCACCGCGCGCCAGTCAGCGGCTCCCGGGGTCTCAGTCATACCGCCACGCTAACCAGCGACCCCGGCAACCCCCAACCGATTACGACGACCGGACGCACGGCACGGTCGGCTTCCGGCCGCGCCGACCGAACCGGCGGAACCACTACGGCCGGCCGCGACGCGCGAAGTACGCGCGACCCAGGAGGACACCGCCGATTCCGGCAAGGTGGTAGCCGACATCGCTGGAGGCATGGAATGTTCAAGAGCGTCACCACCGTGATGACCTTCGCGCTCGACCCCGGGGCGTCGGCCCGCGGTGGGGGGAGTTCCTGGGCGTGCCCGTGAAGACGAAACTCAGCGACACCGGGTCCGTCTACGCCTGGGTGGAGATCGCCGGGGTTGAGTTCGGGTTCCACCCCGCCGATGACGAGCGCAATCGCCGGGGCGCCGGCCCGGTCGTGTAATGGGGCGTGGACGACCTCGACCAGGTACCCGTTCGGCACCGTCGTCGGCATCGAGGGCCCGTAGCCGGACCGCGCCGAACACCGCTCCCCCTGCTGGTGGTTCGGCACCTTCCGCAGCCCGGCAGGCCCCGCCCGGCCGCCGCCGCCCCGGGCGGCCGTCCGCCCTCCAGGGCCGGGCCCCCGATCAGCCCCGCAGCTCGGTTTCGAGGCGGTCGCGGAAGGCGTCCAGGCGGCTGCGGCCGGGCGTGAAGGGCGGCAGCTGGCGCAGGATCGCGCCGACGGCGGGCGGTGCGTGCTCGATCGCCCACCGGATCTCCGCATCACCGGCCGCCCGGTCGCCGGCCGCCGCGAGTTCCCGCGCGTGCGCCGCGTACATCGCCGGGCCGAGGGCGTGTTTCGCCTGGTGGGGGGTGGCCAGCGGGTGGATGTAGGGGCTCGCCGCCGCGTAGCCCGCGGCGCGGGCGGCCGCCGTGGCCGCCGGGTCGGCGACGTCACGCGCGGCTGCGAGCGCCGCGAGGGCGACGGCGCGGAGCCTCCCCGTCCGCTTCCCGTCGCGGGTGAAGACGCGGATGCCGTCGATCGCCTCGCCCGGGCGGGTGTCGGCGGGGGCCCGCGCCTCGAACAGCGGCAGGACGCGCTCGGCGCAGTCTGCGGTCCAGGCTCCGAGGAGCCGGCGGTCTTCGTCGCTGATCGTCACCGTGTCCATCCGCCCATCCTGCCCGCCCCCGCCACCCGCCGTCGCCCACCCGCCGTCGCGCGGCCGCCCGCCCACCCGCCCGCCGCCGTCCGCCGAGTCGCCCGGCCGGGGCCGTACAGTCCTGGCCATGGCGACCGAGACCCCCACCCCACCCTGGCGCGAGCTCGAACGCGCCACCGTCTTCGGCAAGTTCGGCCGGTCCGTCGACCGGGTCGACTTCGAACTGCCGGACGGCAGCCGGGCGGACTTCTACCTGAAGCGCGAAAGCCCGGCCGGTGCGGTGCTCGCGCTCACTCCCGACCGGCGGGTCGTCCTCGCCCGCCAGTACCGGCCCGGGCCCGGCCGGGTGCTGTACGAGCTGCCCGGTGGCCTGCTGGAGCCGGGCGAACTCCCGGTCGACGCCATCACCCGGGAACTGCTGGAGGAGACCGGCTACCGGGGCGAGATCCAGCCGGTCGGGCAGTACTGGCTGGACGCCTACTCCGACGCCCACCGGTTCGCCTTCGTCGCCACCGACTGCGTCCGGGTCGCCGAACCGGCGCCCGAGGGAACCGAGTTCATCGACGTCATGACGCTCGACCTGGCGGAGTTCCGCACCCGCGTGCTCCGCACCGGCGAGCTGACCGACGCCGCCGCGGCCTACCTCGCCCTGGACCACCTCGGCCTGCTCTGACCGGCCGGGCCCGGGGCGGTCAGCCGGCGGAGCCGGGCGGCGCCACCTTGGCGTGGTGGTCCATGAGCCTGGCCAGCAGCTCGGTCAGCGTGCCGCGCTCGGCGGCGCTCAGCGGCGCGAGCAGCTCCTCCTGCGCCGCGTCGACGATCGCGTCGAGGCGGCGCAGATACCCACGCCCCTCCGAGGTGACCGTGACGACGTTGCGGCGGCGGTCGTCAGGATCGGGCGTGCGCTCCACGAAGCCGCGGTCGGCGAGGTCGTTGACGACGGCGACCATGTCACTGCGGTAGACGCCGGTACGGCGGCTGAGCGTCGACTGGCTGGCCGGGCCTGCCTCGGCGAGGGCGACCAGGACCACGAAGTGCCACTTGCGGGCGCCCTCGGCGGCGAGGCCGTCGCCCACCAGGCGGTCGGCGTACATCGCGTTCATCGCCAGCAGCCTGCTCGGCAGTGCGCGCACCCGGGCGGGCGCCGGATGGTCGGCCGGGCCGGCGTCGCGGAGGGCGGCAGCGGAGCCCGTCGAGGTCGGGGTCCGGCTCGGGGTGGGGCCCTTGGCGCCCTGGGTGTCCATGGGCCCTGATTCTACTCATTGCGTTAGTCGCACTAACGGCATACGGTAGGGAGCACATCGAAACCGTTAGTGCCACGAACGTTGTTACAGCAAACGAATCACGCGGCACCGCGAGAGGACCGGCCATGCCCACCGTCGACGTCATCGACTCCCACATCGCCTACACGGACAGCACCCCCGCCGCCGGCACCGCCAGCGGCCCGGGCCACCCGGCCGTGGTCTTCCTGCACGGCAACCCGACCTCCTCCCACCTGTGGCGCGGCGTCACCCCGCACGTCGCCGGCCGCGCCCGCACCCTCGCCCCCGACCTGATCGGCATGGGCGCCTCCGGCAAGCCCGACATCGCCTACGACTTCGCCGACCAGGCCCGCTACCTGGACGCCTGGTTCGACGCGCTGGACCTGCGGGACGTCGTCCTGGTCGGCCACGACTGGGGCGGCGCTCTCGCCCTCGACCGGGCTGCCCGCCACCCGGAGCGGGTACGCGGCGTGGTCCTGCTGGAGACCATGCTCAAGCCCCTCACAGCCGCCGAACTCCCCGCGCCCGCCCGCGCCCGCTTCGAGGCGTTCCGCACCCCCGGGGTCGGCGAGCGGCTGGTCCTCGAACAGAACGTCCTCATCGAGACCGCGTTCACGGGCGGCGTGCTGACCCCGCTCGCCGAGGCGGACATCCGGCCGTACCGCGCCCCCTACCCCACCCCCGCGAGCCGGCGCCCGCTGCTCGCCTGGCCGCGCATGATGCCGATCGACGGCGAGCCGGCCGACGTCGTCGCCCGGATGACCGCCTACGGCATGTGGCTCGCGAACAGCACGGACGTACCCAAGCTGCTGCTGACCTTCGACTCCTCGCCGACCCTGCTGATCGACGAGGCCGTGATCGCCTGGAGCCGCGAGCACATCAGCCATCTGACCGTCGAACACTGCGGCCCGGCCGGGCACCACGCCCCCGAGGACCGGCCCGACGCGATCGGCGGCGCGATCGCCGACTGGCTGGCCGCCCAAGCCTGGTGACGGCCCCGGCACCCCGCCCGCGCGACATGGCACGACGGCGGGGCACCGGGACCGCTCACCCCGCTACAGCACCACCTCCGCGAGCTTCCCGGTCGCGATGTCGAAGACGAAGCCGCGCAGGGCGTCGGTCCTCGGGACGAACGGACTGTGCCGGATCCGGGCGGCGGACTGCCGGACGTCCGCCTCCAGGTCGGCGAAGGCCTCGGCCGCCCAGGGCGGCTTGATGCCCGTCTCCTCCCGGATCGACTCCCGGAAGGCGTCGTCGCCGAAGGTCAGCATGCCGCAGTCGGTGTGGTGGATCAGGATGATCTCCTGCGTGCCCAGCAGCCGCTGACTGATCGCCAGCGAGCGGATCGCGTCGTCCGTGGCGACGCCGCCGGCGTTGCGGATCACGTGCGAGTCGCCCTCGTCGAGCCCGAGCGCCGCGTAGACGTCGAGCCGCGCGTCCATGCAGGCCAGGACGGCACTCCGGCGGCCCGGCGGGAGCGGCAGCGGCCCCTGGAAGTCGACCGCGTAGGCGGCGTTGTTGCGGAGGTAGTGCTCGGTGGCGGCACCGACTTCGGTCATGACTGTCTCCTTCAAGGACGTTCGAGGACGTTCCAGGACATGCGAGGACATGCGAGGACAAGGGTTCACCGCGGGAGGCGCCCGACCGCGGGGCACCGGCGGGTACGCCGGAACGGCGTGGCCGCCTCGGGCGCTTCGGGACACGGGGCCGGCTCGCGGGACCGGACGGCGACAGCGCGGGGCACGGGAGAGGCGCGCGCGGAAGGCCGTACGTCAGCGGTCGAGCGGACAACTCGCGCTGGACACGCGGCCGTAGTCGACGTGACGACGGCGGACGAGCTCGGTCATGGCCGCACGGTAATACCCAACTCGCCACCTCCGCCAGGGAATCGACCCGAGACCACCCGAACGAGGCAATCGGGCTCCCCCCGCCCGGGGCACCATGACCCTCCACAGCACAGGAACCCGGAGCCCCGCATGACCGACTTCGCGATCGACGAGACCCTGATGCGGGAACTCCTGCGGGAGCAGCACCCGGACCTCGCCGGGCTGGACATCCGCCGGGTGGACGCCGGGTGGGACAACCAGCAGTGGCGGCTCGGCGAGGAGTTGGCCGTACGGATCCCCCGCACGGAACGGGCGCCGGAGCTGCTGCGGAAGGAGCGGGAGTGGCTGTCCGTGCTGGCCCCGCGGCTGCCCCTGCCGATCCCGGTCCACGTTCGGGCCGGTGAGCCGTCCGCGCTCTTCCCCCGGCCGTGGAGCGTGGTCCGCTGGGTCCCGGGCGAGCCGGCCGACCGGGCGCCGATCGAGCGTGGCGACCACGCGGCGGGCGTGCTCGCGGAGTTCCTCGCGGCGCTCCATCGGGAGGCGCCCGCCGGCGCGTTCCCCGGTTCGAACCGGGGCGCTCCGCCCAGGGAGGCCGCCGGCGGCTTCGAGCAGCAGCTCCACCTCGTCGCCGACGGCGTCGCGGCAGACGTCCGGCGGGTCTGGGCGGAGGCCGTCGCCGCGCCCGACCGGGAGGGCCCGCCGCGCTGGCTGCACGGCGACCTCCACCCGGCGAACGTCGTCGTCACGGACGGAACGCTGTCCGGCGTGCTCGACTTCGGCGAACTCTGCGCCGGCGACCCGGCGGCGGACCTCGCGGCGGCCTGGCTGCTCCTGCCCGAAGGCGCGGCGGACGGCTTCTTCGACGCCTACGCCGAGGCCACCGCGGCCGAGGTGGACACGGCGACGGTGCTGCGCGCCCGGGGCTGGGCGCTGCTGCGCTGCCTCTCCCTGATCGGCATCGGCCTGGCCGGGGAGCGCGGCCTCCCCGGTGGGCAGCGGACCTGGGGTCCGGCCGGGCGGGCGGCGCTCGCGCGGGTCCTGGCTACGGGGTAGACCCGGGGGCGGGCGCCCCGGCGGCCGCCCGGTGCCGTGCACGGTAGGAGCGCGGCGTGGTGCCGGTCAGCCGGGCGAAGTGCTGCCGCAGGCTCGCGGCCGACGCGAAACCGGCCAGCGCCGCCACCCGTTCCACCGGCTCGTCGGTCTCCGTGAGCAGCTCGCGGGCGCGGTCCAGGCGCAGCCGGAGCAGGTACTGCGGCGGGCTGACGCCGGCCTGGGCACGGAACCGGCGGTTGAGGCTGCTGACGCTGATTCCGGCGTGCGCGGCGACGTCGGCGGGGGTCAGCGGGAGGTGGAGGCGGGCCTTCAGCCAGCGCAGGGTCGGTTCGAGGCCCGCGCTGTCGGCGAGTTCGCGGTCGATGCCCTCCTGGACGCGGTCCGCGTGCCGCAGCAGGGGGGTGAGGAGCTCCCGCGAGGTCTCGCCGGCCGTCCGCTCCCCGTGGTCCTGGGCCAGCAGGTGCAGGCAGACGTCCAGCCCGCCGAAGATCCCGGCCGAGGTGAGGAAGCGGCCGTCGGCCACCGCCGCGCCGACCGGGTCGACCTCGATCCGGGGGTGCCGCCGGGCCAGTTCCGCGGTGTGCCGCCAACCGGTGGTGGCGCGCCGGCCGTCGAGCAGGCCGGTGGCCGCGAGGGTGAACACCCCGGTGCCGATCGCGCCGATCCGGCCGCCCCGCGCGGCGGCGGCCCGCAGCACGTCGAGGACCTCGGACGGCGGCTCCACCGGGGCGCCGTCACGCCCCGCCAGCAGCACGACGTCGGCGTCGGCGAGGCCCTCCAGCCCGTGCGGGACGGTGATGCCCAGCGGCGCCGGCAGCCCGATCCCGACCGGCCCGGGCGCGGCACACAACCGCACCTCGTAGGCGACCCCCGGGTGCTCACGTGCCGCCGTCCCGAACACCAGCCCCGGCGTGGTGAGGTGGTGTCCGGGCAGCCCGTCGGGCACGAGGACGGCGATGACCGACATACCCGGAATGTACCCGAAGCCCGGGGCGGCCTGGCCACCGTCCCGGCGGCCGCCCCGGGTGTACCCACCGGGCGGTGTGCGGCGGCGGCAGCGCCCGGCGCTGCCGCCGCCGGGAGTCAGCTGTTCTGGTGGATCGTCTGCCGGATCCAGTCCGCGTACGCCGGAACGCTGGTGTAGAGGCCCGGGCCGGTCGAACAGGTCGGGTCGGTGTCGCCGTCGCCCGAGGTGGTGCCGACGAGTTCCCAGCGCCCGCCCCGGCCCTTCTGCAGCTGCGGGCCGCCGGAGTCCCCGAAGCAGGCCATCGCGCCCGGCACCTGGCTGACCGTGCAGAGGCGCAGCCACCCCGCCCGGCCGGGGGCGCACTCGTCGACGGCTCCCCGGCGGGTCTCCAACTGCTGGAGCCGGTTCGCGAACTCGGCCCGCTGCGGGGTGTCCACGTCGGCGACGCTGCCGAAGCCGAGCAGCCGGGTCGGCGTACCGGGCCGGGCCGCGCGGTCGGCGATCCGGACGGGTTGCTCGCTCACCGGGCGGTCCAGCCGGATCAGCGCGAGGTCGTCCTGGTTGGCACCACCGGCGCCGGTGCCGATCCCGTAGCCGGGGTGGGTGATCGTCCGCTCGATGGTGCGCACGGTGCCGCCGGACGTGCGCCGGTCCGAGCCGATCCGGACGGTGCCGTCCAGGACCACGCCGATCTCGGGGTCGAGGCAGTGGCCCGCCGTCAGCACCCACCGCGGGTGGATCAGTGTCGCGCCGCAGACACCGTCGGCCAGGCCCTGCGTCGGAGCCGACATCGGGATCGAGGCCATGTACGGGTAGCGCCCGGTGGCGTCCGTCCCGTTGACGATGGCTCCGGCGCTGCCGGTCATGGCGGTGGCGCACACCGTCGCGGCCAGGGCGACGGTGGCGATGCGGGCCGCTCGGCGGGCCAGGGAGCTGAAAGCGGGCATGGCAGGTCCTTCGTTCGGGGTGCGCGTGAGCGCGCTTCTGGGTGTTCGGATCAGGAGTGGCGCGGACGCCCCGGCGGTGCGGGTGCCGCGTACCGCCCATCCTTCGCACCGGCCCGCGCCCGGAACAGCGGCCCCGATGTCACCCTGGGCTAAATTCTGGACATGCCAGTGATCGCTGTCCTCGCCCTCGACGGCGTACCGGGCCACCAGCTCACCGCGCCGGGGATCACCTTCGGCGCCGCCGCGCGCCACCACCCGCACGTCGGGTACGAGGTGCGGTACTGCGCGGGCCCCGGGTTCCGTACGACGGGGGCGCCGGCACCGTTCCGGCCCGACACACCGTGGGGTCTGGAGGGGCTGGCGGGTGCGGACACCGTACTGGTGCCCGGCCACGACGGTTTCCGTGCGGAGCCGCCGCCCGGGGTCGTCGACGCGCTGCGGGCCGCGGCGGCCGGGGGCAGCCGGATCGGTGCGATCGGGACGGGGACGTTCACCCTCGCCGCCACCGGGCTGCTGGACGGGCGGCGGGCCGCGACCGGCCGCCGGTACGCCGCCGAACTGGCCGGGCGCCACCCCCGGATCGAGGTCGATCCGGACGGCTCGGTCACGGACGCGGCGCCGTTCCACAGCGCGGCGGGGGTGCTCGGCGGGGTCGACCTCTGCCTGCGGCTGATCACCCTGGACCACGGCGAGCCGGTCGCCATCGAGACGGAGCGGCAGGTCTTCCTGGAGCTGCACGGGCCTGCCGGGCCGGCGGCCACCACCGCGTCGGCGGCCACCACCGGTACCGCTCGCGCACCGGGTCCCGGGGGCTCCCGGCTCGGGCCGACGCTCCGGTGGCTGGAGGCCCACCTCGACCGGCCGCTGACGCTGAACGACCTCGCCGACCACGCCGGACTCACCGTCCGCGGCCTGACCAGGCGCTTCCGGGCCGAGACCGGGCTGCCGCCGCTGCAGTACCTGCTCCGCGCGCGCATCCAGCTCGCGCAGCGCCTGCTGGAGCGCGGCGACGAGCCGGTCGAACGCATCGCCACCCGCACGGGGCTCGGCACGCCCGCCAACCTGCGCCACCACTTCCAGCACCACACGGGGACCAGCCCCCGGACCTACCGGGCGGCCTTCCGCTCCCTCGTCTCCACCCTGACCTGGGCCGACGGCCGCCCGGCCGGCGACGCCCCGGCGGCGGACCGGGCCGACCGACCGGTTCCCCCGCACGACCGCCGCGCCCCGGCCGATCGTCGTGCCTGGTCCTGACAGGACCAGGCACGACGGCGGCGCGTCGGCCAGAATCGGCACATGAGTTCCCCGACCGCCCTCGGCGTCTTCCTGCGTTCCCGCCGCGCCCGGCTGCTGCCCCAGGAGGTCGGCCTGCCCGGCGCGGGCGCCCGGCGGCGGGTCGCCGGCCTGCGCCGCGAGGAGATCGCCGAACTCGCCGGGGTCAGCGTCGACTACTACACCCGGATGGAACAGGGCCGGGTCCGCAACGCCTCACCGGCGGTGCTCGACGCGCTGGCCCGGGCGCTGCGCCTGGAGGAGCAGGAGACCCGGCACCTGCACCGGATCGCCCGCCCGGCCGCCGCCACGCGGCGGGCCGCGCCGGCGGCGGAGGAGCCGCAGCGCGTCCGGCCGATGCTGCGGACCCTCCTGCGGTCCCTCCCGGAGCTGCCCGCGCTGGTGATGGGGCAGCGGATGGACGTGCTGGCCTGGAACCGGGCGGCGAGCGCGCTGTTCGGCGACTTCGCGGCCCTGGAACCCGCCGCGCGCAACATCGCCAGGATCACCTTCCTGCACCCCGAGTCCCGTTCCCTGTACGCGGACTGGGACGAGTGCGCGCGGGGGAACGTGGCCCATCTGGGCATGGAGGCGGGCCGACGGCCCGACGACCCGCGGCTGCGCGAGCTGATCGGTGAACTCGCGATGAAGAGCCGGGAGTTCCGCACCTGGTGGGCCGAACGCCCGGTGCGGGACAAGACGTCCGGGGTCAAGCGCTTCCACCACCCGGTGGTCGGCACGCTCGAATTGACCTACGAGACCCTGCGGGCGGCCGACGACCCGGCCCAGGCGCTGATCACCTACGCGCCCGAGCCCGGCAGCCCGTCCGAGGACGCCCTGCGACTGCTGCTGGCCTGGACGGCGCAGCAGACCCCGGCCGACCACCCGGCGCCACCGACCGGCACCGCCCAGGGCCGCCCGTCGGATGACCACGCCCGGCGCGAGGACCACGCCCGCTAGGCGCCGGACAGGCCGGCTCCCGGCCCGCCCCCCACCCCGGCCCGTCACTGGCTCCAGCGCCGTCGCCATCCCCGTCACCAACGCCGACCCGGCGGCCGCTCATGCCCCGGTTGCCCGAAAGGGCAACCGCCCGGCGCCTTCGGGCAGGGGTCGCCACCGGCCGCGCAGGCCGTTCCTCCGCCGCAACTCCGGCCTGGTCACCGCCCGTTCCCACGGATCGCGACGGCGGCCGCGAGCCTCCTCCGGAGAAGGGTTGACACCACAAGTTGGTCTAGTCCACCGTAGGGGAAGCAAGTTTGACGAGGTGGGAAGTCCTGGCGATGCCCCGTGCCGGACAAGCGAGTTGGCCGACGCCGCCGCATGTCCACCGAGGGCGTCAACGACGCGTCGGGGGCTTCGAACACAAGAAGGAGGAAGGAATCCCGGCCCCGTCCCCGCGGGAAACGGGCGGTCCGTCCCTGGATGCGACAGCCCCGAGGGCCCGACCGGGCCCGCCACCCCCGCAGGAACCGCACGCGCGCTGAGCGCCGCCGGGAACCGCGAGACCCGCAACCTCCCCGCTGTCCGAAGCCCCGTCGCCCGTCACCCCGACCAACTACCCTCCGCCCTCTCCCCTTCACCTTCACCCTTCACCCGACCGGCGCCTTCGGCCGCGCTCTCCCCGGAGCCGTCCGCCGCCGGCCGTTCGTGGCCACCGCGCCCCGAACCGTCCGCGCCCGAGCACGCGTTGCCGCCGGTCGGCCGTCCTCCGACGCCGCCCTGCGGCGATGCCGCCGTGCGCGCGGCGGAACGGGAACGGCGGTGCGTACGGGCGCAGGAGCCGCCCCGTGAACCGGCGCCGCGTCCCGGCCGCAGTAGTTTCCCGACCTCTGGAGTGATTGCATGCCGAAGCCTGACGGATACCTGTATCGGGCCGCCTCCGACACCCCGTACTTCAGCAACGACGGCGAGACCTACCTCGCCAGGACACCGCTGAAGGACATCGAGAAGGCGCGGCCGCTGCGCGTGCTCTCCGAGGAGGACTACTCGTTCTGGCAGACGTACGGCTACGTCGTCGTCCGGGAGGCGATCCCGGCCGAGGCGGCGAAGCGGCTGCTGGACTTCGCCTGGGACTTCCAGGGCCTGGACCCGGAGCGGCCGGAGACCTGGTACGAGGAGCGGGAGTTCGCCGACGAACTGGCCCAGCACCTGCACATCTACGGCTTCGTCGAGGCCTACCAGCACCAGCTGATCTGGGACAGCCGCCAGGCGCAGCGGGTCTACGACGCGTTCGTCGACGTCTGGGACTGCGAAGAGCTCTGGGTGACGCTGGACCGGCTCAACCTCAACCCGCCGAACGTCGGCAACCGTGACCGCGCGCTGATCGAGGCGACGGACAAGGGCTTCGACATCGAGCTGCACTGGGACGTCGACACCACGCTCGGCATCCTGCCACAGCGCGTCCAGGGGATCATCGCGCTCAACGACACCCGGCCGGACCACGGCGGCTTCCAGTGCAACCCCGAGCTGTTCCGGCGGTTCAACCAGTGGCAGGCCGCTCAGCCGGCCGACCGCGACCCGATCCGGCCCGCCGTCGACCGTGCGGAGTTCCCGGTCGTGCGGCCCGAGTTGAAGGCCGGCGACCTGCTGATCTGGAACGGCCTGCTCGCCCACGGCGTGGCCCGCAACACCTCGGAGCAGGGCGTCCGGGCGGTCCAGTACCTCTCGATGATGCCGGCGCTGGAGGAGCACGAGGAGCTCAAGGCCTCGCGGATCGCCTCCTGGCGCGACCTCTCCACCCCGACGTGGAACAAGACGCTGGTGGGCGACCCGCGGAAGCACGAGTCGCTGCGCTACGGCAAGGCCGGGCTGAGCGACCTCGGCGCCAAACTGCTGGGCCTGGAGTCCTGGCACGCCGAGCAGCGCACCGGACCGGAGACCGAACCGAACACCGCACAGCACACCGTCCGACACAGCACCCCGGACGGCGACGCGTGAACCGGGCCGCCGGCGTGGACAGGATCTGCCTGACCCTGCCCACCAACCGGGCCTGCGCCGACACCATCGCGTCCATCGGCGAGGAAGCCGCCTACGCCGCCGCGCAGTTCGGCGTCGAGGTGCACCTGCTGGTGCTGGACTCCTCCGACGAGCCGACGTTCGCCGTCCACGCGAAGGCTGTGGACGCGCTGCCCGGGGCGGCGGGCGTGGTCGTGCACCACCTCGACGAAGCCCGGCAGCGGACGTTCCTGCGGCGGGTGATCGACGCCGCCGCGGTCGCCGAACCGGCCCGGGTGCTCGACCTGATGCTGCCGGACGCCGTCTCCTACGGCGCCTGCACCAACCGGGCGTTCCTGATCGCCGCCGCCCTCGGCTGCCGCTCCGTCCACCGCCGGGACTCCGACAGCCACTACCAGGTCCTGGACGGGAAGCCGGTCTTCCCGATCCACCACGAGCTGCTGTCCCTCGGGAAGCGGGCGGCCGACGCGGCGGCCGGCGTCACCGAGAACGCCCTCGACCCGGCGCACGCCGAGAAGCCGGTGGCGATGGTCGGCGGCTCCTTCGTCGGTGAACTCTCCGTCGACATCGGCGAGATCCGCGAGCTGGACCCGGCCGTCTACGACGAGGTCGTCGCGCTCTGGGCGCCGGCCGGGGCGTCGGAGGAGGAGAAGCGGGAGCTGGTCGACGACTCCTTCGTGGGCGGGGGCACCGACCCGTTCACCGAGGACCGCGCCGTCCTGGACCTCCCGGACATCTGGCGGGTCGACATGTGCAACATCGGCTTCGACCACGCGGTGTACGAGCGCCTGCCGCTGCCGTCCGCGACCGACACCATCGGCAGCGACTACTTCCTCCTGCACGTGGTGCGCGACGCCACCCTGCCCGGCGTGGTGCACAACCGGCACATCGTGAACTACTACACCCCCGAGCGCCGCACGGGCGCCGGATTCACCGCCTACCAGCTGCGGTTCACCAAGTTCCTGCTGTCGATGCTCTACCTCTACCCGGTGTACTTCGACATGGAGGCGGCGGGCGGTGCGCTGCTCGACGACGAGCACCGCGTACGGGTCGCCGTGATCGCCGACTCCGTCCGGCGCAGCATCGGGACGGACCGGACGGAGAACGTCCGCCGGCTGTCCGTCCTGGACGGCGCCTACCGCCGACTCGGCGGCAAGTACGCCGAGTTCGCCGACCATCTGCTCACCCTGCGGGACCGCCTGCTCGACGAGGCACAGGCGGACACCGAGGACTTCGCACTGCTGATCGGGGCGTGGGGTCCGCTGGTGCGGGCGTGCAAGGCCACCGGCCCCGAGCAGCTGGCCCGCTGACCGGGCCTGGAGCTATCGACGATGTCTGAGAACACACTCCTGCGCGCCGCCCTGGCGGCCGCGACCGACGACCGGATCTACTACGACCTGGACGGGATCGAGGGCCAGTACACGGCGCTGCTGCGCGAACTGCCGGGCATCGCCGTCCGCTTCGCCATGAAGGCGTGCCCGGTGGACGAGGTTCTCGCCCACCTGGCGGAGCTGGGCGCCGGCTTCGACGCGGCCGGCCCGCAGGAGATCGCCCAGGCCCTGCGCACCGGCGTCCCGGTCGAGCGGATCCACTACGGCAACACCATCAAGTCCGACCGCAATATCGCCGAGGCGTACCGGCTCGGCGTCCGGGACTTCGCGACGGACAGCCTGGAGGACGTCGCGGCGCTCGCCGTCCACGCCCCGGGTGCCCGGGTGTTCTGCCGGGTCGCCACCACCGGGGACGGCGCGCTCTGGGGCCTGAGCCGGAAGTTCGGCTGCTCACCGGCGGACGCCGTCCTGGTCCTGGAGGAGGCGCGCGCGGCGGGACTGACCCCGTCGGGGCTCTCCGTCCACGTCGGGTCGCAGCAGATGACCTCCGACGCCTGGCAGAGCGCGCTGGACTCGCTCACCGCCGTGGTCGAGGAGCTGGACCGGCGGGGCATCCTGCTGGACCACGTCAACCTCGGCGGCGGCCTGCCCGCCCTCGGCGTCCTCGACAAGCGGGGCCGGCCGCTCGACCCGCCGGTGGACAAGATGTTCGCCGTACTCCGGGAGGGCATGCAGCGACTCCGGGAGGTGTCGGCGGCGCCGCTGGACTTCCTCCTGGAGCCGGGGCGCCACCTGGTCGCGGACCACGGCGCCATCCGGACCCAGGTCGCCCGGCTGACCTCCCGGCAGCAGCTCGACGGCGAGCGGCAGCACTGGCTCTACCTGGGCTGCGGCAAGTTCAACGGCCTGTACGAGATGGACGAACTGCAGTACCGGATGGAGTTCCCCACCCACCCGCGGGACTCCGCCACCGAGGGCGGCTACCTACCGGCCGTCGTCGCGGGCCCGACCTGCGACAGCGACGACGCGTACACCGACGACGACGGCCTCGTCGCGGTGCCGGCGGCCGCCGCCTCCGGGGATCCGGTCTGGATCTTCTCCTGCGGTGCCTACGCCACGGCGTACACGACCCAGGGCTTCAACGGGTTCGAGCCGCTCCCGTACACCTGCGTCCGCCGGACCGACGGCACCGGCCGCCCCACCCCTGTGCCTGCCCGCACCCCCGTTCCCGTCTCCGAGGGAGGTCCCGCATGATGGCCAACGAGATCGCCGAGGGCGTCCGCGTCCGACTGCTGGCCGCCGACGACTGGGACGAGGTCGTGGCACTGGAGGCCCGCGCCTACAGCGCGAGCGGTCTGTCCGAGGGGCGGGCGGCGCTGGAGTCCCGGGGCCGGGCCTCGCCCACCACCTGCTTCGCGGTGGAGCACCGGGGGCGCCTCGGCGGCTACCTGCTCGCGCTGCCCTACCCGCTCCACGCGTGCCCGGACCTGAGCCGGCCGGAGGCCGCCGGCGTCCGGTCCACCAACATGCACGCGCACGACCTGGTGATCGCCGAGGAGCTGCGCGGCCGGGGGCTCGCGCCCCTGGTGCTCGGCCACCTCGCGCGAACGGCCCGGCTGCGGCGGTTCGAGACCATCTCGCTGGTGGCCGTCCGGGGCAGCGAGGTCCTCTGGGCCCCGCTGGGCTACCGCGCCGAGCCGGAGGTCGAACTCCCGGCGAGCTACGGCCCCCAGGCGGTCTACATGTCGATGTCCCTGCGCACGGCTCCCCCCGCCGCGCCTCCCCTCCCGGCGGCTCCCACCCCCACGGCCCTGCTCGCCGCAGCCGGCTCCGGGGCGCCGCCGCACCCCCACGGCCCGTTCCCCGGGTCGCCCCTGAAAGACGAAGTGGTTCGATGAACATGCTCCGCCTGCGCGACGACTACCGCCGAGCCCAACTGGCCATCGCGGCCCTGTTCTGCTTCCTCGGCTTCCAGTACGCGACGTGGGTCTCCCGCCTGCCCGCGCTGAAGAGCCGGCTGGACCTGAGCGAGGCCGAACTCGGCCTGCTGCTGATGGTCTGCGGGGTGGGCGCGGCGGTGTCCTTCCCGCTGGTCGCGGCGCTGATGAAGCGGCTCGGTTCACGGCTGCTCGCCACCCTGTCGGCGCTCGCCCTGGGCCTGGTGCTGCTCGGACTCACCGTGGCGCCCAACTACCCGGTGACCCTGGTGGTGGCCTGCTTCGACGGCATCGCGGTCGGCTGCCTGAACGTCGCGATGAACGCGCAGGGCGCCGCCCTGGAGGTCAAGTACCGGCGGACGGCGATGTCCAGGCTGCATGCCACCTTCAGCGCCGGCTCGCTGCTCGCCGCCCTGCTCGCCTCCGGCGTCAACGCCTTCACCACCACCCTGTCCGTGCACTTCGGCCTCGCCGCCGTCGTCCTCCTGCTGCTCCTCGGGCTCGCCCAGACGGGCATGCTGACGGATGACCAGAAGGCGGCCGCGGAAGCGCCGGAGGCCGCCGAGCCGCAGGCGCCGAAGAAGCGACGCGGGCTGACGCTGCCCTCGCGGGTGACGATCTGGATGGGCCTGGCGATGGTGTTCGGCACCATCACCGAGGGCGCCATGAACGACTGGTCGGCCCTCTACCTGAAGGATGTCGTCAACGCGGCGCCCCAACTGGCCCCGCTGGGCATCGCCGTCGTCTCGGTCATGATGGTGGCGGCCCGGATCTTCGCCGACGGCTGGCGCACCCGCTTCGGCGACGGGCGGATCGTCCGCTTCGGCAGCCTGCTGGCGGGCGGCGGCCTGGCGCTCGCGCTGCTGGCCGGCGGGGTGGTGCCGACACTGCTCGGGTTCGCCTGCGTGGGGCTGGGCGTCGCGGCCGTGACCCCGTGCATCTACGTGGCCGCCGCCCGGCAGGGCTCGGACGCGCTGGCGCTGGTCGCCGCCACCGGGACGACGGGCCTGCTCGCGGGGCCGGCGGTGATCGGCTTCATCGCCAACGGCAGCAGCCTGGTGTGGGGCATGGCCGCGGTGGCCGCGTCCGCCGCCGTCGTCTCACTCTGCGCGACGCAGATCCGCTGGCCCGCGCTGGGCGGCGCGGACGACGCGGAGCCCGCCGCGCCGGCCTCCGCCGGCCCCGACGGCCTCGCGCCGCCCGAGGCCGCCCTGCGCGAGGCCTGAGCCCGCCGGGGCACCGGGTGGGGGATCCCACCTGGTGCCCCGGGCCCGACCACCGGCTACCCCGGGGCCGCCCACCGGTGAAACGCGGTGGAACCGGACCGGCCCCGATGGCTAGGGTCGAGGGATGACCACTCGCACCTTCCGCGTCACCGTCCGCGGCTCCTTCGACGGCCTCGACGCCGACCAGCACGCCGAACTCCTCGCCCGCGCGGCCGAACACGACGTGCTGTACGCGTCGTTCACGCCCGAGGGGCACCTCAGCTACGACCTCGCCTCGCGCCCCGCCTTCACCTTCCGCTTCCTGGACTCGGGCGAGGCCGAGGAGGACATCCTGGAGGCCGCCGACCGGGCCGAGGGGGCGGCGAAGGCCTGGCTCGACGAACACGGCTACGGCTACAAGAACCTCCGGTCGCAGGCCGAGGACCTCTCCCAGGCCGCCGTCGGCAAGCGCCAGCGCCGCGCCGCCCGCACCGCCTGACCCCACCCCGCACGATCCCGCACCCCCCGCTCCGCCACCTCCTCGACGGCTCAGTCCGCAGCTATACTTGAGCAGTCAAGGAGGTGGCAATGAGTTCCACACTGGACGCGGCCCTGCGCCTGGTCCGGGCGCAGGCGGCCCTGGTACGGCGGTTCGACGCGAGCCTGAGCGGCCTGCACGGGGTCAGCCTGGCCGATTTCACCCTGCTGCTCCGGCTGGGCCAGGCGCCCGGGGGCCGGATGCGCCGGGTGGACCTCGCCGAGGCGCTCGGCCTCACCGCCTCCGGCGTCACCCGGGGGCTCGCCCCGCTGGAACGCATCGGCCTGGTGACCCGCGAGCCGGACGCCCGGGACGCCCGGGTCGCCTACGCGGCGCTCACCGACACCGGCCGCACCCTGCTCCGGGACATCCGCGCCACCGCCGAACGCGTCGCCGACGAGCTGTTCGCCGCGCCCTCCTGGAGCCCGGAGGACGTCACCCTGTTCGCCGGCCTGACCACCCGCCTCGGCGGCACCGGCCTCACCGACCGCCCCCTGACCACCGACCCGCCGCCGTCCGCCTGAGCGGATCATGACCGGGT
This sequence comes from Kitasatospora sp. NPDC005748, assembly GCF_040630735.1. Classification (NCBI taxonomy): domain Bacteria; kingdom Bacillati; phylum Actinomycetota; class Actinomycetes; order Kitasatosporales; family Streptomycetaceae; genus Kitasatospora; species Kitasatospora sp. NPDC005748. The sequence goes on from NZ_JBEXYD010000019.1 coordinate 91,064, forward strand.
CGTCCCATCTGTCGGGCACCGGGATCGCGGACCTGCTGACCCAGGCGGGCCCCTTCCTGACCGGCGCACTCGGCGCCCACGGCACCGCCCTCCTCACCCGCGCCGAGCAGGCGGCGGCGACGCCACCGCCAACACCGGCCGCCGACTGCTCCAGCGCCTCCGGCAACGTGGCGACGCGACCGAACGCCCCGCCCCGGAGGCCCCCGATGGACCGAGTAGACCGGACGGACCGGATGGACCTGACCGACCCGCCGCTGCTCTGCCACTGGACGTCCGCCGAGGGCACCTCCACGCTCGCCGTCCACCGCACCCCTGCCGGGTGGGAGTTGCTCGCGGCCTCCCCGTACGTGTCCGAGTCGCTGCCGTTCGACACGGCCGACGACGTCCGCGCGCTGGCCCGAGCCCTCGTGGAGCTGCCGTCCGGCCCCGAGCCGTTCGAGGCCGAGTGGTACCTCGCCGCCCCCGACAGCGAGGGCGACCAGGGCCACTTCGCCACCCTCGCGTGCGGCCTGGACCTCCGGGCCGGCCACCGCCCGTACCTCGCCTACCAAGCGGTGCACCGGTTCGGCTCCTTCAGCATCCCCGGTGCGGACCTGTACTGCGACGACCTCCCGCTCGACCGGCTCCGCCACCAGGGCGCCGCACTCCTCGCCGCACTCGCGACGCCCTGACGAACCGGCCCCCGGCAGACGCCGGAGGGCCGGCCGCACCCGCGACCGGCCCTCCTTGCCCCGCCTCCCGGCTACGCCGTCCGGCGCAGCAGCGCCAGGTACATCGCGTCGGTGCCGTGCAGGTGCGGCCAGAGCTGGACGTCCGGGCCCTCGCCCAGCGACGGCACGCCGGGCAGCAGCGGGCGGGCGTCGATCCACTCGACCCGGCCACCCTGCTCCCGCAGCACGTCGTCCACCACGGCCCTGGTCTCGGCGAGGTGCGGCGAGCAGGTCGCGTAGCCGACGACGCCGCCGATCCGGGTGGCGTCGATGGCGCCGCGCAGCAGGTCGCGCTGGAGCGGGCCGAAGGCGGCGACGTCCGCCGGCCGGCGGCGCCAGCGCGCCTCGGGGCGGCGGCGCAGCGCGCCGAGGCCGGAGCAGGGGACGTCCACAAGCACCCGGTCGAAGCTGTCGGCGCGCCACGCGGGGCGGGTGCCGTCGGCGGCGATCACGGTGTACGGGCCGGGGTTGCCCTCCAGCGTGCGGGCCACCAGCCGGGCCCGGTGCGGCTGCTTCTCACTGGCCACCAGGGCGGCGCCGCGCTGGGCGGCCAGGGCGGCGAGCATCGCGGCCTTGCCGCCGGGGCCGGCGCAGCCGTCCAGCCAGACCCGGTCCGGGCCGTCGAGCGGCGCGGCGGCCAGGGCGAGCGCGACCAGCTGGCTGCCCTCGTCCTGGACGCCGGCGCGGTTCTCCCGGACGGCCGGGAGCGCGCCCGGGTCGCCGCCCTCGGCGAGCCGGAGCGCGAACGGGGACCAGCGGCCGGGCTCGGCCTCGGGCAGCGACTCGGCGAGGTCGGCGACGGCGATCCGGCCGGGGCGGGCGACCAGGGTGACCTCGGGGCGCTCGTTGTCGGCGCGCAGCAGCTCCTCGATCGCGGTGCGGTCGGAGGCGTCGGGCTGCCAGCGGCCGAGCGAGTCCCAGAGGGCGGCGACCACCCAGCGGGGGTGCGAGTGGACGACGGCGAGGTGGTCCTCGGCGTCCTTCTCGTACGGCGGGGCGACCTTGGCGATCCAGGCGTCCAGGTCGTGGGCGCTGATCCGGCGCAGGACGGCGTTGACGAACTTGGCCTTGCCGTCGCCGAGGACCACCCGGGCCAGCTCGACGGTCGCCGAGACGGCGGCGTGGCTGGGGATGCGGGTGGTGAGCAGCTGGTGGGCGCCGAGCGACAGGACGTCCAGGACCGGCGGGTCGACCTTGCTGAGCGGCCGGTCGATGCAGGCGGCGATGACGGCGTCGTAGGTGCCCTGGAGGCGCAGCGTGCCGTAGACCAGCTCGGTGGCGAGGGCGGCGTCGCGCCGGTCCATGCCCTTCTGCTCGGCTTCGCGCAGGAGGGACGGCAGGATCAGGTTGGCGTAGGCGTCGCGCTCGTCGACGGCCCGCAGGGCGCGGAACGCGACGATGCGCGCCGGGTCCTTCTTGGGACGACGGTGCGGACGGGGCGCGCGGCCGGCGCTGGGAGTGCTCAAAAGGTGCCTCAAAGTGCTGCGGTGGTTATCGAACGAACAGTATTCCCCATGGTCCGGGGAGACTCGTCGCCCGGGGAGACTCGTCCGAAGGTACACCCCGGCCCCGGCCCGTGCCGGACCCCGGACCCGCGCCGCACCGCTCCCGCGCCGGGCCCGGCGGCCCCGCCCGGGCGAGGCGGGACCGGCGGCACGGCATCCGGCACGGAAGCGCTGTCCCGGCGGAAGCGCCGTCCTACGGGCGCGCGGCGTCCTCGAAGCGCTCGCCGGACTCGATCCGCGCCCCCCGGGCCCAGTCGGCCGCGCGCATCGGCTTCTTGCCCTGCGGCTGCACCTCGCCCAGCTCGATCTCGTGGCTGCCGGTGCCGACCCGGATGCTGTTCTTGCCGACGGCCAGCTCCCCGGGGGCGAGCGCGGAGGCGTCCGCCAGCAGCTTCACCGGGCCGGAGACCTTGAGCCGCTCACCGCGGAACAGCGTCCAGGCGCCGGGGGCGGGGGCGCAGCCGCGGACCACGCGGTCGATCCGCAGGGCGGGGTGGGCCCAGTCGATCCGGGCGTCCTCGACGGTGAGCTTCGGCGCGAGCGTGATGCCCTCGGCGGGCTGCGGGACGGCGTGCAGCGAGCCGTCGGCGATCCCGTCCATGGTGGCGGCGAGCAGCCGGGCGCCGGAGTGCGCGAGCCGGTCGAGCAGCTCGCCGCTGGTGTCGGCCGGGCGGATCTCCTCGGTGATGACGCCGTAGACCGGACCGGAGTCCAGGCCCTGCTCGATCAGGAAGGTGGACGCGCCGGTGACCTCGTCGCCGGCCAGCACCGCGTGCTGCACGGGGGCGGCGCCGCGCCAGGCCGGGAGCAGCGAGAAGTGCAGGTTGACCCAGCCGTGCTTGGGGATCTCCAGCGCGCCGGGGCGCAGCAGCGCGCCGTACGCGACCACCGGGCAGCAGTCGGGGGCGAGTTCGGTGAGGCGGGCGATGAACTCCGGGTCGCTGGGCTTCACCGGCTTGAGGACCTCGATCCCGGCCTCCTCGGCGCGCTGGGCGACGGGGCTGGCGACCAGCTTGCGCCCGCGGCCGGCGGGGGCGTCGGGGCGGGTGACCACCGCGACGACCTCGTGCCGGTCGGAGGCGAGCAGGGCGTCCAGGGCGGGAACGGCGACCTCGGGGGTGCCGGCGAACACGAGGCGCATCAAGGGCCTTTCTGGTAGCGGGAATTCCGTAGGAGCGGCGACCGGGGTGGTCAGCGCGCGGAGCCGAAGGTGCTGTGCGGGGAGACCCGGACGACGGGCGCGGGGCCCTCGCCCCAGTCCGCTTCGCGGATCGCCTTCAGCGCTTCCTTGCGCCGCTCACGGTCGAGGCGGTCGATGAAGATGATGCCGTCGAGGTGGTCGGTCTCGTGCTGGATGCAGCGGGCGAGCAGCTCGGTGCCCTCGACCGTGACCGGATCGCCGTACATGGTGAAGCCCTTGGCGACCACGCCGTACGCGCGCCTGGTGTCGTAGCGCAGGCCGGGCAGCGAGAGGCAGCCCTCGGGGCCGTCCTGCTCCTCCTCGGTCAGCGACAGGTCGGGGTTGATCAGGTGCCCGGTGACGCCGTCCACGTGATAGGTGAACACCCTTAGGGAGACGCCGAGTTGGGGAGCCGCCAGACCGGCGCCGGGGGCGTCGAGCATGGTCTCGGTGAGATCCCGGACCAGGTTGCGCAGTTCCTTGTCGAAGGTGGTCACCGGCTGGGCGGTGGCCCGCAGGACGGGGTCTCCGAAGATGCGGATCGGCTGGATCGCCACGGCGTACGGGCTCCTGTCCGTCGGGGAGTTGAGGAGTGCGGGAGGTGCGGGACTTCGGCGTTCGGGTGTCGGGCGTTCGGCGTGCCACGGGCGGGCCCCGGGAGTTCGGGCCACGGACCGGTCACCGACCGGTCACCGACCCGCCCACGACCGCCCGACGGGCCGACCACCGGCCAAGTCTATGCAATCGGATCGGGGCACCGCCCGCTCCTCCGCACCGCTCCCGCGCAGGCCTTCGGCTCCCGGCACCGTGTTCTGGCATATCCCGAGTCGGCCCGGCTGCGTGACCCCGGCGGGCGGTCCGGCGTTGGTCAAGTGAGATTGACCGGGGCCGGAACGCGCGGGACATCACGTTCCGGCCGAGCTGAACCGTACGGAAGGTGGCACGTAGGCCATGGCCGAGCAGATCAATCACGACGCCCGGGCGCGGGCGAGCCTGCACCTGCTGGTGCGGGACATCGAGCGGGTCCGGCGGCAGGTCGACGCGCTGCGGACGCTCACCGCCCAGCTGGGCAACGTCTACCGTCCGCGCCGCCCCAGTACTTCGGCCGGGTTCGTGGTGTACGGGCGGGCGCCCGCGCCGACGGTGCGGCTGGCGCAGGAGCTGCGCGAGAGCGTGGAGACGCTGGTCGCGGCGGCGGTCGAGTTCGACCGCGCGCTGGGTTTCTCCTGGGACTCGGTGGGCTCGGCCCTCGGGGTCACCAAGCAGGCGGTGCACCGGCGCTACGGGATGCGCCGGCCGACCAGCGAGCTGCTGGCGGCCGGCGGGGTGCCGGCCGGCGGCGTCCCGGGGGTGCCCGGTCCGACCCGGCCGGACCGCTCCGAGGAGCTGCCGGCCGCCGCTCCCGCCCCGACCGGACTGGCCGCGACCGTCCCGGCGGCCCGCCAGGGCGGCCTGGACCGCAGCGCCCTGGACCGGGCCGTACTGGAGCGCGCGGCGGCGCACGACCGCCCTACCCACGACCGGGGCGCCCTGGACCGCCCCGGCATCCCCCTGCGCGGCTGAGCCCGACGGCAGCCCGTGCGGTCCGGCCGATCACGCCGAACCGCACGGGCCCCGCCCGGCCGACGCCGACCGAGACCACCCGAGACCCCGGCCGACGCCACCCGAGACCCGGCCCACACCCTCCGGACCACCCGACCGCCCCCCGGACCTCACCCGATGTCCGTCGGATCGATCCGCACCCTCACCGCCTCCGGCGTCCGCAGCGCGATCCGCGCGATCTGCGCCGCCTTCAGCGCCGTCGCCAGCGCCGCGCCCTGCCCGGGCGGCACCCGCAACAGCGCCCGCTCCTGCTCCTCCCCCCGCAGCGCGGGCGCCGGCACCGGCCCCAGCACATCCGCCTCGGAGGGCAGCCGGATCAGCCCGAGCAGATCCGCCACCGCCGCCGGGCTGCCGCTGACCGAGGCCATCCGCGACACCGGGGGGAAGTGCAGCTGCGCCCGCTCCTCCAGCTCCATCCCGGCGTGGCCGAGCGGGTCCCAGCGGACCAGCGCCTGCACCGGCCGGGCGGTCGGCTCGGCCACCACGACCACCGCGCCGCCCTCCGTCGACGGCTTCACCAGCGCGGCGGCGGTCAGCCAGAGCCGCAGCGTCTCCTCGCCGGCCCGCAGGTCCGGGCGGCCGAGCAGTGCCCAGCCGTCCAGCAGCAGGGCGGCCGCGTAGCCGCTGCCGCCCTCCACCACCGGCTCGGCGCCCGGGGTGGAGATCACCAGGGCGGGCTCGGCGGGGACGGTCGCCAGCACCGCGTCCCGCCCGGAGGTCCGGACCGGGATGCGCGGGAACGCCTTGCCCAGCTCCTCCGCCGTGCGCCGGGCGCCGATCACCTGGGCCCGCAGCCGGAACGAGCCGCACTCCTGGCAGTGCCAGTCGGCCGCGCCCTCCCCGCACCACCCGCACCGCAGCGGCGCGTCGGCGGCCGAGGCCTCCAGCGGGCCCTCGCAGCGGCGGCAGCGCGCCGGCGTGCGGCAGTTCCCGCAGGACAGCCGGGGCACGTAGCCGCGGCGCGGCACCTGGATGAGCACGGGGCCGCCGCTCGCCAGGGCCTCCCGGGCCACCTCCCAGGCCACCGAGGGCAGCCGGGCGGCCTGGGCGGCGGCGTCCCGGTGCTGGTCCTGGTCGGTGACGGTACGGACCCTCGGCGCCACCTGCCGGACGGTCTCCCGGTCGGCCACCAGCGGCCGGGCCCAGCCGGTGCTGACCAGCTGCGCGCCCTCGACCGTGACGGCGTGCCCGCCGAGCAGGACGCCGGCGCCCTCCTCCGCCGCGCGCAGCAGCGCGACCTCCCGCACGTGCGGGTGCGGGCTGCGCGGATCGCTGTGGCTGCTGTCGCCGTCCGACCAGACGACCACCAGCCCGAGGTCGTGCACCGGCGCGAACATGGCGGCGCGGGTGCCGATGGCGGCGCGCACCGAGCCGCGGCTCACCGTGAGCCAGCGCCGGTAGCGCTCGCGGGGGCCGAGGTCGGCCGCCAGGGTCGCGTGCATGCCCTCCCCCAGCAGCTCGGTCAGCGCCTGGTCGACCCGCGCCACCGACCGGCCCTCCGGCAGCACGACCAGTGCGCCCCGCCCGCTCGCCAGCGTGGCGGCGACCGCCCGGGCGATCTCGTAGGGCCAGCCGGGGCCGGGCAGCGCCGTCCAGACCGCGCGCGGCTGGCCGCCGGCGGCCAGCGCGGCGAGGAAGTCGGGCCCGGCGGGGTAGCGGGACCAGCCGCCGGGCTGCGGTGCCCCGGGCAGCGGGCCGGGCGGCGGCGAGGGCTCGGCCTCGGCCTTGGCGTGCCGGGGCGGCACGGCCAGCTGGAGGACGTCCGCCAGGGTGCCGGCGTACCGGTCGGCGACGGTGCGGCAGAGCCGGAGCAGCTGCGGGGTGAGGACCGGTTCGGGCGAGAGCACCTGGGCGAGCGGCGCCAGCGGACCGGGGAAGTCGCTCTTCTCCAGCCGTTCGACGATGAACCCGTCGTGCAGCTCCCCGCCCTCGCGCTGGCCCTTCACCACCCGTGCCCCGAAACGCACCCGCACCCGGACGCCGGGCCGGGCGTCGTCCGCCATCGCGGCGGGCACCTCGTAGTCGAAGAACTTGTCGATGGTCAGGACGCCCTTGTCGACCACCACCCGGGCCACCGGCAGGTGCTCGGCCCGCTTGGCGCCGTGCCACGTCCGGGGCTTGGCCCGGCGGACCGTCTCCCGGATGAAGGCAAGCTGCTCCGGCGCCGCCCCGGCCTCGTCACTCCCCTGCGTGCTGCTCATCGCTCCCAGTACTACCAGGTCACACCGACATGACGCCCGTACCGGCCCCCGACCGGGGAACGCCGCAGGCGGCGGCCGCCCCCGTGTCGGGGCGGCCGCCGCCTGCGGTCCGATCGGTCGGGCCGACCGCGGGTCAGTCCTGTACGGCCTTCTTCAGCTGCTCGACCCGGTCGGTCCGCTCCCAGGTGAAGTCCGGCAGCTCACGGCCGAAGTGGCCGTACGCGGCGGTCTGCGAGTAGATCGGGCGGAGCAGGTCCAGGTCGCGGATGATCGCGGCCGGGCGAAGGTCGAACACGTCGGTGACGGCCTTCTGGATGGTGAGCACCGGCACGGTCTCGGTGCCGAAGGTCTCCACGAAGAGGCCGACCGGCTCGGCCTTGCCGATCGCGTACGCGACCTGCACCTCGGCGCGGCTGGCGAGGCCGGCGGCGACGATGTTCTTCGCCACCCAGCGCATCGCGTAGGCGGCCGAGCGGTCCACCTTGGACGGGTCCTTGCCGGAGAAGGCGCCGCCGCCGTGCCGGGCGAAGCCGCCGTAGGTGTCGATGATGATCTTGCGGCCGGTGAGGCCGGCGTCGCCCATCGGGCCGCCGATCTCGAAGCGCCCGGTCGGGTTGACCAGCAGGCGGTAGCCCTCGGTCACGAGCTTGATGCCCTGCTCGGCGAGCGCCTTGAGCTCCGGCTCCACGACGAACTCGCGGATGTCCGGGGTGAGCAGCGAGTCGAGGTCGATGTCGCTCGCGTGCTGCGAGGAGACGACCACGGTGTCGAGGCGGACGGCCTTGTCGCCGTCGTACTCGATGGTGACCTGGGTCTTGCCGTCGGGGCGCAGGTACGGGATCGTCCCGTTCTTGCGGACCTCGGAGAGGCGACGCGAGAGGCGGTGCGCCAGGGTGATCGGCAGCGGCATGAGCTCGGGCGTCTCGTCGGACGCGTAGCCGAACATCAGGCCCTGGTCACCGGCGCCCTGCTTGTCCAGGTCGTCCTCGTCACCCTCCACCCGGGCCTCGTACGCCGTGTCGACACCCTGTGCGATGTCGGGCGACTGGGCACCGATGGACACCGAGACGCCGCAGGAGGCGCCGTCGAAGCCCTTCTTGGAGCTGTCGTAGCCGATCTCCAGGATCTTGTCCCGGACGAGCTGCGCGATCGGCGCGTAAGCCTTGGTGGTCACCTCGCCGGCCACGTGCACCTGGCCGGTGGTGATGAGCGTCTCCACGGCGACCCGGGACGTCGGGTCCTCTCGCAGGAGAGCGTCAAGGATGGTGTCGCTGATCTGGTCAGCGATCTTGTCGGGGTGTCCCTCGGTCACGGATTCCGAGGTGAACAGGCGGCGAGACACAGCGCTCCCTGGGGTTGCAGCGGCTGCTGACTGAAGGCCCCCGGCGGACCGGGGACATCCGGAAAGACTTGATTCCTGGAGTGTAACGGTCAGCTACCGGCTATCGGGACTCGATTCCGGAAAAGGAGACCGGTTGCTCACCTCTTGAGATCACTCGGCGACCGGTTGCCACCGCTTCGCGACCAGGTCCCAGACCACGTCGGCGAGCGCCTCCTTCGGCCCCACCGGCACCCCCGTCTCAGTGCCGTCCGAGCCCAGAATCACGGCCTCGTTGACGTCCGTGCCGAAGGCCTTGCCGTTGCCGACCTCGTTCACCACCAGCAGGTCGCAGCCCTTGCGGGCGAGCTTCGCGCGACCGTTCGCCAGCACGTCGTCGGTCTCCGCCGCGAAACCCACCACCAGTTGACCCGAACGGGGCCGGTGGGCGGAGAGCTCGGCCAGGATGTCCGGGTTGCGGACCAGCGCGACCGGGGCCGGCTCGACCCCCTCGACCTTCTTGATCTTGCCGCTGGCGTACTCGGCCGGGCGGAAGTCGGCCACCGCGGCGGCCATCACCACCACGTCGGCGTCCGCCGCCGCCTTCGTCGCGGCCTCCCGCAGCTCCAGCGCGGTCGAGACGTGCACCACGTCGACCCCGGCCGGGTCGGGCAGCTCCGCGTTGGCCGAGAGCAACGTCACCCGGGCGCCCCGCGCCGCGGCGGTCGCGGCCAGCGCGTAGCCCTGCTTGCCGGAGGACCGGTTGCCGAGGTAGCGCACCGGGTCCAGCGGCTCGCGGGTACCGCCGGCCGAGACCACCACGTGCCGGCCGGCCAGGTCGGCCGCGGTCGCGCCCCGGCGCAGCAGCGCCCGGCAGGCGTCGAAGATCGCGGACGGCTCGGGCAGCCGCCCCTTGCCGGTGTCCTTGCCGGTCAGCCGCCCGACGGCGGGCTCCAGCACCACGACGCCCCGGCGGCGCAGCGTGGCCACGTTCTCCCGGGTCGCCGGGTGCTCCCACATCTCGGTGTGCATCGCCGGCGCCAGGACGACCGGGCAGCGCGCGGTCAGCAGGGTGTTGGTGAGCAGGTCGTCGGCGAGCCCGTGGGCCGCCTTGGCCATCAGGTCGGCGGTCGCGGGGGCGACCACGACGAGGTCGGCGCTCTGCCCGATCCGCACGTGCGGCACCTCGTGGACCCGCTCCCAGGTCTCGGTGGCGGCGGGACGGCCGGAGAGCGCGGCCCAGGTGGCCTCGCCGACGAAGTGCAGCGCGGCCTCGGTGGGCACCACGGTCACCTGGTGGCCGGATTCGGTGAACCGCCGCAGCACCTCGCACGCCTTGTAGGCGGCGATGCCGCCGCTGACGCCGAGGACGACGCGCGGTGCGTCCGACCGGTCCGTGCTCGCGCTCATGCTTCCCACTCTCTCCTCGCTCGGGACGTGCTCACCCTACGACCCCCCGCCGGCCGGCGGCACGGTGCACCCCGCACCGCCCCCGGGCACGTCGAAGGGCCCGCCGGAACGGATCCGACGGGCCCTTCGACAGAACAGACAGGGAGACCGGCTCAGGCCGCCTCGACCGCCTCGGCGGTGAGCATGCCGGCGTTGATCTCGCGCAGCGCGATCGACAGCGGCTTCTCGTGCACGTGGGTGTCCACCAGCGGGCCGACGTACTCCAGCAGGCCCTCACCGAGCTGCGAGTAGTACGCGTTGATCTGACGCGCGCGCTTGGCGGCGTAGATCACGAGGCTGTACTTGGAGTCGGTGGCCTCAAGCAGCTCGTCGATCGGCGGGTTGATGATGCCCTCGGGCGCGGTCATGGAAGAGGACACGCGAAAACCTTCCGAAAGGTGGAAAAGACAGACAGGTCAGACTACACCGAGCAAGGCTAGCAGTTCGGCCGCTACCTGCTCGACCGAGGTGTTGACAAGGCTCGTGTCGAACTCCGTCTCGGCGGCCAGCTCGACCTTCGCCGCCTCCAGCCGCTTCTCGATGACGTCCTGCGGCTCGGTGCCCCGGCCGGTGAGCCGGCGGACCAGCTCCTCCCAGCTCGGCGGAGCCAGGAAGACCAGCTGCGCCTCGGGCATCGACTCGCGCACCTGGCGGGCGCCCTGCAGGTCGATCTCCAGCAGGACCGGCACGCCGGCTTCCAGCTTCTCCAGTACGGCCTGGCGCGGGGTGCCGTAGCGGTTGCCCGCGAACACGGCCCACTCCAGCAGCTCACCGTTGGCGATCAGCTTGTCGAACTCGTCGTTGTCGACGAAGTGGTACTGGACCCCGTGCTGCTCGCCGGGCCTCGGGTGGCGGGTCGTCGCCGACACCGAGAGCCAGACTTCGGGGTGCTGCTTCCTCATATGAGCGACGACCGTGCTCTTGCCGACCCCCGAGGGGCCGGAGAGCACGGTCAGCCGCGGACGCTCACTCATGCACCGATTATCCCGGATCGCGGACGCTCCCGGGACCACGGGGGCACGGTCAGGCGGCACCGCCGCCGAACTCCCGCTCCAGGGAGGCGATCTGGTTCGTGCCGAGGCCACGGACACGACGGCTCTCGCTGATGCCGAGGCGCTCCATGATCTGCTTGGCGCGGACCTTGCCCACGCCGGGGAGGGACTCCAGGAGCGCGGAGACCTTCATCTTGCCGATCACGTCGTTGTCGGCCTTGCCGGCCTTGATCACCTCGTGCAGGGAGGCGCCGGAGTGCTTGAGCCGATTCTTGACCTCGGCGCGCTCCCGGCGAGCCTCGGCTGCCTTGGCGAGCGCGGCGGTGCGCTGTTCAGGGGTAAGGGGCGGAAGAGCCACGCCGTTCACCTCAGGGTGTGGAAGGAAGGGATTGAGCTATGACTGGTTTGGTTCCCAGGACACCGGCCGCAGGGGAACCTCACGGCTCTGACCTGCGAGAGCAACGGGAATCGCCGCTCTTCGATGACCTATCGCCGGACACTACCCGGATTGCGGCGCCACGTCAGGAAAAGAACACGAAAAGTCCTGGTCAGCCAAGGCCGACCAGGACTTTCCCGGGCAAAATGACCGCGATTGCGGACCTTTGGCACCACCGATGTGACGGCGCTCACGTCACGTCGTGAGACCCCGCGCCACCCCGTCACGCCATCGCGGCACATCACGCCACCTCCGCGGCGACGCTTCGGGTGCCACCGAAAGCGCTGCGGCGCCCGCTACTTCACCGCGTCCGCGTACTCCTGGACGAAGCGGTCCGCCGCCTCCCGCAGGGCCGCCGGCGACGGGCCGCGCCGCAGGACGTCGCGGCTGACGCTCGGCACCACGTTGCGCACCGAGGCGCCGAACACCCGCGGCAGGTCCGCCATCGTGGCGCCCTGGGCGCCGATCCCCGGAGCCAGCAGCGGGCCGTTGATCGCCAGGTCGACGCCCGCGTCGGCCAGCGTCGCACCGACCACCGCGCCGAACGAGCCGAGCGGCTCCGCGCCGGCGTTCTCGGCGGCCAGCTGCCGCAGCACCGCGGCCGCCACCGGCTCGCCGTCCGCGCCGGTCGCGCGCTGCACCTCGGCGCCCTCCGGGTTGGAGGTGAGGGCCAGCGCGAACACCCCGGTGCCGCCTGCCGCCGCCAGGTCGAGCGCCGGCCGCAGCGAGCCGAAGCCCAGGTACGGGCTGACGGTGACGGCGTCCGAGAAGAGCGGGCTGCCGGGCGCCAGGAAGGCCTCCGCGTACGCGGCCATGGTGGAGCCGATGTCGCCGCGCTTGGCGTCCATCAGGACGAGCGCGCCGGCCGCCCGGGCCTCCTGGACGGACCGCTCCAGCACCGCGACGCCCCGGGAGCCGAACCGCTCGAAGAAGGCGGCCTGGGGCTTGAGCACGGCCACCCGGTCGGCCAGGGCCTCGACCACGGTGCGGCTGAAGGTCTCCAGGCCCGCCACGGAGTCCTCCAGCCCCCAGGCGGCGAGCAGGGAGGCGTGCGGGTCGATGCCCACGCAGAGCTGGCCGCGGGTGTCGAGGGCGTGCCGCAGGCGGGCACCGAAGGGGGCGAGGGTCATGACGTCCTTCCAGGGCGTAGCACGGGGGTGAGGGGGTCCGGCGGGGGTCAGGAGGCCTTGGCGCTGCCGACGGCGGCCGCCAGGTCGCGGAAGCCGCCGGCCCGGACGCGGGCGGAGAGGCCCTTGTGGATGCGCCGGCACCAGAACGGGCCCTGGTAGATGAAGGCGCTGTAGCCCTGGACCAGGTCGGCGCCGTGCACGATGCGCTGCCAGGCGTCCTCGGCGGTCTCGATGCCGCCGACCGAGACCAGGGTCAGCCGGCCCTCGGTCCGGGCGCGCAGGCGCTGCAGCACCTCCAGCGCGCGGGCCTTGAGCGGGGCGCCGGAGAGGCCGCCCATGCCGATCTCCTCGATCCGGGCGGCGCTCGCGCGCAGGCCCTCGCGGCCGATCGTGGTGTTGGTGGCGATGATGCCGTCCAGGCCCAGCTCCAGGGCGAGGTCGGCGACCGCGTCGACGTCCTCGTCGGCCAGGTCGGGGGCGATCTTGACCAGCAGCGGCACATGGTGCGCGGTGGAGCGGTCGGCGGCCTCGCGGACGGCGGCCAGCAGCGGGCCGAGGTGCGAGACGGCCTGGAGGTTGCGCAGGCCCGGGGTGTTCGGCGAGCTGACGTTGACCACCAGGTAGTCGGCGTACTGGGCGAGCCGCTCGGTGGACTTCACGTAGTCGGCGATCGCGTCGGCCTCCTCGACCACCTTGGTCTTGCCGATGTTGACGCCGACGACCGGTGTGGAGCTGGTGTGCGGGCGTGCGGCCAGCCGGGCGGCGACCCGGGCCGAGCCCTGGTTGTTGAAGCCCATCCGGTTGATCAGCGCGCGGTCCTCGACCAGGCGGAACAGCCGCGGCGCCGGGTTGCCCGGCTGCGGCTCACCGGTGACGGTGCCGATCTCGACGTAGTCGAAGCCGAGCATCGACAGGCCGTCGATGCCGACGCCGTTCTTGTCGAAGCCGGCCGCCAGGCCGAACGGGCCGGGCAGGTCGAGGCCGAGGGCGGTGGTGCGCAGCGCCCGGTCGCGCGGGGCGAGCACCAGCCGGACGAGGGTGCGCAGGCCGGGCACCGAGGAGGTCAGCCGGACCCAGAAGAACGCCAGGTGGTGGGCCTTCTCGGGGTCCATCTTCTTGAAGACGAGGTCGAACAGGAGCTTGTACACGGCGGGTCCCAACAGAGGATCGGGCGCGGCCCGTCGGTCGAGGGGCGGCGGCGGGCGACGGGTGGGCATGGCAGTGGGGGGCACCCGGCGGTCGGTGCCCCCCACTGCGGTGGTACTACTTCGCGCGACCGGCGTTGATCAGCTGGGCGTGCTCCTGGAGCGACATCACCCCGACCTCGTCGCGCAGCAGCGCGTCGATGCCCTGGACGGCGGCGCCCATCGCCTGGACGGTGGTCAGGCAGGGCACCGAACGGGCGACGGCGGCGGTGCGGATCTCGTAGCCGTCGAGACGGCCGCCGGTGCCGTACGGCGTGTTGATGATGAGGTCGACCTCACCGTCGTGGATCAGCTGGACGATGGTCCGCTCGCCGTTCGGGCCCTCGCCCTCGCTGTGCTTGCGCACCACGGTGGCGGGGATGCCGCCGCGCTGCAGCACCTCGGCGGTGCCGGCGGTGGCGAGCAGCTCGAACCCGAGGCCGACCAGCGCGCGGGCCGGGAAGACCAGGTTGCGCTTGTCCCGGTTGGCGACGGAGACGAAGACCTTGCCCTTGGTCGGCAGCGCGCCGTAGGCACCGGCCTGCGACTTGGCGTACGCCGTGCCGAAGACCTTGTCGATGCCCATGACCTCGCCGGTGGAGCGCATCTCCGGGCCGAGCACGGTGTCCACGCCGCGGCCGTAGATGTCGCGGAAGCGGCTCCACGGCATCACGGCCTCCTTGACGGAGATCGGGCAGTCGGCGGGCAGGGTGCCGCCGTCGCCCTCAGCCGGGAGCAGGCCCTCGGCGCGCAGCTCGGCGACGGTGGCGCCGAGCGAGATCCGGGCGGCGGCCTTGGCCAGCGGCACCGCCGTGGCCTTGGAGGTGAACGGCACGGTGCGGGAGGCGCGGGGGTTGGCCTCCAGCACGTACAGGATGTCGCCGGAGAGGGCGAACTGGATGTTGATCAGGCCGCGGACGCCGACGCCGCGGGCGATCGCCTCGGTGGAGGTGCGCAGCCGCTTGATGTCGTAGCCGCCGAGGGTGATCGGGGGCAGCGCGCAGGCCGAGTCGCCGGAGTGGATGCCGGCCTCCTCGATGTGCTCCATGACGCCGCCGAGGTAGAGCTCGGTGCCGTCGTAGAGCGCGTCGACGTCGATCTCCACCGCGTCGTCGAGGAAGCGGTCGATCAGCACCGGGTGCTCGGAGATCAGACCGGCGTGCCGCTCCAGGTAGGAGGCGAGCGAGGCCTCGTCGTAGACGATCTCCATGCCGCGGCCGCCGAGCACGTAGGACGGGCGGGCCAGCACGGGGTAGCCGATCTCGTCGGCGATCGCCTTGGCCTCCTCGAAGGAGAAGGCGGTGCCGTGCTTGGGGGCGGGCAGGCCGGCGTCGCGCAGCACGCGGCCGAAGGCGCCGCGCTCCTCGGCGAGGTCGATCGCCTCGGGCTGGGTGCCGACGATCGGCACGCCGTTGTCCTTGAGCGCCTGGGCCAGGCCGAGCGGGGTCTGGCCGCCGAGCTGGACGATCACGCCCGCGAGCGGTCCGGCCTGCTGCTCGGCGTGGACGATCTCCAGCACGTCCTCCAGGGTGAGCGGCTCGAAGTAGAGCCGGTCGGAGGTGTCGTAGTCGGTGGAGACGGTCTCCGGGTTGCAGTTGACCATCACGGTCTCGTACCCGGCGTCGGCCAGCGCGAAGGAGGCGTGGACGCACGAGTAGTCGAACTCGATGCCCTGGCCGATGCGGTTCGGGCCCGAGCCGAGGATGATCACCGCGGGCTTGGTGCGCGGGGCGACCTCGTTCTCCTCGTCGTAGGACGAGTAGAAGTACGGGGTCTTGGCGGCGAACTCGGCGGCGCAGGTGTCGACGGTCTTGAACACCGGGCGGATGCCGAGCGCGTGCCGGACCTCGCGGACCACGTCGGTCCGCAGGCCGCGGATCTCACCGATCTGCAGGTCGGAGAAGCCGTGCCGCTTGGCGTGGCGCAGCAGCTCGGGGGTGAGCTCGGCGGCCTCGGCCAGCTCGTCGGCGATCTCGTCCAGCAGGAAGAGCTGGTCGACGAACCACGGGTCGATCTTGGTGTACTCGAACACCTCCTCTGCGGTGGCGCCGGCCCGGATGGCCTCCATGACGGTGTTGATCCGGCCGTCGGTGGGGACCACGGCCTTCTCCAGCAGCGCGGTCTTGTCGCCGACCGGGCCGGCCCAGGTGAACTGGGAGCCCTTCTTCTCCAGCGAGCGGAGCGCCTTGTTGAGCGCCTCGGGGAAGTTGCGGCCCATGGCCATGGCCTCGCCGACCGACTTCATGGTGGTGGTCAGCGTGGCGTCGGCGCTCGGGAACTTCTCGAACGCGAACCGCGGGACCTTCACCACGACGTAGTCGAGGGTCGGCTCGAACGACGCCGGCGTCTGCTCGGTGATGTCGTTGGGGATCTCGTCCAGGGTGTAGCCGACGGCGAGCTTCGCCGCGATCTTGGCGATCGGGAAGCCGGTCGCCTTCGAGGCCAGCGCCGAGGAGCGCGAGACGCGCGGGTTCATCTCGATGACGATGACCCGGCCGTCCGCGGGGTCGACCGCGAACTGGATGTTGCAGCCGCCGGTGTCGACGCCGACCTCGCGGATGACCGCGATGCCGATGTCGCGCAGGATCTGGTACTCGCGGTCGGTCAGCGTCATCGCCGGGGCGACGGTGATCGAGTCACCGGTGTGCACGCCCATCGGGTCGAAGTTCTCGATCGAGCAGACGACCACGACGTTGTCGTTCTTGTCGCGCATCAGCTCCAGCTCGTACTCCTTCCAGCCGAGGATGGACTCCTCCAGGAGCACCTCGGTGGTCGGCGAGAGGGTCAGGCCCTGGCCGGCGATGCGGCGCAGGTCCTCCTCGTTGTGCGCGAAGCCCGAGCCGGCGCCGCCCATGGTGAAGGAGGGGCGGACCACGACCGGGTAGCCGCCGAGCGTGTCGACGCCGGCCAGCACGTCGTCCATGGTGTGGCAGATCACCGAGCGGGCGGACTCGCCGTGGCCGATCTTGGCGTTGACGGCCTCGACGACGCCCTTGAAGAGCTCGCGGTCCTCGCCCTTGTGGATCGAGTCGACCTTGGCGCCGATCAGCTCCACGTTGTACTTGGCCAGCACGCCGTTGGCGTCCAGCGCGATCGCCGTGTTGAGCGCGGTCTGCCCGCCCAGGGTCGGCAGCAGGGCGTCCGGGCGCTCCTTGGCGATGATCTTCTCGACGAACTCCGGGGTGATCGGCTCGACGTAGGTGGCGTCGGCGATCTCCGGGTCGGTCATGATCGTGGCCGGGTTGGAGTTGACCAGGACGACCCGCAGGCCCTCGGCCTTGAGCACCCGGCAGGCCTGCGTGCCCGAGTAGTCGAACTCCGCGGCCTGGCCGATGACGATCGGGCCGGAGCCGATGACCAGGACGGACTTGATGTCGGTGCGCTTAGGCACGCTGGCCCTCCATGAGCTCAACACTGTCGTTGTCGTCGCCTCGCATGAGCTCGACGAACCGGTCGAAGAGGTACGCCGCGTCGTGCGGGCCGGCCGCCGCTTCCGGGTGGTACTGCACGCTGAAGGCGGGCACGTCCAGTGCCTGGAGGCCCTCGACCACATCGTCGTTGAGGCAGACGTGGGAGACCTCGACCCGGCCGAACGGCGTGTCGCTCACCTTGTCCAGCGGCGCGTTCACGGCGAAGCCGTGGTTGTGCGCGGTCACCTCGACCTTGCCGGTGGTGCGGTCCTGCACCGGCTGGTTGATGCCGCGGTGGCCGTACTTGAGCTTGTAGGTGCCGAAGCCCAGCGCCCGGCCGAGGATCTGGTTGCCGAAGCAGATCCCGAAGAACGGGGTCCGGCGCTCCAGCACGCCCTGCGCCACGGCGACCTGGTGGTCGGCGGTGGCCGGGTCGCCCGGGCCGTTGGAGAAGAAGACGCCGTCCGGGTCGACGGCGTAGATGTCCTCCAGCGTGGAGTTCGCCGGCAGCACGTGCACCTCGATGCCGCGCTCGGCCATCCGCTGCGGGGTCATCGCCTTGATGCCGAGGTCCAGCGCCGCGACGGTGAACTTCTTCTCGCCGACGGCGGGCACCACGTACGGCTCGGTGGTGGCGACCTCGGGGCAGAGGTCGGCGCCCTTCATCTCGGGCGACTGCTGCACCCGGGCCAGCAGCGCGGCGTCGTCCGCCAGCGCCGGGCCGGAGAAGATGCCGCAGCGCATCGCGCCGCGCTCGCGCAGGTGGCGGGTGAGGGCGCGGGTGTCGATGCCGCTGATGCCGACGACGCCCTGGGTGACGAGCTCCTCGTCGAGCGGGCGGCGCGAGCGCCAGTTGGACGTCACCCGGGCGGGGTCGCGCACGATGTAGCCGGCGACCCAGATCCGGCGGGACTCGTCGTCCTCGTCGTTCCAGCCGGTGTTGCCGATCTGCGGGGCGGTCATCGCGACCACCTGGCGGTGGTACGACGGGTCGGTCAGGGTCTCCTGGTAGCCGGACATGCCGGTGTTGAAGACGGCCTCGCCGAAGGTCTCGCCGATCGCGCCGTAGGCCTGGCCACGGAAGATCCGGCCGTCCTCCAGGACGAGCACGGCGGGGACTCGGTCCCGCCGTTGGCGCTGCGTGGTGGGGGCAGGTGCGGTCATTGAGCGGCCTCTTCCGTCTTCGTCTGCGTACGTGTTGCGAGGTGGGCGATCGCCTCGACCCAGGCGGCGTGCTCGCCGGGGTGGTCGGCCCGGAACCCGGAGTCCAGCGCGGTGCCCTCGTGCGTCCAGGTGACGACGAGCAGTCCGGACGGCACGACCTTGCCGGCGATCCCGGAGTCCGTCCGGGCCCCGGTCAGCTGCTCGGCCGGGATCCAGAAGTCGACGTCGCCGGGGCGCTGCACCAGCAGGCCGTCCGCGCCGAGGGTCAGGTCGGCCCGGCTGCGGGTGCCCAGGCCGTGCGCGACGACCCGGTCCAGCCAGTTCCCGGCGGTGGTGGTGCCGTGGTACCGGCCGCTGGTCTCCAGGATGGTCCGGCCGGCCCGGGCCGGCACGGCGGGCAGCGGCGGGATGCCGGACTGCAGGGTGCGCCGCCAGTTCCAGCCCTGGCGCATCAGCCAGTAGACCAGCCCGATCACCAGCAGCAGGCCGATGGCCCAGCCGATGTACCCGGGCCAGTCGGTGACCCTGGCCTGCTCCTGGGCGAGCCCGGTGAAGGCGCTCACGCGAGCCCGCCCTGCTCGACCAGCTCGCCGGCGAGCACCGTGGCGGTGCCGCGCAGGAAGGTGGCGTGCACCCGGCCGGGCAGGTCGAGGCCACGGTAGGGGGTGTTGCGACTGCGGGTGGCGAAGCTGTCGGGGTTCACGGCACCACGGTACGCGGGATCGAACAGCACCAGGTTGGCGGGCTCACCGACCGAGACGGGTCGTCCGTGGCCGGTGAGGCGACCGATCCGGGCCGGTCGGTGCGACATCCGGTCCGCGACGCCCTCCCAGTTCAGCAGGCCCGTGTCGACCATGGTCTGCTGCACCACCGAGAGCGCCGTCTCCAGGCCGACCATGCCCATCGCGGCCACGGCCCACTCGCAGTCCTTGTCCTCGGACGGGTGCGGCGCGTGGTCCGTCGCGACGGCGTCGATGGTGCCGTCCGCGAGCGCCTTGCGTAGCGCCTGGACGTCGGCCGCGGTGCGCAGCGGCGGGTTCACCTTGTACACCGGGTCGTAGGAGCGGACCAGCTCGTCGGTGAGCAGCAGGTGGTGCGGGGTGACCTCGGCGGTGACGTTCCAGCCCTTGGCCTTGGCCCAGCGGATGATCTCCACCGAGCCGGCCGTCGAGACGTGGCAGACGTGCAGGCGCGAGCCGACGTGCGCGGCGAGCAGCACGTCGCGGGCGATGATCGCCTCCTCGGCGACGGCCGGCCAGCCGCCCAGCCCGAGCTCGCCGGAGACCTGGCCCTCGTTCATCTGGGCGCCCTCGGTGAGCCGGGGCTCCTGGGCGTGCTGGGCGACGACCCCGTCGAAGGCCTTCACGTACTCCAGCGCCCGGCGCATGATCACCGCGTCGTCGACGCACTTGCCGTCGTCGGAGAAGACCCGCACCTCGGCGGCCGAGTCGTGCATCGCGCCCAGCTCGGCGAGCTTCTTGCCCTCCAGGCCGACGGTGACGGCGCCGACCGGGCGCACGTCGCAGAAGCCGGACTCCTGGCCGAGCCGCCAGACCTGCTCGACCACGCCGGCGGTGTCGGCCACCGGGAAGGTGTTGGCCATCGCGTGCACGGCGGTGAAGCCGCCCATCGCGGCGGCCCGGGTGCCGGTGAGCACCGTCTCGGCGTCCTCGCGGCCGGGCTCGCGCAGGTGGGTGTGCAGGTCGACCAGGCCCGGCAGGACGATCAGGCCGGAGGCGTCGATCTCGATGTCAGCCTCGACCGCCAGGCCGGTGCCGATCTCCTTGACCACACCGTCGGCGAGGTGGAGGTCCTGCGGGGCGCCGCCGAGGATCTGGGCGTTGCGGATCAGGTAGGTGGTCACTGAGCGGTCTCCACGGAGTCGGTGCGGGGGGCGGCGTCGGCGAGCGTGGCGCCGCCGAGCAGCAGGTACAGGACGGCCATCCGGACGGAGACGCCGTTGGCGACCTGCTCGACCACGGTGCAGCGCGGCGAGTCGGCGACCTCGGCGGTGATCTCCATGCCGCGGACCATCGGGCCGGGGTGCATCACGATGGCGTGCTCGGGCAGCTGCGCCATCCGGCTGCCGTCCAGGCCGTAGCGGCGGCTGTACTCGCGCTCGGTCGGGAAGAAGGCGGCGTTCATCCGCTCGCGCTGCACCCGCAGCATCATCAGCGCGTCCGTCTTGGGGAGCACGCTCTCCAGGTCGTAGCTGACCTCGCAGGGCCAGTTCTCGATGCCGATCGGCAGCAGCGTCGGCGGGGCCACGAAGGTGACCTGGGCGCCGAGGGTGGTGAGCAGGTGGACGTTGGAGCGGGCCACCCGGCTGTGCAGGATGTCGCCGACGATGGTCACCCGCCGGCCGGCGAGGTCGCGGCCGAGGCCGGCGTTGAGGTGGCGGCGCATGGTGAAGGCGTCGAGCAGCGCCTGGGTGGGGTGCTCGTGGGTGCCGTCGCCGGCGTTGATGACGCTGCCGTGCAGCCAGTCGGACTGGGCCAGCCGGGCCGGCGCGCCGGAGGCGTGGTGCCGGATGACGACCGCGTCGGCGCCCATCGCCTGGAGGGTGAGCGCGGTGTCCTTGAGGCTCTCGCCCTTGGAGACCGAGGAGCCCTTGGCGGAGAAGTTGATGACGTCGGCGGAGAGCCGCTTCTCGGCGACCTCGAAGGAGGTCTTGGTACGGGTGGAGTCTTCGAAGAAGAGGTTGACGACCGTTCGACCACGGAGCGTAGGCAGCTTCTTGACGGCCCGTCCGGAGAGCTGGGCCAGCTCCTCGGCGGTGTCCAGGATCAGCAGCGCGTCGTCGCGGGTGAGGTCGGCGGCGGAGACGAGGTGGCGCTTCACGCGGGTTACTCCGGGAGGTGCGGTTCGGACGGCCGGGCGGCCAGGGCCTGCGAGCTGCGCTCACTGCGCGGGGGGCGCGACGCGTCCGCGTGGTCGCGGTCGCCGACCAGCACGGCGTCCACGCCGTCGCTGTCCGCGAGGCGGACCTGCACGGCCTCGCGCAGCGAGGTGGGGAGGTTCTTGCCCACGTAGTCGGCGCGGATCGGCAGCTCGCGGTGGCCGCGGTCGACCAGGACGGCGAGCTGGACGGCGCGCGGGCGGCCGATGTCGCTGAGCGCGTCGAGCGCGGCGCGGATGGTGCGGCCCGAGAAGAGCACGTCGTCGACCAGGACGACGAGCCTGCCGTCGATGCCGCCGGCCGGGATCTCGGTGTGCTCCAGGGCCCGGGCGGGCTTCAGCCGCAGGTCGTCCCGGTACATGGTGATGTCCAGCGTCCCGAACGGGATCTCCCGGCCGGTGATCTGGGTCAGCCGGTCGCGCAGCCGGCGGGCGAGGTGCACGCCCCTGGTGTGGATGCCGAGCAGCACGACGTCCTCCGCGCCCTTGGCGCGCTCGACGATCTCGTGCGCTATCCGGGTGATCACCCGGGCGATGTCCGTGCCGTCCAGCACCTGGTGCGGCGGGCGCGGCGTCGGTTCGTGATGTGTGGTCATGCCGAAGCGGACCTCCTTCCCCGCCTCACTGGACGGGCCTTAAAGGATGTCTGGAACGCCCCCGCCGACGCGGCGCGGGCTCCCGCCATCGTACCAGCGCGCCCGACGGCAAACCGGCGTCCATCATTCCGCTTCACCGGGTTAACGTCCGCGACGCACCGCGGACGCGGGCCATTCGCACGACTGCCCCATTCGGCTTGACGCAGCTACCTCACTCTACGTAACCTCACAGTGAGTTACGAGACTGGCGTCGAACCCACCGGTAACGACGTCGACAATCGCCCGTGACCCACCACTGAACGCGAAGCAATCTCGTCCGGGGAGACCAATGTCCAGCGACTACGCGAAGCAACTCGGAGGAAAACTCCGAGCGATCCGCACTCAGCAGGGGCTCTCCCTGCACGGTGTCGAGGAGAAGTCCCAGGGGCGCTGGAAGGCAGTCGTCGTCGGCTCGTACGAGCGCGGTGACCGTGCGGTCACCGTGCAGCGGCTGGCCGAGCTGGCGGAGTTCTACGGCGTTCCGGTCCAGGAGCTGCTGCCCGGCGGTACGCCCGGTGGTGCGGCCGAGCCGCCGCCGCGCCTCGTGCTGGACCTGGAGAGACTGACCCAGGTCCCGTCCGAGAAGGCCGGTCCGCTGCAGCGCTACGCGGCGACCATCCAGAGCCAGCGCGGTGACTACAACGGCAAGGTGCTCTCGATCCGCCAGGACGACCTGCGCACGCTGGCCGTGATCTACGACCAGTCGCCGTCGATCCTGACCGAGCAGCTGATCTCCTGGGGCGTGCTGAACCCCGACGCGCGCCGTGCGGTGCGCGAGGAGGAGGCGAGCTGAGGCTCGCCCCCACCGGCTCCCACCGCCTCCCACCAGCAGGAACGGGCAGGGCCAAGCAGAAACGTCACGGCGCGGTGCCCCGGAACGGGGGCCGCGCCGTCGCGCGTCCGGCCCCGGACCGAAGCCGGCCCGGGGCCGCTCCGGCGGCCTCAGCGGACCGTGCCCAGGCTGTAGCCGGGCTCGGCCGCCACGCCCTCCAGCCGCACCGAGGCCGCGGTCGGCGCCCAGCCCTGCCCAGCGCTGGCCCAGGCCCAGGCCGCCCCGCGGAAGGCCCGGTCGGCGGTTCCGTCGCCGGCGGGGTCGGCGGTTCCGTCACCGGCTCCGCAGGCCGCCGCCGAGCCCTGCGTGCCGTGCAGCACCGCCAGCCCCGGCAGCTCCCGGGCCAGCCCCGCGCAGAGCACCGCGCAGACCAGCTCCAGGTCCTCGTCGTTGATCCGCACCACGCCGTCCTCCCACTGGAGCACCCGGGCCGCGGCCGTCAGCCGGCCACCGGGGGCGTCCACCGCGAGGCGCAGCTCGTAGACCCCGCTGCCCGCGCCGACCAGCATCCGCCGGAACACCTCGGCGCCACGCTGGTAGGCCTCCCGGACGGCCCGGCCGTGCTCCTCGTAGAGCCCGCCGTCCAGCAGCAGGTCCGCGTGGCGCAGCGTCAGCCCGTTCTCGCGGGCCCGGACCAGCCGGGGCAGGAAGTCCCCGGCGAGGTCCTCGCCCTGGTAGGCGAGGAGCTGGGTCTGCAGCGGCGGATTGACCAGGTAGCGGTCGCGGGCGCCCGGCTCGGCCGGGTCGAGGCCGTGCAGGAGGCAGAACTCCTCGAAGTCCTGCGGGTGGAACATCCGGGCCCGGACGGTGTCGAAGCCGCGCCGGGCCTCGGCGAGCAGGTCGGCGGTGTCCCGCAGGTAGGTCTCGTAGTCCGGGGCGTCGCAGAGGCGCCAGGCGGCGGCGCGCTCGAAGTCGGCGGCGCTGGTCAGCACCCCGATGACGAAGGCCTGCCCCGCGCCGTCCGCCCGGCGCCGCTCGTGCCGCAGCCGCGCGCGGGGGCGGGGGCCGGCGGCGGAGCAGTCGGGGGTGCGGCGGGCGCGGCCGTTGCGGCTCATCGGAGGCTCCTGGGGCGGTGGCGGTCGGCGGCGGTAGGGGTGCCGCCGACCGTTGTCCTCCCCAGCCCCGGGTGTCGCACACGTACGGCGTGTCACAGGAATGTAACCGACCGTGAGGCGGGGCACGTCACCCGGTCGGCGCAACCCGCCGGACCGCGCCGCACCCGGCGGGCGGCCGGGCGCGGCGGGTCGCGGGACGGCGGCGGTCAGGCCTGCCGCGGCACCCGGGCGAGCTGACGCGACTGGGCGACCAGGCGGCCGGACTCGTCCCAGACCTCGGCGTCCTCCTCGAAGTAGCCGCCGGCCACGTTGCGGGTGGCGTGGGTGACGCGCAGCCAGCCGGGCGCCGGCTTTGCCCGCAGGTGGACGGTCAGCTCGATGGTGGGGGCCCAGCCGGGCATCCCGAGGTCGAAGGTGACCGGCGGCAGCGCGTCGGCGACCAGCAGGAGCAGCAGCGGGTCGGGCTCCCGGCCGTCGGCGAGCCGGAACCAGCCCTGGATCCGGCCGTTGCCGGAGGGCTGCCCGAGCGCCCAGCCGATGGTCGCCGGGTCGAGCCGCAGGTCGAACCGCTCCAGGAGGGCGGCCTGCTCGATCAGCTGCTTGGGGGCGTGCTCCACGCCGACGCACTGGTCCGGCGGCGGCAGCTGCGGCGGCTGGGCGGTGGTCCGCACGTCGCCGCCGGCGTCGGCGAGGTCGCCGTGGGTGGCCACCACGCGCAGCCGCTCCACGCCGTCCTGGCTGAGCGAGGCGGTGCCGGTGGAGAGCGAGCGGCCGGTGCGGAGCACCTCGGTACGGACGGTGGCCGGGCCGGGGTGGGAGGCGGAGAGGTAGTAACCGCTGATCGAGACCGGGTCGGCGTGGTCGCCGTGCTCCAGCGAGAGGGCGTGGCCCGCCATCGCGAGCAGCAGCCCGCCGTTGACGCCGCCGCCGATCTGCCAGCCGGCGCCCAGTTCGCCGTCGTAGCGGCCCGGCTCGGCCGGGTGCCTGGTGAGGGCGATGCCCTGGTCGAACTCGCTGCGGATCGCCGTGGTCATGGGGGTGGCCTGCCCTTCGCTGCGGGGTCACCGGTGCGCGTGGGTCACCGGAGCACCAGGTTACTGGCGAGTAGGGTCCCAACATACGCCACCCGGCCCGAACGCACGACGGCCGCCGGACCCTGTCGGGCCCGGCGGCCGTGCGTCGGAGTGCCGCCTACCGGCGGATGCTCGGCTTGAGCTCCAGGAAGCGGGCGAGCAGGCCGTTGACGAAGGCCGGGGAGTCGTCCGTGGAGAACTCCTTGGCGATCTCGACGGCCTCGTCCAGGACGACCGCGTCCGGGACGCCGTCCTCCCAGATCAGCTCGTACGCACCGAGCCGCAGGACGTTGCGGTCCACGATCGGCATCCGGTCGAGCGTCCAGCCCACCGCGTACTCGGAGATGAGGTCGTCGATCCGGCGGGCGTGCTGGACGTACCCCTCGATCAGCTCCATGGTGTACTCACCGACCTGCGGGGTGCCCTCGTCCGGCTTGGGCTCCCGGGCACGGGCCACCCAGTCGGCGAGGACCCGCTGCGGGTCGACCCCGCGGTGGTCGGCCTCGAAGAGGATCTGGAAGGCTCGCGTACGGGCCTTGCTGCGTGCGGCCGACACGGACTTACTTCACCCGGCCGAGGTAGCTGCCGTCGCGGGTGTCGACCTTGATCTTCTCACCGGTGACGATGAACAGCGGCACGGCGATCTCGGCGCCGGTCTCCAGGGTGGCCGGCTTGGAGCCACCGGTGGAGCGGTCGCCCTGGACGCCCGGCTCGGTGTGGGAGATGGTCAGCTCGACCGAGGCCGGGAGCTCGATGTACAGGGGAGCACCCTCGTACATGGCGACCAGGGCCTCGAAGCCCTCCAGCAGGTACTTCGCGGCGTCGCCGACGACGGCGGGCTCGATCGTGGTCTGGTCGTAGGTGTCCGTGTCCATGAACACGAAGTTCTCGCCGTCCTTGTACGAGAACTGCATGCCACGCTTGTCGACGTTGGCGGTCTCGACCTTGGTGCCGGCGTTGAAGGTCTTGTCGACGACCTTGCCCGTCAGGACCTCCTTGAGCTTGGTGCGCACGAAGGCCGGGCCCTTACCGGGCTTGACGTGCTGGAACTCGACGACGGACCAGAGCTTGCCGCCCTCCAGCTTGAGAACCATGCCGTTCTTGAGATCGTTCGTGGAAGCCACGGGCGCACTTACTCCTGGATATAGCTGTCAAGGAACCAAGGGGTGCGTCCTGCCGCCCCCGGCCGCCTCGGGCGGTCGCGGGTCACAGGGCGAGGAGCTCCTTGGTGGTGATGGTGAGCAGCTCGGGCCCGCCCTCTTCGAGGGGGCGCACCACGAGCGTGTCCTCGATCCGGACACCGCCCCGGCCCGGGAGGTGAACCCCTGGACCGACGGTGACCGGCACGCGGCTGTCCAGTTTACCCATGTCCGACGGCCCGAGGCGCGGGGCCTCCCGGATCTCCAGCCCGATGCCGTGACCGACGGGGTGCGGCGAGCTCTCGGTGTGCCCGGCCGCGTGGAGGATCTCCCGGGCGGCCTGGTCGGGCACGTACTGTTCGACGCCCGGACCGAGCGCCTCCCGCCCGGCCCGCTGGGCCCGGAACACCAGGCGGTGCAGTTCGACCTGCCAGGGCGCGGGGGCGGCGCCGATCACGAAGGTCCGGGCGGTCGAGACGCCGTACCCGCGGTACTGGGCACCCAGGACGACGGTGAGGAAGTCACCCTCCTCCACCCGCCGGTCGGTGGGCTGGTGGGACTGCTGGCCGGAGTGGCTGCCGGTGCCGACCGAGACCGGGAAGGCCGCCCGGTCCGCACCGTGGTCGATCATCCGGCGTTCCAGCTCCATCGCCAGGTGCCGCTCGGTCCGGCCGACCAGGATCGACTCCAGCAGCTCGCCGAGCGCCTGGTCGGCGATCTCTGCGGCGATCCGCAGGTCCGCGATCTCGTGCTCGTCCTTGATCACCCGCAGCCGTTCGACCGCCCGGCCGAGGTCGGCCAGCCGGACGCCCTCCGCCAGACCCGCCACGGCGCGGTGCCGGGCGACGGTCAGGTCGTGCTCCTCCACCGCCAGGTCGGCCACCCCCAGCCGGGCCGCGGCCGCGGCGGCCGCCAGCGCGGTGTCGGCGCCCGCCGCCACCGGCACCCGGGTGACGTCCTCGACGATCAGGTGCTCACCGGTGTCGTCCGGCGGCAGGTCGTCCGGCAGCGCCAGCAGCGCCCGCTCCCGGGTGAGCAGCAGCGTCGCGCCGCACGGCGGGCAACCGGTCAGGTACCGCACGTTCGCCGCCCGGGTGATCAGCGCCGCATCGGCCCCGGCCGCACTGCCGTGCTCCCTCAGACGCTCCCGCCGGACCGCGTACGCATCAGACATGCGTCGAGCCTACGGAGCCCCATCCCGATCCGCCCGCCGAGCGGATCCGACCGGACCAGGACGGCCCTGGTCGGAGACCCGGCCGGTCCGCCGGTGCGGCGTCGGGCCCCGGCGCCGCACCGGC